>JAPKYX010000101.1 GCA_026394075.1 Acidobacteriota bacterium
CGTCGCAGTGCGAGACCAGGAGACCGTGGACCGCGCCATGGCCGACGCCGCCCGCCTGCGAGACCTGCGGGCTGGCCTGGACCCGGTCTGTTTTTTCGTCTTTACGCCCACCGCCACCGGTGCCTACTCCCGGATGTTCGCGCCGGAGCATGGCGTGGTGGAGGATCCCGCCACCGGCAGCGCCACCGGACCCCTGGCGGCTTTCATGATGCACCACGGCCTGGCCCCGACTGCGGCCGGAACGCGCCTAGTGAGCGAGCAAGGCGTCAAGATGGGGCGGCGCAGCCTGCTGCACATCCTGGTGCACGGCGAGGCGGGTGCGGAAGGCATTGATGTCGGCGGCAGCGTGGTGCCCGTGATGCGCGGCGTGCTGACGCTTTAAACCGTTAGCGCTTCCCGAAACGGCCAGAGTACTTCGTCAGCGCGGCTACGAATGGTTTCGCCACCTCCGGCGTGGCACCGGGCGTGGAGAGAATCTCCTTGGACGAGCGAGCCGCGCCATAGAGCTCCGCATTCGCCTTGGCATCTTCGCGCAGCGTCGAACCTTCCAGCGAAATACCCGCAAACACGCCGCGCGAACGCGAATAGGACAGGATCTCCGCCCGCATCTGCAGATCGGTTTGCGCGTTCGCTTCGCGGCCCACTGGACCGGCGGCGGCGGTGACGTCGCCACCCAGCGTGAACTTGCTCGACATCAGCTTCTCCGCCCCGCGCCGGCTCTTCACCAGCAGGATCACGTCGGTTTCCGCGCCGCCGATCTGAAGGCCCACACTGCCGCCCTCAATCCGGATGGCGGCCGGGGACTTCCAGCCGGTGCCATTGTCATTGCGGCAAGTGAGGAAGCCTTTGCCGTACTGGCCGCCGACGATAAAGCCAGCTTTCTTCATGCCCGGGATCACGGCCGCGCACGTGGAGTTGTCCAGGATCTCCTGGGGCACGGCGCGGTCGCTGGTACCCATCATCTCGGTGATCGTTTCGGTGGCCGCCCGCAGACGCTTGGCCTCATCCTCACCCGCGACGGACAGGGCCGCGCAAGTCGCCAGCAAGAGTAGAGCTCGCATATCACCACAGTATGCGAGTTTGCCGGTTACAGAAGCATCAATTGGGGCGGGAATGGGCTACCAGAGCCTTGGTCACGCCGCCAGCGCCCTTTTTGCCGCTCCGCGCCCCATCCGGATGCAATCAGGAATGCCGATGCCTTCCAAGTAGTTACCGGTCAGGACCAGCCCGGGGTGCCGTGCCTCCTGCTGGCGGAGCGCAGCCAGCCATTGCTGATGCCCAACGAAATACTGCGGCATCGAGCGGGGCCACCGGGCGATGGAGATGCCCACCGGCGGATCGGTGACGCCCATGATCACCGCCAGGTCCTCGCGAACGGCGGCCACAATCTCTTGATCGGATGCCGCACACCAGCGATCACCACCCAGGAACGCGCGAACCAGGGCCTTGCCGGGACCGGCGCGGTGCGAAAACTTGGTGCCTACCCAGGTACAGGCCACCAGATGCCGGCGTTCCACTTGCGGCACCAGGAAGCCGAAGCCATTCAGCGGATGTGGAAAGCCCTCCAGCGGCCAGGTGAAGCCCACCGTGACGGCCGATGAGTAGTCGATTCGCGTCAGCAGCGCCGCCAGGTCCGCATCCAGCGTCTCCACCAGCGAGGCCGCTTGCCAAGTGCGGAGGCCCAGCACCACGGCATCCGCGTCCAGCCATTCCGGCGGACCATCAGGCGGCAGGACTTGGACTCGCCAGCCAGTGGCGGTCTTTTCGACTTGCTGAGCCGTCGCCTGGACTCGCCGGGCGGCGATGCGGCCGTTCAGCGCGGTCACCAGCGTCTCCAGACCGCCTTTCAGGCTGCGGAACAAGGACCCGGCTTCCGGCGCGCGAGGCTCGGCCATCAAGCCGCGAGTGACGCTGCCGTAGCGGGCTTCCAGATTCACAAAGCGCGGCAGGACCTGCTGGATGCTCAGCCGGTCGACGTCGCCGCCGAAGACGCCGGTCAGCAGCGGCTCGGCCAGATAGTTGACGATCTCGTCGCCCCAGTGATCGCGGACGAAAGCGCCGATGGAACGGTCCGGCAGGGGCTCCGGTGGCGGCTGGCGGAGCAGCTCCTGGGCCGCGCGGGCTTTCCCCGCCAGCGACAGCAACGGGGTGGTGGCCAGCGCCGCCATGTCGCTGGGGGCCATCATCACCAGCCCTTCGGGCATGGGGATCAGCCGGTCACTCTTCCACAGGTAGGTGCGGCGGGCGTGGTCGTTGGAGGAAATCACTTGGTCGGCCAGACCAAGCTCAGTGATCAACTCCAGGGCGGCAGGTTTGGCGGCGAGGAAACTGTCCGGTCCGGCTTCGATCAGGCACTCATCCACCAGCCGGGTTTCCAGCAACCCGCCCAGTCGCGCTTCCCGCTCAATCAGCGTGACCTGGGCGCCATCTCTTTCCAGTTGGTAGGCGGCACTGAGGCCGGAAAGGCCACCACCTACCACCAGTACTTTCTTCAAAGCTTCGCTCCCTTTCTTCCAGGGTAGCGAAGACTGCCTCCTCGACCGGCGAGTTCGACCAAGTGGAGTCTCTGTGGCCTAAGCAGCCTCGACACCCACCATTTGTTCCAGCGTCCCCACCAGATCCAGGAATGAGTCTGACTGAGCGTTCAACTCGGAGGCGGAAGCGGCACCCTGCTCGGCGCTGGCGGCGGTGCGTTGGGTGAGGGTATCGACCTGGCTGATGGCTTGGGCGATACGGGCCAAGGTCTCTTTTTCGCTTTGACGGCTGCTGGTGGCCTCTGTCACCAACCGGGCAATGGCGGCGGATTCCGCAATCAGCCCTTCAAGCGCGCTGGCCACATGGTCCACCTTCACCTTGCCGTCCTTGGCCTTGGTGATCGACTCCTCAATCAGGGCCGTCGTGTCGTGCGCTGCCTGGGCGCACCGCTGAGAGAGATTGCGTACTTCGGCGGCGACCACGGCAAACCCTGCTCCGGCCTCCCCGGCGCGGGCCGCTTCCACCGCCGCGTTGAGAGCCAGGATGTTGGTCTGGAAGGCAATCTCATCAATCACTTTGATGATCTTCGAAATCTTAGCGCTTTGGGCATGGATGTCGCTCATCGCCGCCACGGACTGCTCCAGTGAAAGGCTGGCGACACTGAAACGGGTTTCAGAGCTCTTCACCAGCTGCGCCGTTTCCCGGCTGCAGCTGTCGTTTTTCTCGGCCAAGGCGCGGATCTCCTGGGTGGCGGCCGTGGTTTCCTCGACGGTGGCGGCCTGTTCCGACGCCCCTTGGGCCAGCGCATGGCTGGCGGACGAGATCTGGGCCGCTGCCTCCGCCGTCTGGCGGGAACTTTCTGACAGTTGGCCGGTGATCTGCCGGAGACGCCGGTTGATGCTGCGGACCAGCAAAACCACCACGGCCCCAAAGGCCACAGCAACCAGCAGGGCACCCAGTGTCAGCCACTGGCTGCGGCGAATCTCCTCCTCGGCGTGCTGGCGGGTGAGGGCCATCACCTCGGCCTGGTACTCCATCAGCTTGGTTGCCGCTTGCCGGGCGCGGAGAGTGGGTGGGAGCAGTTGGTCCCGCTGAAAGTCCAGTAGCGGCTCCACCGCTGCGGAATCCACCGTCCCGAGGCCCGCCAGGTGGTACAAGCGGGCTTGGAGGTCCGGCAGAGGGGCCAGGGAGGCGCGCAGGTTGCCCAGCAGCGCACGTCCTTGAGCAGAATAGATCAGTGGCTCGATTTCCCTCAGCCGCTGATCAATCTCCTCCATGGTGCCTCGCAACTGGTCGGCGTAGCGCTGCACTCCCGCCGGGTCTTTCATCACAACCCGGATTCCCACCCCGCGTTGGTGACCGGCTTGGTCGGCCAACAGGGATTCGACGCGGGACGCAAGGACGGCCTTACGCGCATCTACATCAACGACGCGCCGCAGGCTATCGCCGAGGGTGCGGAGGCTGATGAGAGAAATGCCCCCGACAGCCAGCGCCATCATCAGGATCGTGGCAAAGCTTAATAACAGTTGAGAACCGATGCTGAGACGGCTCAGCGAGAAACTACTGGGCGCAGCCTGCCGGGCAGGTTGTGAACTTGAGGACGTGCGTTTGAGTGGCATCTCCCCCCCCTAAGGCCACCTTATCGTCCAGTTTCCGCGCCCTTGAGAGGACTGTGGACATTTCTTGTCCGAATTTACTGAGGTGAGTTACCAGATTCGCCGGCCATCTCCCCGCCGCGAGTTAGCTTTCCAGCTTTTGGAGCGCCAGCCGGATTTCGGGGGCCATGGCGGCCATCAGGTCGAGATTCTGCTGCTCTGATAGGTCGGAGACCACGTAAGCCAGGTAGTCGCGGGTTTCCAGGGCTGCCATCTGGAAGCGGAGTGTTTTGGCCTGGTAGATTGAAGTCCCGGACCCGGCAAGGGAGGGGATGATCTTGTCCCGCACAAACGACTCGTCCACGCCACGGCGGGTGACAATCACTGACAGCAGTTGGGAGTCGGTCTTCAACTGCAAATGGACAAACTTCCGGCCGCTGCGCAGGCACTCGTGCGCGGAGTAGATCCAGAACTGTTCCGGGATGTGGCGTTGCACGGCGGCCAGCAGTTCATGGAACTGGGGCGGCAAATCCTGAATCGCTTCAGCCAGGGCGGGCATGCGGTCCGGCACCGGGTTGCCGCCGTAGACAGAGCAGTGCAGGTGATCATCCAAGCCGGGGCGCATGGTGTGCGAGACGTTACTCAGCAAGGCGGCCGATTCCACCTCCTGCGGATCAACCGGCAATGTGCGATGGCCGGAGCGGTACATCAGGCCTCCCGCTACGCCCACCACCAGCAGCGCCGCCACCGGCACCCAGGGACGCGCCCAGAGGGCGGTGGCCTTACGTTGACGCACCTGGTCCAGCTGTTGCCGGATCTTCACTTGCAGATGCGGGGGAGCCGCCGCTCCGCGCACGGCCTGCCGTAGCCGGTTGTTGGGGTCCTGGTCAGGTGTGAAATTGGGCGGTTGAGAACTCATGATTGCTTGGCCTTTGCGGTCCGCCCGATGCCATACGATTGCGCCACGTCTGCTAAATGCTCCCTTAGTAGCTTACGTCCACGGCTCAGCCGGGACATCACGGTGCCGATGGGAATTCCCAGAATGTCGGCCGCCTCTTTGTAGGCAAACTCTTCGACGTCCACCAGCAGGACCGCCGCCCGGAAGTCACCGGGAATCTGATCCAGCGCGGCCAGGATATCGGCGTCAGTCAACTGCTCCGGGATCACGGCCGGGGCGGTCAGATTCGACTCTAGAAACTCCTCGGTCTCTTTCAACAGCGGGAAACGGAACCACTTACGCCGGTGATGATGGACGCAATGAAACAGGATCTTGTAAAGCCAGGCCCGGCAATTGGTGCCGGTCTCGAAGCGGTGAAACGACTTCCAGGCCTGCAGGTAGACTTCCTGCACCACATCTTCGGCCCGTTGCGGATCGCCCAGAATGCGGACGGCCGACCGGTACAAATCGTTCAGGTGAGGCATCGCCTCGGTCTCAAAGTTGGCCGAGGCCGTTTGGGCGATGCCGGAAGATTCCTGCGCGCCGCTGATATCACCGGCCATCCAGCGCTCCATCGTGTGGGAGAGTGCCATACGCTGGGGAAATCAGCGTCCGCGGTTGATTTATTCCCGCCCCGGTAATTTGCCAAAAACGGGCATAAGCGCGCAGCAGGGCGGATACAGCGGATATGAAACTGTTGAAGCTGGCACCCGCGCTGTTGGCCACGTCCCTATTCTGTCACGCACAGCCGCTCAGCTTTACCCGCCTACCGGCTTCCGGCGCGGCTCCAAGCGCCCGTCTTGACGGCACCATCGCTTACGACCCGCAGACGCGGCAGCTGTACCTGTTTGGCGGCCAAGGCGCTGGGCTGCTGAACGATACCTGGAGCTATTCGCTTGAGGCGCAACGCTGGACTGAAGTGGCCACCACCGGCACCCGCCCGCCAGCGCGGCTGGGTCAGACGTTGATCTTTGATCCCGTCCGGCGTCGCCTGATCGTCTTTGGTGGCCAGGCGAGCGGCTTCTTCTCTGACGTGTGGGCGCTGGATGTCGCGACGCAGGCGTGGCAGCAGTTGAGCCGCGATGAGGCTGGCCCCAGCCGGCGCTACGGCCATTCCGCGGTGTACGATTCCGTCCGGGACCGGATGGTGATCTCGCACGGGTTCACCAATGCGGGCCGTTTTGACGACACCTGGGCGTTTGAGTTCGCGACCAACAGCTGGCGCAACATCTCGCCCAGTGGTACGCGTCCGCTGCGGCGATGCCTACATCACGCGGTCTATGATCCAGGCCGTGACCAGATGTTCCTCTACGGGGGATGCGCCAGCGGCTTCGGACCCTGTCCGTTGGGCGACCTGTGGGCCTTTGATTTTCGCACCGGACAGTGGAGTGAACGGACGGGCGGAGTGAAGCCGCCGGCGCGTCAACACTACGGTATTGTCTTCGATACGGTGCGCGACCGGTTGTTGCTGTTCGGCGGCGGCGGCAGCACCATCCTGAATGACACCTGGGATTTCGACCCGCGGACGGGCGGTTGGGCGGCCACGCCGTTAACAGGTGCTCCACCCAGTGCGCGCGCCCGTCATCAAGGCGCATTTGTGGCGGACCGGGGCGCGGCTTTCTTCTTTGGCGGCCAGACCGCCGGTGATTTGACGAGCGAACTGTGGATGCTGGCTCCGCCCGAACTGATGCGGCCACGCTTCACCGCACTGGATATCGCCAATGCCTTTACCGGGGACCGTGGCCCGGCAAGCGGCCCCACCAGCGCCGCGCCGGGGGAACTGATCTCAATCTATGGGCGCGGTTTAGGACCGGCGGAAGGGGTCAAGGCGGAGTTTCACGCGATCACCGGCTTGCTGCCGGTCCGGCTGGGTGACCCGGGCGTGTCAGTCACCTGGAACGACATCCCCGCGCCGCTGCTTTATGTGCGCTTCGACCAGATCAATCTGCAGGTGCCATACGAACTGCAGCGGGCGGCGAGCGCCAGCGTGGTGGTGACGGTGGAGGGCCGGTCAAGTGATCCGGTTACGGTGGCCATTGCGGCCACGCGGCCCGGCTTGTTTCCCCGTGTCTGGAACCAGGACGGAACGGTGAATGGCCCCGCGAATGCCGCCCGCGCCGGCGAAGTGGTCACGCTTTATGCCACCGGCCAGGGGGTGACGGTGCCCGAGAGCCGCACCGGTGGTTACCCTCGCGACGGCTACCCGGAGCCGGCGGCGTTGACCGAGGTGACCATCGGCGGCGTTCCCGCCACGGTGGAGTTCCGCGGCCAGGCGCCCGGCACTGCCGGGGTGATGCAGATCAACGTTCGCGTGCCGCCCGGCCTGGCACCCGGCATCGCCACCGTGATCCTGACCGTGGGTGGCGCGGCCTCCCGGACCACCGTGGCCGTCCTTTAAATAACCCTGGCCGCCGGGCGGGAAAAAGGGCAAGGGCGGCCATCGCGAGAAAGCGCTGCTCAGCGGGAATAACCTCTGAGTTAGGCGGATTGATAGACATGAACAGTGTTTCTTCTTCAACCTTGCGGGCGGCCACCTTGGCGTGGGCGATCTGGTGGAGTTCTGCAGCGTCGGGTTATGCTGCGGAGCGGGTGGAGCCCGTCAACAAAGACGGCGCCGGGCTGGCGTTGAAAGGCTATGACACCGTGGCCTACTTCCAGGCCAAAGCCCCCGTGAAAGGTGTGCCGGAGTTCACCCACTCATGGAAAGGCGCCACCTGGCAGTTCAGCAGCGCCGCCAATCGGGATGCGTTCGCCAAGAATCCGGAGCAGTATGCGCCGCAGTATGGCGGTTACTGTGCGTGGGCGGTCAGCAATAACTACACCGCGCCGGTTGACCCGTTGGCGTGGAAGATCATCGAAGGCAAGCTGTATCTCAACTACAACACCGCGGTCCAAAAGAAGTGGGAAGACGGGGTCCTAAAACGGATTGAGCAGGCGACCACCAACTGGCCTCAGTTGCACAAGTAGGCAGTCTGGAAGAGCCTGACATCGGACTGGAAAGCGACCCCATGTACAAGCCCCACTCGATCCATGCCCGCTGGGCCGCGCTGCTGCTGGCTCTGCTGACTTATCCCGCGTTTGCCCAGCAACAGGAACTGGGGCTGCTGCTGGGGCGTTTTGCCAGTGTGGACCGCAGCTCCGGCTCAACGAAGGTGGACCTCAGCAGTGGGACGGCCTTGCAGGCCAACTATGGAAGACGGCTGGCGGTAGCCGGGCCCGTGGCGATCTATGGTGAAGTGCATTTTCTGGCCAACCCGCAGCGCACCGTAGCCTCTGCAAGCAGCGCGGCGACACGGGATGTGGCGACGCTTTTCATCACGCCGGGCATCCGGGTGAAGTTTCTGCCCTCGCGGGCGATCTCACCCTATCTGGTGGCCGGGGGTGGCTACGCGAACTTTGAGCAGAGCCGCAATCAATTGAACGGCCAGCCGAATGCCGCCCCGCGCACGGTGCACCGTGGCGTGTTTGATTACGGCGGCGGGGTGGACGTCAAGTTTTGGCGCTTCATCGGGTTGCGAGGCGAGGTGCGGGACTTCTACAGCGGCAGCCCAGCCTTCAATCTCGCCGCCATCTCCGGCCGCCAACACAACCCGGTGGCAAGTGTCGGCTTCGTACTGAAGTTCAAGTAGTTGTTTCGTTGGCCAGCGCCGTCAGCCGTCGAGTGCTTTCCGTCACTCCCGCTGCAATTCCTGCTGCCTGGTAGAGCGCCTGAACCTCACGCCAGATCCCGGAGGCCTCTTCGCGGGCACCGCGCGCTTCCTGGAATAGGGCCCAGCTGCGGAGCGCATTGGCCAGTTCGCCCGGGCTGGTTTGGGGCAGGCCCCGGTAGAGCGTCAGCGCTTCTCCATAGCAGTGCCCCGCGAGACCGGGCTGCGCTAGTTCGATATGGATGTCGCCTACGTGTCGGACCGTGTGGGCCAGGCGCGCCGGGTCGTCCAGGCTCCGGAAAAGCGCCGCGGCTTCTTGATAGTGGCCGAGCGCTCCGCTGAGTTGCCCTTCATCCCGGGCCATCTGGCCCAGGCCGGTAAGGGCGCGCGCCAGCATCCGGGTGCCTTCCGGGTTGGCAGCGGATCGGGCCTGGGCGGCGGCCGCCCAGAACGCGGAAACCGCGTCTGCCGGGCGATTCTCGCGGCGGGCCTGATAGCCAATCTCCAGCAGTTGCGCGATGGCGTCGGCCATAGGCTTCCAAGCTACCACTGGGTCAGGCGCAGCGTTGCTTGATCGGTGGCCCTATTTGGGGCGGTGGCCGCCGTCACCAAGTTGTTAAACTGAAGTTTGTCCATGACTCTCGAAGAACTCGAGCGCGAATACGCCCCGCTCCGCCAGCAAGCTGCGTCTGTGCGGAGCTATCTTTGACGCGCCCGGCAAGCGTGCGAAGTTTGCTGAACTCGAAAAAGTAATCAGCGATCCGGATTTCTGGAACAGCCCAGAAAAGAGCCAGAAGATCATGCAGGAGCGCAAGCGCCTGGAAGAAGGTCTGGCGGAGGACGCGTCAGTGGGTGCCTCCATCGAGGACGTCGACACGCTGTTCGAGCTCGCCCGCGAAGGCGAGGACGTGCTGGGTGACATCGCGCGGGAGATGAAGACGTTCCAGGCGCGCGTCGAAAAGCTGGAAACGCGGATGCTGCTGTCGGGCGAAAACGACGTCCGCAGCGCCATCATGACCATCCACCCCGGCGCCGGTGGCACGGAATCGCAAGATTGGGCCGAGATGCTGCTCCGCATGTTCCTGCGCTGGGCGGAGCGCAGTGGCTTCTCCACCGAAGTGACGGATCGCCTGGAAGGCGACGGCGCGGGCATCAAGTCCGTAACGTTTGAAGTGAACGGCGAATACGCCTACGGCCTGCTGCAGAGCGAAGTAGGCGTGCACCGGCTGGTCCGCATTTCGCCTTTTGATTCCGCCGCCCGCCGCCAGACGTCGTTCGCCTCGGTCTTCGTCTACCCGCAGGTGGATGATGATGTGCCGATCGAGATCAAGCCGGATGATATCCGCACCGACGTCTTCCGGGCCTCCGGCGCCGGGGGCCAGCACGTCAACCGCACCGAATCCGCGGTCCGCATGACCCACTTGGCCACCGGCATCGTGGTGCAGTGCCAGAACGAACGCAGCCAACACAAGAATCGGGCAAGCGCGATGAAGCAGTTGAAGGCCAAGCTCTATGAATTTGAGCTGGCCAAGAAGCGGGTGGAGCAGCGCAAGCTGGAAGACACCAAGCTGGAAATCAACTTCGGCAGCCAGATCCGCAGCTACGTCCTGCAGCCTTACCGCATGATCAAGGACCATCGCACCAAGTTGGCCGTCGGCGACGTGGACCGCGTGCTGGATGGCGACATGGAAGCGCTGATGCATGCCTTTCTGGTCTACAAGAAGACCGGCCAGACGGCCGGTGGAGACGGCAAGGATGATCTCGACGACTAGCGGCCACCTGGACGCGGCGGCTGGTTGCGGTCCGCGCCATGGTTGACGCCCGCCAGATCGCCGAAGCGGCTCGCATCATCGGAGCGGGCGGGTTGGTTTCCTTTCCCACGGAAACCGTTTATGGCTTGGGGGCCAATGCGCTGGATGAGGCGGCGGTGGAGCGGATCTTCGCGGCCAAGGGTCGCCCGGCCTCAAGTCCGTTGATCGTGCACGTGGCCGACATCGAGATGGCTCGCGCATTGACGCGCGAATGGCCACCGCTGGCGCAGCAGTGGGCGGAGCGCTACTGGCCCGGTCCGTTGACGATGGTGCTCCCCAAGGCTGCCCACGTGCCGGATCGGGTGACGGCGGGCCTGGATACGGTGGGTCTGCGCATCCCGAATCATCCAGTGGCCTTGGCCCTGATCCGGGCGGCGGGAGTGCCGATCGCGGCACCGAGCGCCAACCGGTTCATGCAGCTTTCACCATCGGAGGCCCAGCATGTCCCGGCGGAGCTGGCGGACTACTTTCTCGATGGCGGACCCGCTGCGGTGGGGATTGAATCGACCGTGGTCTCACTGGCTGGACCGGTGCCGGTGCTGCTGCGGCCGGGCGTGCTGCATCTGGAGGGCCTGGAGTCCGGCGAAGCTCCGGCGGAAGGCGCTGCCCATGCCGCGCCGGGCCAACATGCGCGCCATTACAGCCCGAGTACGCCCTTGATCCTGGGTCCGCCGCCCATTCAGGGCAAAGGCTACCGGTGGGTTTTGCCGGCTGACCCGGTGCAGTGCGCGGCGGAACTTTACGCCACGCTTCATCGCCTTGATCGAATGAACTACGATTGGATCGCGGTGTACCTTCCGCCAGATACACCCGTTTGGGCGGGCGTCAGGGACCGATTGGCCCGGGCGGCCACGCCCGACACCAGCCCAGCGGAAAGCGATCACGCACCAGGAGAATCGAAGCCATGAGCCGACTCGACGCGCCCACCGCGGGCGTTTCCCTTGAATGGTGCGGCGGACCGACCTTTGCCGTCCGCTACCGGGGCATCAGTTTCTACATGGAGCCCGGGCCGGAGGCGGGGCCCGTGGCCGACGCCGACATGCTGATTGTGGGCGGCCGGACATCGCTGGATGTCCCGGTGGTGACCGGAATTCTAGCCGCGTCGGCGCACGCCAAGATGGTGCTGCCCAAGGGCATCGGTGAGTACGCGCATGCCCAGGGTCTCGACTATCACCGCATGACCACCACCGATGCTGCGCTGCGGGTGGAGTACTTCAAGGATGGCGAGTATGGCCGCATCTATGGTGTCCCGGCGGCGCGGCGCGACGAGGCTGGCGTGCCGCAACTCGACTACACGCCCATCGGCGGCTTCCCCCAGATTGGCTTCATGGCGCGCTTTGGGGCATGCACCGTGTTCCATTCCGGCCGGGGAGTTCCGTATTCGGAGCTGGCGGACCGGCTACGCCCCTACAGCCCCAATGTCGCCATTGTCTCGATTGGTCCGGACACGTTTACCGAGGTGCAGGCCGCCGATCTGGCGGAGCAGCTACAGCTGCCGTGGCTGGTGCCCGCGCCCGCCACTCCGGAGCATGGCCAGCGGTTCCTGGAACACATGCTAGGCCACCGGCCGCTGCAGCGCTTCAAGATGTTTGAGCCGGGCGAGACCTGGGAAATTCCCGGGACAGCCTAGCCGTCAGGCCGTGCTTTCCGCGGGCGCTTGCCAGCGGACGAGAAAGAAATGATGCCCGCACAGTTCGCAACGGTAAGGCTGTAGCAACCAGAACAAGGCCTGCTCAAAGCCATTGCGAACCCCCACCCGCCGGATGACGATGGAGCGGCAAAACGGGCATCGCGGCGAGAACAAGCGGACAAGGGCAGAAATCATGTAGCTGGGACAAGCCTACACCCGGCAGCTGCCGCCCGCACACCTTTATTCGTGCGCCCCGTTATGTGCCCGGAAAGGCGAACTAGGCGTGTTGACGGCGAGCGAAAACGAGTAGCGCGATCAATGCGGCACCCATGAGGGAGATCGTTGCCGGCTCCGGCACCACTGGATCTAGCGTCATCGTGCCGTTCAACGCGAACTTGTCACCCGCCGCCAGTGTCGTGTTGAAAGTGATCTCAACGCCCATATTCTTGACGTCGCGACTAGGCATCGCGACGAAGTCGCCTATGCCACCACTGTTTGTGTTGTCGTTGCTCCGCGTCAGAGTGCCCTTGACCGCCTTGAGACCCTTCAACGTGGCGAAGCCTTCTGGAATATAGTTCTTCGCGGCACCCACCGGCAGGGGGCTATAGGGCTTCACAACCACATCACTCACCGTCGCGCCTTTGCCCCTCCTGTTTCCCGTAATCGTGTAGCCGATCGAAGTAAAGATGTCGTCAAAGCGACCCATGGGGAAACCCATGTAGAACTGGAGCGTGTGGAGGCCGCTGGTGGTAGTGGTAAAGCTCCAGGAGAGTGTGGGGTCACCGACATCCCAGCTTAGGACCAGGCCGTAACCGAGCGACGCGTTGTTGTAGGCCAGCGAACCAGTGGGGGCGGTTTCAAGAACCGAACCCACTTTGGTTACATTCTTGACGTTGACACTATAGCCAGCCGTTCCATAGATCGGCGTGGCCCACAGGCCCGCTACGCTGACCAGGGCGATGGCGGCGAGACGGAAAGTAATCATTGTTTTTCTATAGCCAAGTGCCATAGGCACTGGCTTCCTCCTGGACATTGACGAGTCCTATTTTGGTTTTGGCGCAGCAACGGCGCTTCTTGTCCAGAGTACCGTCTGTCACTCGGTAAATCCACCTAAAGTGAAGAAACTACAGGCTATCTTTCGATAGTGAGTCCACCTGGCCGAATACAGATGCAAGCTAGGCGAAGTGGACCCACAGGCCCACGATGGTGCAGCCAACCAGGCCGGTCCAGGCCAGATCGCCAGTGGCGAAGCGGAAGCCGGAGCGTTGTAATGTCAGGTCATCGATATCCCGCCGCACCTCCGACGCCCGGCTGAGGCCCACCATCATCGCCACACAAGCCAGAAACACGATGACGCTGAAGTTGAGGAAGCTGTAAGCGGCGACGGCATTGAGCGGACCCAGATCCAAGTGGAACGCGTTGCGCAGGATGTCCAGCAGGAACCGCAATGCCCCTGCGGTTCCGCCGACGATCAAGGTGGTGAACGCCGCCCGTTCGGTGGCGCCTTTCCACAGCACTCCGGTCAGGAAGACGGCGGTGATCGGTGCGCCAACGTAGGCCTGGACGCTTTGCAGGTATTGATACATCTCATTGGAGAGGTACTTGATGAATGGAATCCACGCGATGCTGAGCACCACCACCACACCGGTTACGACGCGGCCTACCAACACGAGTTGGCTTTCGCTCGCCTTGGGGCGGATCTTCTGGTAGATGTCCATCGTCACCAGCGTGGAGCAGGAGTTCAGCACGGAGCTCATGGCCGACATCAGGGCCGCCAGCAACGCCGCCACCACCAGCCCCGAAACGCCGGGCGGCAGCAGGCGCTTCACCAGCATCGGAAATGCGTTGTCGCCCGTCACTTCGGTGGGCCAGATCGATTTGGCGATCAAGCCCGGCAGCACCAGGATAAAGACCGGCAGAATCTTCAGGGCCGCGCACAGGAAGGTGCCCTTGCGGGCATCGGTGAGCGATTTGGCGCTCAAGGTTTTTTGCACGATCACCTGGTCGGTGCACCAATACCAGATGCCCAAAATCAGGCTGCCAAAGATAGTGCCTACCCAGGGATAGACCGGGTCATCATTGGGCTTGATCATGTGGAAGAAGTCCGGCGGCAGCGTGGCCCGCAGCCCTTCGAAACCGCCCACCTTGTCTAAGCCCAGCACGGTGAGCACGATCGCGCCCAGGATCAGCAGCACGGCCTGGAACAGGTCCGTATAGATCACCGCCGCCAGTCCGCCGGTGATGGTGTAGATACCGGTGGCCAGCACCAGCAGCACCGAGGAGGTGACATAGTCCCAACCAAACACCTCCCGCATCAGGATCGCCCCGGCGAACAGGTGGACGGAGATCTTGGTGAAGACGTAGGCCAGCAGCGAGACGATGGTGAGGTACCAGCGGCACCCGGGGCCAAAACGGCGCTCGAGAAACTCGGGCATCGTGTAGACCTTACTCTTCAGATAGAAGGGCACAAACAGCCAGCCGAGGATGAACAGGCAGAAGCTGGCCGACCATTCATAGCAGCCCACCGCCAGGCCGCTGGTGGCACCGGAACCAGCCAGGCCAATGAAGTGTTCGCTCGAAATATTGGTGGCGAACAGCGAGAGGCCGATGGCCACCCAGCCCACGTTCTCCCCGGCGAGGAAGTAGTCCCGCGCGGTGCGTTCCTTGCGCGAATGATAGAAGCCAATGGCGAAGACGATGGCAAAGTAGGCCACCAGAATGACGGTATCCAGCATCGCTGGATTTTACACCGTCAGGGCATGCAGCCGTGATGGCCAACCGCAAGGCCGCTTCCGAGCCGGCATGCGCCAGCATGCGGTTGGCCGAGTTCGGCGAACGTCGCTAGAAGACGATGCTGATGGCAATGCCGATGCCGGGGTCGCGGCGGTTGTAGAGGTAGTAGCCGTCGTCGTAGTCGATGTAGACGTCATCGTTGGCATACCAGTTGGGTCCCCAGCCTTCCGGCCATGGGTCCACCATCATGAACTGGTAGCCACCATAGCTAAAGCGCGGATAGCCACCGACGATCGCGGGCCGGTTCCGCAAACGGAAGCCATGCTGGCTGCCGAACTGCAGCACGAAGCGATTCTGGGGGATGACGTAGCCGCCATAGCCGCCACGCTGCGGCCAGCTGCGGTGTTGGGTGTGCCACTGGGGGGACTGATGTTGATTCCAGCCGCGGTTTTGGGGCCATGCGCCTTGAGGCGCCCAGGTGCGCTGCCTCTGCCACGTCCGCGCCTGCTGCTGGGAGCGGCGCTCCTGCACTTGCTGTTGACGCCGCTCCTGCTTCTCGCGGCCGCGGTTATCTTTGTCCTTCTGCGGAGCGGCTTCTAGCGGAGTGGCTGAGCCGAGACACAGCAATAGAGCGGTGGCAGCCCAGGTGGTGGTGCGGAGCATGTTCATGGTGGCGGTCTTTCTTGGAGTTCAGCGTTCGGGGGATCAGGGCCACTACTGGCGGCGGAACTGGTCCATGTCGCCGGTGGCGGAGATGCGGCAGGTGCCGGTGCGGATCCGCCGGGTGCGGTCCATCGCCTGGTAGTTCACCAGGTAGCTGCCGTTGCCGGGGTCCAGGCCATGTTGGACGCGGACATCGCCCGGGGAGACGCCCCAGTTGCGGCCGGCTTCGTCCTGGCATAGCGTTAGCGCCTGGGCCCACGAAGTGCGGTTGCTGTTGCGTCCGCCTTCCATCTGGAACTGGACCAGCTGGCCGGTTGAGGAGACATTGCAGAATCCGTTCTTGGTGACGCCTTTGGCGTTGCGGAAGGAGAAGTCGACGCGGGAGTCGCCATCCGGTTCAACCCGGCCACGCCGCACGGTCACGCGGTTGGCCGGGACATTGCGGCTTTCCATCACCTGGGTGCGGCAGATGTTGAGCGCATCACGATTGGAGATGGCGCCGTTCCAGTTGCCGTTCGGCACGCGGCCGGTCTCCCAGTTCCCAATCCCGCCCGAGTAGCCAAAGTTGTTGCTACCGCCGCGCCATTCGATGTCGCCGGTGTAGCCTTCGGCACCACCTTTGGGATCTTCGATGCGGATGACGGCGACGCCACCGCTCGAGTTCGGATCCCGAACCAGCTGCTGGCTGCCCCGGCCATCGATGCCCTTGAAGCGGAATTGCCCGGGGTTGTTGGGCAGGGGCTGATTGCAGATGAGACGCCGCCACTGGGCCGGTTGGCCGCTCAGCTGGCGGATGATGCCACGGTCACCCTGGATCTCGATGTCGGCGGCACCGTCCACTAGCACCTCAAAGGTGCACTTTCCATCCCCGTCGCCCCCGGTGATGGTGGCCCGGATCGATTGGGCGTGGACCTGGGCGCTAAAGGTAAGGGTGAAGGCAAGCGCGGCGAACTGGACTTTCATGCGGGTCATGCCGCGTTAGGTGCAGGCCGGTGGCCATCGGGGATGATGGCAAACAATGGGCAACACGGATCAGCCCGTGGCGGCGGGATGCCAATTGGCGTGCGGATGGCGAAAAGCGCAGCGGCGACGGGCGCGTTAGCGGTCGCGCTCGGTCACCAGATCGGTGACGGCGGCCATGGCGGCCTGGTAGCGAGATTCCGGGAACGTGGCGATCAGGTGGCGGGCGCGGTCGGTGAAGCCTTGAGCACGCTGGCGAGCACGGTCGATGCCGCGTTTGTCCTTGATCAGGTCCTGGATGCGCGATAGCGGGACGCGCGAATAGTTGCCGTCGCGGAGCACAGTTTCCACCAACTGGCGTTCGGCGGGCGTCGCGTCTTCCAGCGCATAGATCAGCGGCAGCGTGACTTTGCCTTCCTGCAGGTCATTGCCCACGGGCTTGCCCAAGATCTTTTCGCGGGACGTGAAATCAAGCAGGTCGTCCACCAGTTGGAAAGCCATGCCGAGGTTCCAGGCAAACTCCGACAACCGCTGCTCCTGCGCCTCGTCCGCGCCGCCGGCGATCGAACCCAGCCGGGCGCAGGCGGAAAACAGGGCGGCTGTCTTGCGGTCGATCAGCTCCATGTAGTCGGTTTCGGAGACATCGATCCGCCCGATCCGCTGCAGCTGGATCAGTTCGCCTTCCACCATCATCTGGGTGAGGCTGATCAGGACATCCAGCACATGGAAGTTCCGCTGGCGCAAGGCCACCTGGAACGCCTGCATGTACATCCAGTCCCCGGCGAGCACACTGGCATGGTTGCCCCAAATGACGTTGGCCGAAGGCCGACCACGGCGCGTGGTGGACATGTCGATCACGTCGTCATGGACCAGCGTCGCCGCATGGATCATTTCAACGACGGCGGCCAGCTGGATCGCCTGCGTATCCGGTTCACGGAAGAGGCGCGTTGACAGTAGCAGCAGCGTAGGCCGGATGCGTTTGCCACCCGCCGAATGCAGGTAGCGGGCGATCTCGGAGATCTGCTCCACCGAGCCAACGCACTCGTCGGTGATAAATGCTTCCGCCTTCTCAAGATCACCCGCAACCAGGGATTGAATCTCGCGAGCGGTGAGGGCGGCGCCTAGTTTTCCAAAACTCATCCGGGAACCCCTAGTGTAATCCGTCCGCCAAAGGCGGCGCTGAAAAGCTGCTGGAAATTGGCGGTCGTCTGGCGCTCAATTTCGGCCACCGTGGTGCCTCGGAGCTCCGCCAGCCGGGCGGCGGTGTGGACCATCAACGCCGGTTCGTTCCGTTTGCCCCGCTTGGGCACAGGTGCCAAATACGGCGCATCAGTTTCGAGCAGAATCCGATCCGCCGGAGCCCACCGCGCCGCTTCCTGCACCTCTAAGGCTTTAGGAAACGTGATCACGCCGCCGAAGGCCAAGTGGAACCCCATGGCGACGGACCGTTCCGCCTCTTTGGGACCACCCGAAAAGCAGTGCATGATGCCCGTCCCCTGCCAGTGCTCCTCGAGCACCGCAAAGGTGTCGTCCCAGGCTTCTCGCGTATGGATAATGATCGGCAAACTCAACTCCGCCGCCAAACGCAAATGGTCGATAAATACGCGCCGCTGCACATCCCGCGGCGCGAAGTCGTAGTGGTAATCGAGACCAATCTCGCCGATCGCCACAACCTTTGGATGCCGCGCGCGCTGCCGCAGATGGGGAATCGTATCCGGCGTCGTTTCAGCCGCTTGGTGCGGATGGACGCCCACGCTGCCCAGCAGACAGCTGTATTGATCGAGAAATTCGGGTGACGGGTCGATCGCGAGGATGGTGGTGATGCCCGCCGCTTGGGCGCGCTCCATCATCGCGTCGCGATCGGCATCAAACGCGTTATCGTCCGGGTGGCAGTGCGAATCGATCACAGCAGCGCTACTTCAACCGCGCGCCCACCGGCACTTCTTCCAAGAACGACACCAGCGCCGGGGAGCCGCCTTCCAGCGACGCCGCCACGATCATGCCCTGCGACTCAATACCGCGCAGCTTGCGGGGCGCAAGGTTAGCGACGATCGCCACCTTGCGGCCGATCAACTGTTCCGGCTTGTAGGCCAGCGCAATGCCGGCCACGATGGTCCGCGGACCCTTGGTTTCGCCGATGTCGATCTTCAGGTGCAGCAGCTTGTCGGCCTTGGGCACCGCTTCCGCCGAGACAATGATGCCGACGCGGAGATCGACCTTGATGAAATCGTCGATGGTGATCTCGGGGGCCAAGTCGGCCACGCCATCCACCATCATCTTCACGGGAGCCGCCGGGGCTTCCGCTTTCACTTCTTCGGCCCCAGCGCCGCCAGGTACGGGGGCCTTGCCCAGCAGTTGCGCTTGCCGCGCCAGTTCTTCTTTTTCGAGTTCGAGCATTTTGGGAATCACTTCTTTGGCATCGGCCCGCGGGAAGATCGGACCCAGCGCGCCACCGGCCAATTGGGCCTGGATGCGCGCGGCCGATTCCGGAATGACGGGCGCCGCCAACTCACAAATCACCTTGAGGGCCGCAAAGCAGCGCCCCAACACTTCATCCAGTTCCGCGTCCTTCTGCTGCTTGGCCAGCTCCCAGGGTTTGTGGGCCACGATGTAGCGGTCCATTTCACCGATCAGGGACCAGATGGCTTCCAGTGCCTTGTGGAACTCAAACCGCTCATAGGCTGCGGCGGCAGCGGCCCGGGTCTCGTCAAAGGTGGCTGAAGATTCCGGTGCCTTGCCCCCGCGATACTGCGCGATCATCGCCAGCGTTCGCGCGGACAGATTGCCGAGTCCATTCGCCAGGTCCGCGTTGTAGCGGGTGACCAGCGCGTCAAAGGAAAAACTGCCATCGGAGCCAAACGGCACTTCGCGCAACAGGAAGTAGCGCAGCGCATCGGCACCCATCACTTGCTGGATGGGCGTCGCGCGGACGATGTTGCCCTTTGATTTCGACATCTTGTCGTTCTCAAACAGCAGCCAGCCGTGCGCGAACACTTTCTTGGGCAACGCCCATTTTCCGGTGGGCTCCGCTTCCGCCGCCGCCATCAGGAACGCGGGCCAGTAGATGGCGTGGAAGCGCAGGATCTCTTTGCCGATCAGGTGCAGGTCGGCGGGCCACAGCGGCTCACCGTTGACGGACTGGTTCAGCACAGCGGTGTGATAGGTCATCAACGCGTCGAACCAGACATAAAACACCTGCCCCGGAGCCTCAGGCACCGGAATGCCCCACTTCACCGTGGACCGCGAAATGGAGAGATCCTTCAGGCCGCCTTCCTGATTCAGGAAAGCCATCACTTCGTTGCGCCGGATTTCGGGCTGGCACCAATCGGGGTTGTCGAGGTGAAACTGCCGCAACCGGTCGGTGAAGGCCGAAAGCTTGAAGTAGTAGTTCTCTTCGGTGATGCCTTCGATGGGCCGTCCGCAATCCGGGCAGGGATCACCGGGTTTGGCGTCGTTGACGTACAGCTCATCAAAGAAGCAGTAGCAGCCCGAATAGGAACCCGGATAGACGTAACCGGCCTGCTTGCAGGCATGAAATAGCGACTGCACGTTCACCGCGTGATCAGCATCGGTGGTGCGCTTGAAGTGGTCAATCGCGAAGCCCATCTGATCCCAGACGCGCTTGAATTCGGCCGCGATGATGTCGGTGAACTCTTTGGGCTGTTTGTTCTGCGCCGCGGCGGCGCGGGCGATCTTCTGGCCGTGCTCATCGGTGCCGGTCGTCAGCACGCAATCGAAGCCCTGAGCCGTCTTCCACCGCTTGATGGCATCGGCGGCGATGGTGGTGTAGGTGTGCCCGATGTGCGGCGCCGCGTTGACGTAGTAGATCGGCGTGGTCAGGTAATACTTGCTCATGTTGTTTTACGGGCGGTAGGCGACAGTCGCCGCGGCCATTACATCTTTCAGCGGCACATTCTTCTCTTCGGCGATCCGGCGGCAATCCTCGTACTCGGGCGCAGCCCCCTGGGCGGAGATCTTCACGCGGACCGGGCCCCAGGGCGTTGAGACCTGGACGATCTCGCGCTCCTGGACGCGGCGTTCGGCCGAGTAGATCCGCAGGCCCAGCGTAGTGGTTTCGGCAAACATCACCTGCGCCAGCCGTTCCTGATCTTCGGGCTTCGCAATCACGCGCAGCAACGAGCCGGGGCGGCCCTTCTTCATCTGGATGGCTTCAATCGAAGCATCCAGCGCGCCCACCTGCATCAGCTTGTCGAGCGCGTAGCCCAACACCTGCGGGCTGGTGTCGTCGATGTTGGCTTCGATCACCGAAACCGTGGTCGCCTCCACTGCTCGCGACGCTTCGCCGATCAGGATGCGCAGCAGATTGGCCTGCTGGGGGAAATCCTTGTCGCCCGCGCCAAAGCCCGTTGCACGGAGGTGCATGGCCGGCATCACACCAAAGTTCTTGGACAGGGCGGCGGCGATCGCGGCACCCGTGGGCGTGGTCAGCTCCATGGTGGGGCCGCTCGAGTAGATGGGCTTGCCTTCCAGCAACCGCGCGGTGGCGGGCGTCGGCACCGGCATCACGCCGTGGTCCGCCGTCACCGTTCCGCTGCCCACGTTGATGGGTGAGCACTGCACTTGATCGATCCCCAAAAGATGGAAGCCCAGCGCCGCGCCGACAATGTCGCAGATCGAATCGACAGCACCCACTTCGTGGAAGTGCACCTTGCGGATCTCGACGCCATGGACAGCCGCTTCGGCCTCGCCCAAAGCCTGGAAAATCAGCTTGGCCGTCTCCTGTGCGGGCTTGGGCAGCGGCGCGGCATCGATCATGTCGATGATGTGGTGCAGGTGCCGGTGCTTCTTGTCGCCCTCCGGGGGTGTGACATGAAATTTGGTGCCGGCAATGCCCTTGCGCTTGGTCTTTTCGATCCGGAACTCGGCGCCCGTGTTCAGGGTTTTCAGGCCGTCGAGCAACGCCTCCGCATCAGCCCCGGCATCGAGCAGCGCACCAACGGTCATGTCGCCCGCGATTCCGGAATAGGCGTCAAGGTAACAGATTTTCATAGCAGTTCAGGCAGGATACGAGCGCTGGGGCCTCGCAGGGAAACATCCACCGCATCCGACACCCGCGTCTCTTCCAGGTTAACTTCAATCACCTTCGCTCCGCAGGCTTGCGCTTGCGGAATCAGGGCGGCGGCGGGATAGACCAGCGCCGAAGTCCCGACCACCAGCAACACCTCGCACTGAGCAGCGGCGGCCGCCTGCTGCCAGGCGGCTTCCGGCAGCGGCTCACCAAACCAGACCACCCCCGGCCGCAGCCAGCCGCCACAAGCGCAGTGCTCCTCGGGTACTGGAGTCATTTCGCGACCACACTCGATGCAGCGGTCGATGAAGATTGACCCGTGCAGATGAGTCACCTTTGATGACCCGGCACGTTCATGCAGGTTGTCTACGTTCTGGGTGACCAGAAGATACTCAGGCACCCGCCGTTCCAGTTCGGCCAGCGCCACATGCCCGGCATTGGGTTGCGCCTCACGGATCACGCCCCTCCGCCACTGGTACCACTCACGGACCAGCTTGGGGTCTCGGGCAAAGGCCTCGGGCGTGGCCAATTCTTCAGGCCGGAAGTTGCGCCACAAGCCACCGGCGCCGCGAAAAGTGGGAATGCCTGATTCGGCGGATATCCCCGCGCCTGTCAGGACCATGACTGAGCGTGCCTGGCGGAGAAGAGTGCGGGCGGTGGTAAGTGACATTTAGTAGGCTTCGCCGCGGTTATCGATTCGGCGAACGATAAACAGGTTCGGAAACTCGGCGCGGCGGGTTACAGACCCAGACTGCGCTTGACCTCTTCCAGTGAGATGCTTGGAGCAGAATCGGCATCTGCCGCCTCCAGTGCTTGCCGAGTCTCTTCGTCGATCTCTTCTTCTTCCATCTCGAACGGCTGCAGCAGGGCCACTACTTGAGGCAGCTGAAACTCCGGCAGCGTGTCGATGATACTGTGCAGGCGCTCGCGGTCGCTCATAGGGCCATTTTAGCGCCGCTGGCTTATTCTTCCAGCGGCACGGCCAGCACCGGCCACTTGGTCCGGCGGACCACTTTGTCGGGCACGCTGCCGCGCCAGCTGTCGAAGAAGCCGCTGCCGCTGCGGGTGGCCATCACGATCAGGTCGGCGTCAAGTTCCTCGGCCGCCTTCAGAATCTGCTCCGTGGGGTCACCCTTGCGCTTCAACTGGTGCCAGGTGAGATACGGCTTTTCAGTCTCGCGCAGCACCGGTGCGGGCCCGTCGCCGACATAGAGCAGATGCAAGTGGATCATCTCTTCGCTCGAAAACAAGGCGGACCGCAGGGCGTAGGTCATCGCCGGACGCGGGTTGGGCTCATAGTTGATCGGAATGAGAATGTTCTTCAGCTTGAGTTCGCCCTTGTCAACGGACACGAAGCCTTTGCCATGGGCCGGGACAAACAGCGTCATCGTCCGTGTCTCATGGGCGATCTTTTCAGCCGTTGACGGCTTCAGCAGCGAGACCAGATCACCGTGCGGCTCTGACGGCACCACCACCAGGTCCACCGAACGGCGCTGCAGCACTTCGATGACGCCCTTGTAGGCATCCGCCACCTGCACCTTGACGACCCGCACAGCCAGCTTGTCGAACACCTCGCCGCGGTTGCTGCCGCGTTCGAGATATCCCCATTTTTCCAGCATCTCCCGCACGCCGGGCATCTGCGCCCATTCCTTGCCGGGCTTGCCGGGCTGCAGCAGGACAAACTCGCCGCGAGCAGGCGTGGGAGAAATCCGCCACGCAGAGGACGGATTCGACAAACGGTTCGTAGGTGTAGCGGGTGGTCGACATGGGCAGCGGAGTGTGACTCACCAGTCTAACGGAACGCCCGAACCGGAGGTGAAGCGTGGCACGCTGGAGGCATGTCCACCATCCGCAAGCTGAACCTGCTCGACGCCTTCGGCACCTTTGAGGGCCACTGGCAACCCAAGATCGCGGGCGAACTAAACGGCCAGCACGTCAAGCTGGTGAAGTTCCAAGGTCCGTTTGTGTGGCACCACCATGAGCACGAAGACGAGCTGTTCCTGGTGGTCCGTGGCCGCTTTGAGATGGAGCTGCGGGATCAGACGCTAATGCTCAAGGAAGGCGAGATGGTGATCATCCCGCGCGGAGTAGAGCATCGGCCGGTGGCGGAGCAAGAGGTCTGGGTGCTGCTATTTGAGCCAGCGGGGACGCTGAATACGGGGAATGTCCAGGGTGAGCTGACGGCGCGGGAGTTGGGGCGGCTGCCCTAACACCAGCAAAAGATGATGCTGGACGGTAGAAGAGCCTATCGATCATCGGATGGCCGCTGGCCGCGGGGCTGTCAATAAATGCAGAGACCGAGAGTGTATGGGACACCGACTGCCGCAAGGCCGTGGCGAGGTAAACCGGCTGCCGGGAGGCGTTCGGCAGATGGAAGCCTAGTAGGTAGACGGGAACGCCGAGAGCCCTGACCTCCAGGGCCAGCGGGGCGAAGTCGCCATCCGTGGCCACCAACACGGCGGCATCGACCTGCTTGGTTATGGCGAGCCGGTACATCTCAAGCGTCAGCGCGGTATCAACTCCCTTCTCCCCCGCACCCACCATTGGCAGATAGTGCGGCGTAACTGAATTGCGCCGCATACTCTGTTCAAAACCGGGTGACAAGCCGGCCGCCGGGCCGGGCCGGACACCCATAAAGAGGTGCTTCTGGCTGACTTTGGCGGGCCGCTTCAAATGAGAGCCCACCAACGATTGCGCCAGAAGATCGATCCCTTCGAACCCTGGCCGCGCATGGCGGCTGTGTTCGAAGCGGTAGTAGTCGCTGATGATCTTGAACGTCATTCCGTCAATGAAAATGCCGACGCGGATGGGGGTCAACGGCAGGGGCTGACCGGGCCATCGTGAGTGGGCGGGGATCGGGGGTGTCATTGCTTCGCCTCCGCCGCGCGGGTTGCCCCAAACAACTCAACAAACATGTCCGCCCACTTTTGGGGATGGATCGAATCCTTGAGCCGCTTGTGAACCGTCTCTGTCTTCGGAACTCCGTCCACAATCATGGTGGACACCCATTCTGACTGCTTACTCTTCTTGCGGACGCTTCGTCTCCAAACGCACAGCCTACCGTTGATTTCGATTGCCGCGCTCTCCGCCATTTCAGGGGAGTACTTAGCGCCTTTCTCCTTGCCACCCTTGCTATTTCTCTCGTTCACCCCGGCTATGCCCAGTTGGGCAGTTGTGAGGTGTCCCCCAGCCTGAGACTGCATCTCCTCCCGAGGAAACCGAATCTCGACTTGCGTCTTCCCGTACTTCCGTCGAAGACGGTCCCCCTCTTGGCAGACCCACTGCAATGCAAGTTCAGAATCGAGGATCTTTGGCTGTACCACTTCGGGACCTTTCCCGGAGTGTTCGTCACGCCTTATGCACCTGCTCTTGGGTTCGTAGGAGTACTCCCATTCGCGGTCTTTGATAGTCACGGTTGCGATAGTCATGCCCCAAGGATACCTGCCCTCTGTCTATCGGTCAATCCAGCAAGCAGGCGTAAATAGCCTAGAATCACATACTTAAAGGATTATCTACGTAATCCTGATAAATGCAAATAACTCTTTGGATTTGCGAAAATAAATCTTATTGGAGAAGTTGGAAACCCAAAAACGTTCTAGCTATTCGTTAGGTGTGCCAAACATCAAATAGGCAAGAAAACTCAATTAGAACGGCCAATCAAGATTATGGCCAACTTCAAAACCTATACCGGCGTCGGAACTCTGCGACAGATAGTGGCTCGGCCATCTCGGTCCGGGCGGCGGCGAGGAAGGCCTGAGTTTCAGAATCCACTTCATCTTCCTGCACCGAAAGTGGTTCGAGTAGGGCCAAGGCGCTGGAGAGCCGGAAGTCGGGGAGGTCGTCGATGAGGTGATGCAGGCGCTCGCGGTCACTCATGATTTTGATTGTAGCCGCGCCCGAGCGGCGATGACGGCTTCGGCGGCGGCTTCCGTCGTGTCGGCCAGCGCGGTCAGATGACCCATCTTGCGGCCCTTACGGGGTTCGGCTTTGCCGTAGAGGTGGAGCTTGATGCGGGAGTCTTCTAACGCTGCCGACCAGTTGGGTTCGCCGGGTTGGCCGTTCACGCTGGGCCATTCGTCGCCGAGCAGGTTGGCCATGGCGGCGGGGCGCCAGTATTCAGTGGAGCCTAATGGCAAGCCGCAGACGGCGCGGACGTGTTGTTCGAACTGGCTGGTGGCGCAGGCTTCAATGGTCAAGTGGCCGGAGTTGTGGGGCCGGGGGGCGAGTTCGTTCACCATCAGCGTCCCATCGGCCGCTTCAAAAAACTCGACGCACAGCAGGCCCACGACATCGAGGCCTTCCAGCACCGCCCGAGCAATCTCCGCCGCGCGAGCCGCGCCGGAAGCCGGGGCTTTGGAGACGTCGAGAATGTGGTTGCGGTGGGCGTTCTCGATGACGCCGAAGTGCGCGAAGGTGCCGTCCGCACCGCGAGCGGCCACCACGGACACTTCACGCTGAAACGGGATGAACGCTTCCAAAATCGACGGCGGGCACCCGGCGTCGGCCCACGCGGTGAGCGCTTGGCCGGGGCCGATCACTTTCGATTGGCCTTTGCCGTCGTAGCCAAAGCCCGCGGTTTTGAGCACGGCCGGATACGGCGCGCCGATGAACGATTCCGGTCCGACCACTTCCCGGAACGGTGTGACCGGAATGCCGTGGTGGCGCAGCCAGGTCTTCTCGCGCAGGCGGTTCTGCGTCGTATGCAGGACGCGACCGGCCGGGCGGACCAGGGTGACCGCTTCACAGGCGGCAGCAGCGGCGGCGGAGACGTTTTCGAACTCGAAGGTCACCACATCGACGCTCGAAGCAAAGGCGCGGACCGCGTCGACGTCGTCGTAATTGCCGGTCAGCTCAATATCGGCGATGTGGCCGGTGGGGGAATCCTGATCGGGCGAATAGGTGGTGACGCGGTAGCCCATGGAGCGGGCGGCGATGGCCGTCATGCGGCCCAGTTGACCGCTGCCCAAGATGCCGATGCGTGCGCCGGGGAGGATCTGTTTCACGGTGAGGGAAGTCAGGCGGGCGGAAGCGTCTGGGAAAGGACGCTACTGGTCTGGGTTTCGCGGAAGGCGTTCAGCTTGGTCCGCAGTTCCTCGTCATGGAGCGCCAGGACGGCTATGGCCAGCAGAGCCGCGTTGCGGGCGCCCGCTTTGCCGATGGCCAGCGTACCGACCGGAATCCCGGCGGGCATCTGGACGATCGACAGCAACGAATCGACACCGCGCAGGACTGCGCTCTCGACCGGGACGCCGAAGACGGGCACGGTGGTCTGCGCCGCGACCATTCCGGGCAGGTGGGCTGCGCCTCCGGCTCCGGCGATGATGACGTGCAGGCCGCGCTCCGCCGCAGACTGGGAATATTCAGCGAGGAGTTGCGGAGTGCGGTGCGCGGAGACGACGCGCGTCTCGTAATCGACACCGAACTCCGCCAAAGTAGAGGCGGCGTGACGCAGAGTTTCCCAGTCACTCTGGGAGCCCATGATCACGCCGACACGAGGCATTTGCTTACTGGCCCTGGCCTAGCGAGTAGCCGATCTGGCCGTCGAAGGTGTAGAGGCTTTCAAACTTCACGATGTCCAACGCCTGCGCGGCCAAGCGGCCCATCTGGGAAACGCTGGTGGCGTGGGTCATGGTCTTGCTGCCCTGCTTTTTCAGGAAGCGGCAACGGTAGACGTCAGTGGTCAGCGTATCGGGGAAGCCATCCGGCCACACTTTGGTGCCGCGGTTGGAGATCATGTCCAGCTTCAGGCCGTCGCCTTCGGCCAGCTGCAGGATCGGCGCCAGCTCGTTGGCCGTGCCCTTCCAGCCGACGAAGACATCGATGCCGACGAGTTCCTTCACCGAACCGGGGACGGTGGTGTAGATTTGCGTCGGGGCCTTGAAGTTCTTGTACTCGACCGACTTCAGCGTGTCGGGCCGCTGGCCCATGCGCGCGGCTACGGCTTCGGCGAACTCCTTGGTGCCGACCTTCTGCTTCGACACGCCTTCCTTGAAGATGTCGTAGGTGTGGATGCCGTCTTCCAGCGTCTTGAGCCACGCGTTGTGGATGCGGGAAGCCACTTCCGGCTGGCCGATGTGGTTCATCATCATCACGCCACCCAGCAGCAGACCCGTGGGGTTGGCCATGTTCTGACCGGCGCGGCGCGGGGCGGAGCCGTGGATGGCTTCAAACATGGCGTACTTCATGCCGATGTTGGCGCTACCGGCCAGGCCCACTGAACCGGCGATCTGCGCGGCCACGTCCGACAGGATGTCGCCGTAGAGGTTTGGCATCACGATGACGTCGAACGCTTCCGGCGTATCGGCCAACTTGGCCGCGCCGATGTCGACGATCCAGTGTTCGTTCACCAGATCCGGGTACAGCGGGGCGATCTCATCGAAGACCTTGTGGAACAGGCCATCGGTGAGCTTCATGATGTTGTCTTTGGTGAAGCAGGTCACCTTTTTGCGGTTGTTGGCGCGGGCGTACTCAAACGCGTAGCGCACGATGCGCTCGCAGCCGGACCGGGTGATCAGCTTCAGACACTGGTGCACTTCATCGGACTGGCGGTATTCGATGCCGCCATAGGTGTCTTCTTCGTTCTCACGGACAATCACCACGTCCATCACCGGGTGCTTGGTGTCAACAAACGGGTGATAGCTGACGCAGGGCCGGATGTTGGCGTAGAGGCCCAGCATCTTGCGCGTGGTGACGTTCAGGCTCTTGAAGCCGCCGCCCTGGGGGGTGGTGATGGGCGCCTTCAGGAACACCTTGGTGCGGGTGAGCGAGTCAATGGCGGAAGGCTCAATGCCGGCCGAGATGCCGCGCAGATAGACCTTCTCGCCAATCTCGATCTCTTCGATGTCCAGTTCAGCTCCGGCTTCCTTGAGGATGTGGAGCGTCGCGGCCATGATTTCGGGGCCTATGCCGTCGCCGTGGGCGACAGTGATGGGAGTCTTGGTAGCCATAGGGGGGAAACGAATCCTTAAGGATAGCAGAGACGCCGGGCAGGCATTGATTCCGGGGACTTTTTCTGGTCTGGCGGTGGCTATTCTGATTCCTGACGCGAAAGCTCCGGGTTGACCCGCACATTTGGCTATACTGAGGCAATCAGTAGACATTAGTATATTGGGCGGCTAGGAGGCTTTGTGATTCGAGTCCGGTCAGTGGCGGGGGCACTTGCCATTTTTGCGGCGATGACGGCCGTACCGGTTCAGGCGGGCCTGACGTTTACGTTTACCGACCCGACCGACATCCAGACGACTTCTCCACAGGCCTATGCCGGCTTCCTGAAGGCAGGGCAGGTCTGGTCCAGCCTGCTCACGGACAACGTGAACGTCAACATCGAGATCGGCTTTAAGCAGCTGGGTCCCAATATCATCGCCTCCACTGGGACCGAGTACGTCCTGATGGACTACTTCCTGTTCTACCTGGGCCTGGAGTTTGACCAGCGGAGCCTTTTCGATCAGCAGGCCTTCGCCAATCTGCCGGCCGATTTTGGCGTGGCGGCGCTGATGAACCTGACCGATGAAAATGGCGGCTCCATCACGCCCTATCTGGACGACGACTATAGCGACAACAACTCGCTGCTGTTGGCCACCACCGCCAATACCAAAGCCCTATTCCCGCGCGATTTTCTCGAATTCGAAGTTCCGGACATCCTGGAGCCGGACTTTGTGGACGCCTCCATTGTGTTTAGCAGCGAATTGCCCTTCGACTTCGATCCGTCCGACGGCATCAGTGCCGGCAAGATTGATTTTGTGGGCACCGCCATTCACGAAATTGGCCACGCCCTGGGCTTCGTGAGCGGGGTGGAGTTCCTGGATTTTTACTCACCGCCCAATTTCCCGGACGGCTTTCCCGAAGATTGGTTCCTCATGTCGCCCCTTGATTTCTTCCGCTACTCAGAAGACAGTGCCGCTATGGGAGTGCTGGACTGGACGGCGGACAGTCGGGACAAGTATTTTTCGGTGGATGGCGGCTTAACGGCCCTGGCGCAGTTTGCCACCGGTGTTGAGCACGGCGATGGCGACCAGACCTCACACTGGAAGTATCGCCGCAAGAACAAGATCGGCATCCTGGACCCCACCTATCATCTCGGGGAGGTGTCCCAGGTCACCAGCAACGACTTGATCGCGCTCGACGTCATCGGTTGGGACGCTGTTCCGGAG
>JAPKYX010000002.1 GCA_026394075.1 Acidobacteriota bacterium
CAGCGCCGCCCCCATCAGCGAGATCGCCATCGCCTCACCCAGCAAGATGCCCAGCAGCGCCCCCTGCGTGAAGCCGAGCGTCTTCATGATGCCCACTTCCCGCACACGTTCCCGCACCGACATCGCCATCGTATTGGCGGACACCAGCAGGATCGTAAAGGTCACCGCCGCGCAGATGGCGAAGACGATCGCCTTGACGTTGCCCAGGAAACCGACAAAGCTCAGCAGGAACGCCTGCTCAGTCTCAGTGCGCGTCTGCACGGGCGCGTTTTTGAACATCTCATCCACAGTGCGGGATACCTCGCCGGTCTGCTCCTTCGACGCCACCAGGATGTTGAACGTCCCGGCGAAGTCGCGCCGGGCGACGGGCAGGCTTTGGTAGAGGTAGTCCAGGTTGAAGAACAACGTCTCCGTGTCGTCCACCGAATCGTAGATGCCGCGGACGGTGAGTTCGTAGTTGCCGGGAAAGATGTCGCCCTTCAGCACGATCCGGTCGCCCAGCTTGAAACCGAACTTCTCGGCCAGCTTAGTGCCCACAATGCAGGCGGTTCGCTCCCGCATGAAAGCCAGCTTCTGCTCTTCCGGCATCTTCAAGTCCGTTTGAACCTTGAAGAAGTCCTCCGGCTCCACCGCGAAGCGCGCAAAGAAGTTTCGCTGATCGCGGTCATCCTTGTAGGTGCCGCCGAACCACATGGATGTATAGAGCGCGGCCACCCCGGGCACTTGCTTGATCCGTTGTTTGTAGGAGGCCGGCATCACCTGCGTCAACGACACGCGATGGCGCGTGATCAGACGCAGCGCCTGGCTGGGCGTTGGTTCAGAATGGTAGAGCGCCTCATACATCGCAAACATGGTGCCCAACAGGCAAAACGACGCCGCGATGGAGCCCAGCGTCAACATACTGCGCCGCCGGTTGCGCAGCGTATTCTTGAAGATGAGCGGTAAGTAACGGAACATCAACCTCAGTTTACGTGAGGACGGTGCGATCAGTTCGTCAAATATGGATGAAACAGCGAAAACGGGTGACGAACAGTACATGCGCCGGGCCCTGGCGCTTGCCCGTCTGGCGGAGGAATCAGGCGAGGTTCCGGTAGGCGCGGTAGTGGTGCTAAATGGCGAGATCGTCGGTGAAGGGTGGAACGCTCCGATTGCGCTGCATGACCCCACGGCCCACGCCGAAATGCAGGCCCTTCGGGCAGCGGCCACCAACACCGGCAACTATCGCCTCACCGGTGCGACGCTCTATTGCACGCTGGAACCCTGCCCGATGTGCGCCGGGGCGCTGGTGCATGCCCGCGTGTCACGCCTGGTTTTCGCCGCCCGCGACCTACGCTTTGGCGGGGTGCGCAGCAAGTTTCAGATTGCCGATTCGCCGCTGCTCAACCATCGGGTGGAGATCACCGAAGGCGTGCTGGCGGCCGATTGCACGGCCCTCCTTCAGCAGTTTTTCCTCAACAAGCGCTCCGCCGATTGAGCTCAAGGAGCCGCCTGATAGACGGTGGTGTGGCCAGCAAAGAAGACTCCGATAAACGCTCCCCACGTCGCCCCACCGACGGAGCTGGCACCTAGCACCTCTCCACCGTCCGAACCATTGGTGAAGAGCAGAGCGACTAACACTAAACCAGCCAGAACACCGGCACCAATGGCCGCGCCTTTGGCGGCATTCAAACCCCGGCCTCCCGCGCTCCGCACGCGAACTTTGCGCACATCGGCCTTGGGGATTGACTTCCCAGCCAGTGTGATCGACTGGTCATCCACCGATACCAGCGGGCCCTTCAGCTTGGTCTTAGCCGCGAGATAGATCTCCACCTCCCGGCCGGCGGCCAACCCTTTCACGCGAGTCCAGTCATCCAGTCCCTGCCCCAGCAGGGGGAGGGCAGCGCATAAGAGAAGCAATCGCATTTGGGGGACCCCTTTCTGGCCAAGTTTCGGCGACTGGCCGGGACTCTACTCAGCAGCTTTGCGCACGGCATTGAAGGTACCGCCGTACGTCTCCCAGCTCCAACGGCCGGTCAGCTTGCCCTCAGCCAGCTTACCCGTCAGGCTGAACGTCCCGGCGGAGCCCGCCTCCGCACTCTCAAGCGGAAACTTCAGCTCCAGTTGCCCTTCCTTGAAAGTGCCCTTCACGTCGGACTTGTCCCACTTGCCGCCCACGTTGTCGCCCTCGAGGGCAAAGGTGGCGACCTGAGTCCGCGTACCGCCCGGCGTATCCATGGTGAAGGTCCATTTGCCGGACAAGGCATCATCGGCACCCAGCAGCGACGCCAGGCCCAGGGCCACGACGAACAGACGGATCAAGAGCGTGTTGAATCGGGGCATGCGCATAGTTCTTGACGCTAGTGTAGCCAACCCCTGACGGTACCGGGGTAACGATGCCATGAATATGTGGTTCCCCAAAACACTCCGGGCGCCAACCTCAGCGAAGAGGTGGCGCCCGGAGAGACGGCTGACAACTGAGCCGACCGAGTCCTAGAACCCGATGCGCATGCCGAGACGGAAGGCGCGCTGCGACAGGCCATCACGGCCCGTGTTCGCGACGCCGGTGATCTCAAACACGCCACCCTGGAACCGGCCGTCAGGCGTGGTCCGCAGGCTGGAGATGTTGCTGGACGGGTTGGCCCATTGCGGAGTGTTGGAGATATTCAACGCTTCGGCGCGGAACTGGATATTGATCCGCTCATTGACGTTGAAGCGGCGGAACAAGCCAGTGTCCATGTTGGAAATGCCGGGGCCGCGCAGGGTGTTGATGCCCGCGTTGCCGAAACGGGCACCGGTGACGGCCCGGAAAGCAGTCCAGTCGTAGAACGCCTGGCCACGGCCCGCACCGCCCAACTGCTTCACTTCACCCACCACGTCGGCCATCTGCGTATTGCCGCCCGGCATGTTCAAGGAAGCGCCGTCAGCGTTCACCGTGAAGGGCGAACCCGAGTACCGGGAGAACAGGCCAGTCACCTGCCAGCCACTCAGCATGGCCGAGCCAAAGCCGGACTTGGCGAAGGACTTGCCCTTGCCAAACGGCAGCTCGTAGGACCAGGTGGCCTGGAAGTTGTGCGGCCGGTCAAACGGCATCCGGGCCTGATTCAGCGACAGGAAGTCCCGCGCCGAGATCGCCGGACCACCGGCTTGATCGGAGTTGCAGCAGACGCCGCGCGCAGCTGAGTAGGTATAGGACATCGTGGTCGACAGGCCGCTCGAGAAGCGGCGAGACAGGGTGGTCTGCAGCGAGTCGTACTTGGAGTGGCCGATCGGGTCCACAAGCCCGGTCGACACATTCTTGTTGAACCGGGAAACCAGCGGCTGTCCGGCCGAGCCGGCACCGGGAACCTGACCGGCGTTGACGTTCAGGAAGTTCGTCTGCCGGATGGCGCGGTTGGCCACATAGCCGGCCTGGATCAGGAAGTTGCCCGGCAGTTGACGCTGCACAGTGAAGTTCCAGCTCATGATGTAGGATCGTCGGTAGCTGTCGCCCGTGGACTGCACAGCATAGTTGCGCGGCAGGTCCAGCACGCCCGAGGAGATATTCGGAACCACCGGGACCGGAATGCCCTGCTCCACGCGGCTGACCGGCACGAAAGCATCGGTGGTGTCGCCATTCAGGATCAGCAGGATCGGATAATTGGTCCGCAATGCGCGCACCAGATTGAACGGATCCCAGTTGATGCCAAAGCCGGTGCGGATGACGGTCTTTTCCGACGGGCGGTAGGCGATGCCAAGGCTGGGCGAGAACAACATGTTGGAGTTCTTCGTTCCGCAGTCCACCGGCACGCTGCCCAAGCCGCAGACCAGCATCTTGTTGTTCACAAAGTCATAACGTTCCATGCCGCGTCCATCGGGGCGGCGGGGCATCGGGAAGTTGTTGTAGCGGACGCCGTAGTTGACCGTCAGCTTCTTGTTCACCTGCCAGGTGTCCTGGATGAAGGCCTGGTACATCCAGGTCTTGGCACCATAGAACTCATCCACGGAATAGGTGGTGCCGTAGTTGGTCGGCAGGCCGAGCAGGAAAGCGCCCCACGAATTGAACGGGCTGGCTGAAGCGCCGCCGCGGATCTGCGTCGGGCCGCCGTTGAACTGGAAGCCGCCCTGCGCACCCTGATTCTGGCCGGCGAACTCGGCCTGCTGGTGCTTCAGCGCCTGCTGGTAGAAATCGATGCCGAAGCGGATCTGGTGGGAGCCCTTGGTCCAGTTCAGGTTGGTCACGTACTGATACTGCGGATCGCGCCGCTCATAGGGCATGAACGAATCCTGCAGGCCCAGGTTCAAGAAGCCGTTGACACCAAAGCGCGGCCAGCCGCCTTCAAACTTGCGCTTACCGTTGGTGCCGGGGATCTTCAACACGTCGAGACCGATGTTGGTGTCCAGGAAATCCTGCGCCACCTTCGTCTGGTAGTACGTGTAGCCGAAGTTGGCATCGAGAATCAGGTTCGGCTTGATCACGTAAGTGGTCGCGTAGGTCAGCGAATGCGTGGTGCCATTCGCGGTGCCAGTGTTGCCGCCGGAGCCGGAAACGCCCAGACCGCCCAGTTCACCCAGAATGCCCGGGTTGTTCATGTTGTACTTCACCGCGCCGTAGCGGGCATACATGCTCCACTTTTCGCTGACGTTGTAGTTCACCTTCGAGTCCACCGTGTGGCGGTCAAACAGGAAGCCGCCCGTCGCGAAGAAGTTGTTTTCGCGGAAACCGGGTTCGCTGATGGCGGGCATCTTCGCAAGGATACCTTTGGCAACCTGGCTGATGCGGGCATCCGGGATAATGTTGCCCGGGAAGGGTGTGCGGTCGGCCCCGGTAGCTTGATTTCCCGTGGCGGGGTCAAAGACAACGCCGCGCGCGCCATAGATCGATGGACCTTCCGACAGGTTGCCCGTTCGCATGGCCGCCACCGGCAGCGTGCCGGAGTTGTTGGCGAATTCACGCCGCGTGGCCGCTTCGTAGGAAGTGAAGAAGAACAACTTGTTCTTCACAATCGGACCACCGATGGTGCCGCCGGGCTGATTGAAGATGTACTTGGGGTTGCGCTGGCTGCCCTGGTTATTGATGGTGTAGGTGAACGGCTTGGCCAGCAAGGCGTTGTTGTTGTGATACCAGAAGCCCGAACCGTGGAAGTCATTGCCACCGCTCTTTACCTGCACGTTGATGGAAGCGCCACCCGCCAAGCCTTGCTCGGCGGAGAAGCTGTTGGTCACGACGTTCACGGTTTCGATCGCTTCAAGCGTCGGCACGTAGGCCGCGATGTGCGGCAGCCACGGCTGCTGGCTGGAAGCGCCATCAATGCGGACGTTAACGCCGGAGGTGGAGGTGCCGTTCACGTTTGACTGCAACGCGCGCGACGGATTGGTCGGCACGGAGTGCGCGTTTTGCGGCGGGGAGAAGCCCGGGATAGTCACCAACAGGTTCTGGTAGTTGCGGCCGACGGGCGTAGGGATGTTCAGCAATTCCTTGCTGGTCACTTCAGCCTTCACTGTGGCCGAATCGGTCTGGAGCACGGCGGTGGAAGCTTCCACCGTCACCGAGTCGCTGACCGCGCCCACCTGCATCGTGACATCGACGCGGGTGACGTTGTTGGAGGTGACCGTCACCGACGTTTCATTCGCCGTCCGGAAACCATCTTTGGTGATCTTGACGTCGTAATCGCCCGGCTGCGTGGCCGCAAACGTGTACTGGCCGCCTTCATTGGTGGTGGTGGAACGGGCCAAGCCATTGGCCTTATTGGTCAGCGTTACCGACGCGCCGGGCACGGCAGCACCGGAGGCATCGTTGGCCTGACCAACCAGCGAACCATAAAGAACTTGAGCGGATAGGCGCAGGCTGCAACACAGCAGCACAGCGAAAACAAATAGCGTACGGAAACCGAAAGACATAGCTCGAGACACCCCTCTTCTGGGTAACAGTTTTATCACAATTTTGTTCAGTTAGGAATCGGGCATTCACCTGGGATCAGCCCCTCGGTGCGGAGATCAGCCCAAAGGGCAGCCGGAATGCTGGTTTGGAACAGCCGGAGATTCTCTGCGAACTCCGACGGCGTTTTGGCACCCGGAATCGTGGTGGCCACCGTGGGATGCGCCATCGGAAATTGCAGTGCGGCGGCCTTCAAATCAACACCATGGCGTTCGCAGACCGCCTTGACGCGAGCCACGTGCGCCACCATCTCCTCCGTCGCGGGCACGTAGTTGAAGGTGTTGCCACCGGCCAGAATGCCGGAATTATAGGGTCCGCCGATGATGATCGAGGTGCCCTTACGCTCACACAGCGGCAGAAACTCCGCCATCGACGTGTGGTCGATCAAGGTATAGCGTCCGGCCAGCAGGAAGCAGTCAAAGTCGCCTTCTTCGCCGAACCGCTTCAGCATCTCCCACTGGTTCATCCCCGCACCAATGGCGGAAACGACGCCCTGCTCACGCAGCTTGTGGATGGCCGGGTAGGCTTCGCCAATCGCCTGCTCCCAGTGCGCATCCGGGTCATGGATCAACAGCACGTCGATCCGGTCCACCTTCATGCGGCGGAGGCTCTCTTCAAAACTCCGCATCACGGCGTCGTAGCTAAAATCGAACACCCAGCGGTACGGGCTGATGTTCTTCCATTGGCCGTCAGCAAACTCCGCCGGATCAGCCGGCTCTAGTACGCGGCCCACCTTGGTGGAAAGGACATAGCTATCGCGCGGCACACCTTGTAGCGCCTCGCCCAACAGCTCTTCGCTCTTGCCGTGCCCATACATGGGCGCGGTATCGATCAAGTTCAGGCCGCTGGCCAGGGCAGCCTGTACGGCCCCGATCGCTTCCCGCTCATCCACCGCGGTATAGAGACCCGGCAGCGCCGCCGTGCCCATACCCAACCGCGTCACTTCCAGCTTCGTGCGCCCCAGGGCGACTTTCTCGAAAGGATTCATGCGATCACTAGCCTATCGCGCCGCTTATCCCAACGTGATGCCAAATGTCACAGCGGCACGCCACTCATCCAAAATTCGCTGGCGACGCCGCGGCCCACCCGCATGCTGGATCCATGAAGAAGCTCACCCTGCTGTTGACCCTCTCGACGCTGACCCTGTCCGCCGCCCCCGCCCCCGCAAACGCACCCAGCTTTGGCGTGCAAGTGACCGGCAAGGGCCGACCGGTGATTTTGATCCCTGGCCTGGCCTCCGGTGCCGCCACCTGGGACACCACCGTCGCCCATCTGAAAGGCCGCTTCGAATGCCATGTGCTGACTCTCGCTGGATTTGCCGGGCAGCCGCCGCTGGCCAACCGTGGCGATGCGCCATTTCTGGACACCGTTCGCCGCGACATCATTGCCTACATCCGGACGCAGAAGCTCGCTAAGCCGGTGATCATCGGGCACTCCCTGGGCGGCGCGATGGCCCTGTGGTTGGGCGAGACGGAGCCGGACCTGGTGGGCGAGCTGGTGATCGTCGATTCCGCACCGTTCCTGCCGGAACTGATGATGCCCGGGGCCACGGCCGAATCGATGAAGCCCATGGCCAACGCCATGCGCGAGCAAATTACCGCAGCCAAGCCCGGCTCTCAGGATGAGTACTTGAAGACCATGGCGCACTCCAAAGACGACGTGGCGCGCATCGTCGAGTGGTCCCGCAAATCCGATGCATCGACAGTGGCCGCGGCCATGATGGAGCTCTACACCAATGACCTGCGCCCTGCTCTGGGACAGATCAAGTCTCGCGTGCTGGCGCTCAGCGCCTGGTCGGCCTACAAGGAGTACACCTCCCGCCAGCGCGTCTTCGACAACCTGACTAAGCAATACTCGGGTGTGGCCAAACTGACCTTTGAGTTGCACGACGAGGCATGGCACTTCATGATGTTCGATGAGCCCGCCTGGTTCCTGGCCCAACTGGACAAGTTTCTGGCGCAGTAGCGACCGCGGCAACGGAAACGAACGCAGATGACACGACAACAGACCTACGTCCTTTGCCAGATCGCAGGCTGGGGACTGCACGGCCTCGCCAACATCTCCTTTGCGAAGGCGTTCGGACAGCAGAATCCGAAGATGGTTTGGGTCTACGCCGCGGCGGCGCTGGTGGGCCTGGCTGTCTCGGACCGGCTGCGCGAAGTGATCCGCCAGCAACGCTGGCTGGACCTGCCGTTGAGCAAGTTGGTGCCGCGCGTGGTCGCCAGCACGCTCGCCGGTGGACTCACGATCTCCACCGTCGTCGGTCTGGTGATGCTGTGGCCCATCCAACTGATGCCGCTGCGGTCATGGAGCTGGCTGATCTGGTCAGCCTCGATCTCCATCTGGTCCACCACGCTGCTGCTGTGGTTGATGATCTATCTGGGCATCCACTACTTTGAGCGCCTGCGCCGCGCGGAGATTGACCGGGTTCGCCTGGAGGTGGCGGCGAAGGACGCGCAGCTTCGGTCACTACTGGCCCAGTTGAACCCGCACTTCCTGTTCAACTCGCTGAACAGCCTGCGCGCGCTGATTGTCGAGGACCCCACGCGCGCTCAGACGATGGTGACGGAGCTGGCGGAGATCCTCCGCTACTCGCTGAAGGCCGATTCAGCCGACACCGTACAACTGGCGGCGGAAGTGGAGGCTGTGCAGATTTATCTCAAGCTGGAAGCGATCCGCCTGGAGGACCGCTTGCGGGTGAAGCTCGACATCGCGCCCGGCGTGTTGGATGTGCAGGTGCCGCCGATGCTGGTACAGACACTGGTGGAGAACGCCGTGAAGCACGGCATCTCCCGGCTTGCCGCCGGTGGTGAGATCAGCATTCACGCCGCCGAAACCAATGGCGCTTTGCACGTGGAGGTAGTGAACAGCGGCCAACTGGCTACCACCGGCGACACCCAGCTAGGCCTGAAGAACATCCGTGAGCGCTTGCGGCTGCTATTTGGCGAACAGGCCAAGCTCACCCTCCGTAACCTGGACCCCGACAACGTGATTGCCGAAGTGGTGATTCCCTATGCGCGCCCTGCTCATTGATGACGAACGGTTGGCCCGTCTGGAGTTGCGGCGTCTACTGGCCGCGCACCCCACTATTGAGATCGTGGGCGAAGCCCGCGACGCCGACGAGGGGGAAGCACTGATCACGGAGCTCAATCCGGATCTGATCTTCCTCGACATCCAGATGCCCGGCCGCACGGGCTTCGACCTGCTGGCCGATCTCGACCGTCCCCCCGCCGTCATCTTCACCACCGCCTACGACGAGTTCGCACTGCGGGCGTTTGAAGTGAGCGCTCTCGACTATCTTCTGAAGCCCGTCGCCCCGGAGCGTCTGGCCGCGGCACTTGAGAAGGCCACCGTGGCCCGCGCCACAACATCCGCCCCGCCCGTGTTGCCCGCGCCCTCACAAATCTTTGTCAAGGATGGCGACCATTGCTGGTTTGTGGCGACCGATTCGATTGAGCTGCTCGAAAGCGAGGGCAACTACACCCGCCTCTACTTCACGCATTCGGGCGAGCGGCAGCGGCCCTTGGTCTTGCGGTCACTGAACTATCTGGAGGAACGCCTGGACCCGCGCCTCTACTTCCGCGCCAGCCGCAAACACATCGTGGGCCTCAAGTGGATCACCCGCATCGACCCGTCAGTCTCGGGCGGTCTCGAACTGCAAATGAAAGGCGGCCAGACAGTGGAGATGTCCCGCCGCCAAGCCGCCCGATTTAAGGAAGTGATGTCGCTGTAGCAGCAACGCCGCTTCCGAGCCGCCATGCGCCAGCATACGGTCTGGTGTGTATCGGTGGAAGCAGCTATGCCGGATTGGCCGCCATAAATGCGGCGATCTCCGCCACTTCATCGGCCGTCAACCGGAACTCCGCGGCGCCGATCACGCCATCCACTTGCGCCTTGGAGCGCAAGCCGACAATGGCCGCCGTCACCTCCGGCCGCCGCAGCGCCCAGGCGATGGCGACTTCACCCGGAGACCGGCCATGCCGCGCACCCATCGCGCGGAGCAGCTCCACCAGCGCCATATTGCGCGACAGCTTCGGTTCCTGGAAGTGCGGCGTGTTCTTGCGGAAGTCGTCGGCCGGCATCTGCGCGATGCGCTCGGCGGTCATCTTGCCGGTCAGCAAGCCGGATTTCATGGGCGAATAGGCCAGCACGCCGATGTTGTTCTCCGCGACATAGGGCAGCTGTCCGTCTTCGATTTCAGGCGACAGAATGGAATACGGCGGTTGCAGCGACGTCAGCGGCGCAATCGCGTGCGCGCGCTTGAGCTGGTCTACTGAAAAGTTCGATACCCCAATCCAGCGGACCTTGCCTTCCTTCTGCAACTCGGCCACCGCGCCCCAGCCCTCTTCCACATCTTCGTCCGGTTGCGGCCAGTGGATCTGGTAGAGATCGATCACGTCAACACCCAACCGCCGCAGGCTGGCTTCGCATTCGCGCTTGATCGAATCCGCCTTCAGGCACGGGATGATGTTGCCTTGTTCGTCCCAGGTGCGCTCACACTTGGTGAAGATGTAGGGCGTTGAGCCATGGGACTTCACCGCCCGGCCCACCACCTCTTCGGAATGCCCCAGGCCGTAGATGGCCGCGGTGTCGATCCAGTTCAGCCCGGCATCGAGGCCCGCATGAATGGCCGCAATGGAATCATCATCGTCCTGCGGCCCCCACCCAAACTTCCAACCGCCGCCGCCGATCGCCCAGGCGCCAATGCCCAGGGGCGTCAGCTGAAGATCGCTATTGCCCAGTGCTCGAGTTTGCATCGACTCTCAGATTACCAACCGGCCGGTGATCCTCGCCCAGCTGATCTACTTGCCGCGCTGATAGGGCACGCGGCCGGGCGTCGTCACCGGGACGCTCCACAACGTGCCGCCCGCCGTGATGAACAGCGTCTTCAGATCCGCGCCGCCAAAGGCACAATTGGTGACCTCATCCACTGGCACCGGAATGAACTCCAGCAGCTTGCCCGCGGGCGACAACACATAGACACCGCCCTTAAACTTGTCGGCGGTCTCAAACGGCGGGTTCGGCTTGGTCGTTCCACCAGCAACATAAAGCCGCCCCATCTGGTCCATCTTGATCCCATCCGGACCTCGCCCATCGCCCCAATCAAAGATCAGCTTGCGGCTCTGCGGATCGATGGAACCATCCGGGCGCAGGTTGAAGCGGAACAGGGCCCGCTTCACGCCGTGCGTGTTGTTGTTATTGTCGGCCACGTACAAGAACTCATCTCCCGGAGAGACCAGCACGCCGTTAGCCCGATCGATCTCATGCGTGATCACGCGCGACACCTTGCCGGGGCCATCAATGCGGTAGACGCCCTCCACGGTGCGCCCTTGGGCGTCCACCATCTCCATCCCCTCGCGTGAGCCATAGCGTGGGTCGGAAAAGTAGATGCGGCCTTTGGAATCGATGGTCAGGTCGTTCGGCTGGTTGAAGCGGTGGCCGTCAAAGCGATCCGCCAGAACGGTGACCGTCCCATCACGCTCCGTCCGAGTGACGCGGCGGTTGGACGCTTCGCAGGCGACGAGGCGCCCTTCGGGGTCGATCAACAGTCCATTGGCGTTGCCGGATGGCTCACGAAACACCTTCACCTGCCCATCGGCGGTGCGCCGCATGATGCGGTTGTGCCCCGTGAAGTAAAGGCTTCCATCCGAACTCCACGCCGGCCCTTCGCCCGCCCCGACATCGCCCAGCCGGGCCGGCTTTGCCCCGGGGGCGAGGATGGGCTGGGCGGCGGCAGACGAACCAAGGAGGATCGCGAGGCCAAGGCTCGCAACGTGGGGGCGGCACCATGAAATGGACGAGCTCAGTAAAGTGGGGCGCATACGCGACTATCGTAGTCCGATCGGGCCTAGTGCGTCATGGCGTACAGGATGTAGTTGATCCCGACGCGGTAGGCGAGGCTGGTCATCTGTTCGGGGTACTCGGGGGTGTCGGCGTGCTCCCAGGCGTCGCCGACGTCCATGTTGAAGTTGATGGCCACGATGGCGCGGCCCTTGGGGTCGTTGATCACTCGCCAGTGATCGGGCGTGGCGGTGGGCTGGATGATGAGACTGCCGCCCGGGCCGCGGCGGACGTGGCGCATGCCGGGGATTAGGACGCGCTCCTTGATGCTGTAGAGCACGTTCAGAATGGCATCGCGGTCCTGCATGTCGACAATCGGTTCGCCGGGCAGCACGCGGTCCATGGTTTGGCGGAACCGTTCCCAATCTTGCGGACCATGGAAGTCATCGGCCATCAGAAAGCCGCCGCGGAGCAGGTACTCGCGCAGCTTGGCGGTCTCGGCGTCGCTTAAGTCCCAGAAGCCCACTTGCGTCGCGTAGATCCAGGGGTAGTCGAACAGCTCCGGGTCGGTCAGGCGGACGTGCCGCCCATTGCCGATATGGATGCGGGTGAGTCGCTCGATGCCCATCGTGAAGTGGATGTCGGCTTCGGGCCAATCCTGCATCCACCAGCCACGCCGGAAGACCCGAGTGCCGCGATAGTCGGTGTACTGGAGGCGTAGGAAATGAAACTCGGCCGGGGGACCGGGCGGGAGCGGGTCGCCGCTCTGGGCCGCCAACGTGAGGGTGACGACAGCGAGGCCGGTCATCGATAGCCCCATGCGCCAGATCGAATTTTGGCGGAGGGGCATGGCTTGATTGTACGGACCGCTCTAGATGCGGTGGAAGCCCTTCAAGATATCGCGCAGCGAATATCGCAGCGCAATGGGGCGGCCATGCGGGCAACTGGTGGGGAACTCCGTGTTCGCCAACTCCCGCAACAGCCATTCCATCTTGGTCATGTCGAGCGGCATGTTGATCTTGATGGCGGCGCGGCAGGCGACACTAGCGGCGACACCCCGGCGGATATCTTCCACCGATGCGCGGCGCAGCTCCCCTTCGGCAATCTCCAGGATCTCGAAGATCACCCGCTCAATCTCACCCGTGCCCAGCCCCGCCGGAGCGGCTTTGATGGCCAGCGTCCGCTGACCAAACGGCTCCGCGTCAAACCCCACCGCCGCCAGCTCATCGGCAATGCGGGCAAACTCGATCTGCTGGCCCACGGTGAGCGGGATGATCATGGGCAGCAGCAACTGTTGGCGCTCTGCCTGGCCGCGGCGCCGGAGCACTTGCTCGAACAGGATTCGCTCATGCGCGACGTGCTGATCGATGATCCAGAGTCCGTCACGCCCGGCCGCGATGATGAAGCTCTCATGCAGCTGGCCCAGCGGCCGCAGGTCGCGCAGGATTTCGAGCGAGGCCGCTTCATCGGTCCAAGCGCCCATCGGCAACGGACCGTGCGTGTCAGGCATCGGCAATCGAGCAGGGGCGGCGGAAACCGGGGGTAGCGCTGGAGCGGCCAAAGGTGAGGGCGGCGTGGGGATGGGGGACGCTGGCCAGTGGGGCGATCGAGGAGAGTGCCCCACGGTATCGGGTGGCACGGGGCTGACTCCAACAACCGGCAGGTCGATATCCTGGACGCCGGGGATCACCATGCGGGTCATGTCCGGGCTGGTGCCGGGTGGGGTCCAGTTAACGTCCGGCGACAGCAGACGGGGCTGAAACCCGACGGACGGCGGCAACGGGACGGACTGCAACTGCATCGAGAACTCCGACATAGGCAAGTCCGTGGCGGGCTGCGGGCCCGGTGCCGGCGGCAAAGGCAGCGACGATACCGGACGCGCGTCCATCAGTAGCGCACGCAAGTGGTCCCGCACGAAGTCATGCACGATGGAGCCACGATGGAAGCGGACTTCGGTCTTTGACGGATGGACATTCACGTCCACCTCTTCCGGCGCGCAATCGACAAACAGCAGCGCGAACGGATAGCAGGCTGGCGGCATCAGGTTGTGATACGCGGCGTGCAGCGCATGCACCAGCAGCTTGTCGCGGATCAGGCGGCCGTTGACGAACAGATAAACCGAGTTGCGGTTCATCTTCTGTACTTGGGGCTGCGAGACAAAGCCGTAAAGGCGGAAGCCTTCTTTCTCGGCCGCGGGCACCTCCACCAGATCGGCCAGCGTCTCGCTACCAAAGACCTGGAAGACGCGGTCGCGGAACGCGGTGACGGGGGTGACAAACAGCAGCCGTCCGCCGTTATGGTTCAGCTCAAACGTCTTGTCGGGGTGGGCCAGCGAATAGTGGGTGACCAGCGAGGCGATGTGCGCCAGTTCGGTCGGCTCCGTGCGGAGAAACTTGCGGCGGGCCGGGACGTTGTAGAACAGGTCCCGCACCGTGATGGTGGTACCAGGTGCCAGCGCCGCTTCATCGCAGCGGACCATCTTGCCGCCGGCGATCTCAATATGCGTACCTGTTGTCTCATCACGCGAATGAGTGTCCAGATCAAGGCGCGAAACAGAAGCGATGGAAGGCAACGCCTCACCACGGAAGCCGAGCGTCGAGACCGAAAACAGATCCTCCACTTGGCGCAGCTTGGAGGTGGCGTGCCGCTCAAAGGCCAGCAGCGCGTCATCCCGCATCATGCCGTGGCCGTTGTCGACGATGCGGATCAGGCGGCGGCCGCCGTGCTCGACGTCCACGCGCACTTCCGTGGCACCGGCATCGAGCGAGTTCTCGAGCAGTTCCTTGACGACGGAGGCGGGACGTTCCACCACCTCCCCGGCCGCGATTTTGTTGGCTATCGCATCCGGCAGGATGCGGATTCGGCCCATGGATCTAGCTTACGTGGTTCAGCAGCTTACTTGATCACGCTACTTGATCACGATGCCGCGCTCCTGCAGCAACGTGCCCGTGCGCTGCAGCAAGTTGAGCAAGTTGCGCCGGTACTGGACGGAGTTGGTGACCAGGTCCGATTGCGCCTGCGTCAACTGGCTCTGCTGGTTCAACAGGAAGAACAGGGTGCTGACACCCAGGTCGTACTTCTTCTGCTCCGCTTCCACTGACTTCTGCGCCAGGTCGGCGGCGATCTTGGCCAGGTCCACCGAGGCGCGCGAGTTCTCTACCTGCGAGATGGCGTTCAGCACTTCCAGGCGGGCGTTCTGTTCAAACTGCCGCACCTGCAGCGCGTCGATCTTTTTGGTGACCGTCGCATCGGCATAGTCAGCGGCGGCACGGCGATCCTTGATCGGCAGGCGTAGCGTGATGCCCATGCCGTAAACAGGAAACCCAAAGCCCCACATCTGGGACCAGGCATCGCCAAAACCCCCGGGAATCAAGGTGGTCGAGGTAAGCGGCAGACCATCGGGGCCCACCACCCGGGTGGTCCGGACCTGGTTGCCGCCGCGGCCTTGCGAGGTGTAGATGCCGTTCAGGGTCAAATCGGGCTTCAGATTGTTGGCGGCTGCCTTCAGCGCGTAGTCGTCCACCACCAGATCCTGCCGTTGGGTCTTGATGTCCGGGCGATTGCGCAGCGCACCGGCCACCAGTGCTTCGCGGTCAAACGGCTTGTTGTCGCTCGGCGGCAGCACGGATTCAGAGAGCACGATGGCCAGCTTGCGAACCTCGGGGTCGAGATCAATACCGGCCTGGCGGCGCAACGCGTCTTCCGTTTGCTGGAGGCGGTACCGGGCTTGGGTGACCACCACTTCCGCGCGGGCATACTGTGCCTGCGGCTGATAGATTTCAAGCGACGAGATCGCGCCTAGCTCCAACTCGCGCTGAGCGCGCTTCAGGCTGGCGTCGGCCAAAGCCAGCGCTTGTTCCTGAACGCGCAGATTCTCGCGAGCACCAATCACATCCCAATAAGCATTCTCAGCCAGCGCCAACAAGCGCTGTACTTGATCTTCCAGCGACAATTCGCCGACAGTGAGGCGCGAACGGGCAAGCAGGATGGGCAGCTTGTTCACATAGGTGCCCCGGTTGCGCAGCAAAGGCTGCGTGAAACGCAGGTCGAGGTTGGAGTTCAGCGCGGGGTTGAAGTTCTGGAACGAGTTGTTGTTCGACAACTTGTTGAACCGGTATCCAAAATTCAACTGCGTACCGCTGGCCAGAGTCTGCTGGTAAGTCAGATTGGCCGGTTGCGTTAACTGGCTCAAGGTCGCCGCGCCGGCCAGGGCATCCGTGGTGGGCGTGATCTGGCGCTGCGGCGAAACGTTCGCGGTCACGGTGGGATCAAAGACGCCGAAGGCACGCGTGATGGCGTTGCGCTGGGGTTCGATCAAAGCCTTTTGAATCTGGATATCCGTACTGTTGGCCATCACCAGTTCCAGATAGGAACGGAGCGACAGTTCCAGCTTGTCACCGACGACAAAGTCAGCCAACTTGGTAGGCCCGGCCAGTTCCACGTTGGGCATCTTCGGATTGAAGACGTAGTTGAAGTACTGTTTCGTCCCAAAGCGGGGGTACTGTGGCCCCATCTTTTCAGCGGCCACAGCCGCCGGCATGGGCTGATTAATCTGGGGCCCGTTGTCGGCCGCAAAGAGAGTGAGGCCGAAGGCCCAGGATACGATTGCTAAAAGTCTCATTGTTATTCGTAACGAATTGCCTCGATCGGATCGAGCTTCGCCGCCTGCACGGCCGGATAGATACCAAACACGACGCCAATACCCACCGAGACGCCGAAGGCGACCACGATGGAAGATGTGGTGACAACGGTGGACCAGCCCGCCGCCGAAGCAATCAGCTTCGACAGCGAGAATCCAAAGACAATGCCGATGAGGCCGCCCAGGATGGAGATCAACACCGCTTCAGTCAGAAACTGCCGGATGATGTCGGCCTGCCGGGCGCCGATGGCGCGGCGGATACCGATCTCTCGGGTGCGTTCCAGCACCGTCGCCAGCATGATGTTCATAATGCCGATACCGCCCACCAGCAGCGAGATACCCGCGATACAAAGCATGACGACGTTAAAGATGAACTGCGTGCGCTTCTTTTGCTCCAGCAGCCCGGCCGGCACGGTGACGTTAAAGTCGCCCGCGTCTTTGTGCGTGGAGGCGAGGATCGCCGTGATGACGGAGGCGGTCTCCACCGAATCTGCGCCCGGCTTCACCTTCAGATAGATCCCATCGATCTCGTCTTTCAAGAAGCTGTTGTTGTCTTCAAACCGGCGCATCACCGTGTTCAGCGGCGCGATCACCATGTTGTTGCGGTTGGTGACTTCGACACCTTCGACATCGGCGTCACCGGCGGCCTGTTGTGACAGCACTCCGATCACTTGCAGCCACGTGTCATTGATCTTCACGTAGCGGCCCACGGCGCCGCCTTCGTAGCCCAGCAGGTTCACTTTGGCGGATTCACCTAAGACGCAAACGGGCGACGAACTTTGGTTATCCTCGTCGTTGAACCAGCGGCCTTCAGTCACCTTCAGGGAGTTGATCTCCAGGTAGTCCGGCTCGACGCCAATCAGCAGTGGAGGCTCAGAGGCAGTCTTGGGCAGCACCCGCAGCGGCTTAAAACGCTTGCGCGGTGTCGCGGCTTCAATCGCCTGGACGTTTTCGGTGATGGCGCGGTAGTCGCGGAACGTCATGCCGGGCGAGATTAGCCGCCGGGCTTGCAGTTCGTTGCGGTCCACCGCTTCTTTGGCTTCGATGATAATGTTGTTGACCCCGAGCAGGTCAATGTAACTCATCATCTCCTTCTGCGCGCCGGCAGTGATGGACAACATCGCCACCACCGCGCCCACGCCAAAGATCATGCCCAGCATGGTCAGCAAGCTGCGCAGCTTGTGAACCAGGAGGCTCGAAAGCCCCATGTATATTTCAGGAAGTAAGCCCGAGAGGTTTGCCATGTCAGTATCGACTACCTATGATTTGGGCATCGGCATGCCCGCCGCGCCGCCGCCACCGGCGGGCTTCTGCTCCGATTTCTTTTTCTTGTCGCCCGGCTTCTCGTTGGGGTCAGCCAAAGCCACGGTCTCGCCCGGCTTGACGCCCTCGGCGATCACCATGGTGGATTCACTGCGCTTGGAGGGGCGGATGACGCGTTCGTCAAACTTGTTGCCGTTCTTGACGTAGACCACCTGCTTGCCGTCCTTCTCAAAGACCGCTTGCATCGGCACGTTGACGGCGTTCTCGATCTTCTCAATGATGATCTCGACGTCGGCCAGCAGCCCGGGCCGCAGCAGCACCTCGACCTGAGAGTCTTCCTCCGGCGGGGGCGGCAGCTTGGCCAACTCCATATCCTTCGCGCTGAACGGACCATTGCCGCCCGCAAAAGGCATCATCATGCCACCGGGTGCACCGCCAGGGCCGCCGCGGCCGCCACCGGCTCCACCGCCGCGTTGCGGCAGCGTAATGCCCAGTTTGGCCACTTCTTCGCGGACCTTGGCCATGATGCCCGTGCGTTCCTCGGGCGTCAACTCCTGCATGCTCTTGCCATTCAGCGCCTTCTGCGTTGCGGCCCGGACCTTCTGTTGCTGTTCCGGCGTCAGGTTGGCACCGCCAAACATACCGCCGCCGCCGCGCTGAGCGCCACCTTCGGCACCACCCGGCGCACCCATCGTCTGGCCACCGCCCGGCATTCCGCCACCGCTCATGCCACCAGGCATCCCACCGCCCTGCATGCCACCCATGCCGCCAGGCATTCCGCCGCCCGCCATCATGGCGGCCATCATGCCGCCACCCGAGGAGGCCGTCGGAGGCTTCTTGCGATTCGCTTCCGCCGTCGCCAGCACCTTGGCGATCTGGTCCGGACGCGCCCCCAGGGCCGACAGCAACTGCTTCATGTCGACCGAAAAGATCACGTCAAACTTCTTCTGCACGTCGCCCGAGAACATGTTGGAGCTGGCCGTGCCGCTCATCGACTTGATGGTGCCGGTGAACTGCTTCTCGGCAATCGCATCCAGCTTGATGGTCACTTGCTGGCCCTCACGAAGATTGGCGCGATCCAGTTCGCCCACCTTGGCCAACACTTCCATCTCCGACAGATCCAGCACGTCCGCCACCGGCGTGCCGGGCTGCACCTGGTCGCCTTCGCGAATATCCGGCAACTGCATGCCGAACATCATCACCGACGACCGGTTCTGCTTGATCGCCACCAGTCCGGAGATCGGAGATAGCAGTTTCACCTGCGACAGGCGGGACCGTTCGCGCGCCATTTCCAGCGTCGCCTTGTTCTTCTTCTCGCGCAGCACGGCCAGTTCGGCCTGGGACTGCTCGCGGCGGCTCTTGATGTCGCTTTCCAGTTGCGACAACCGGCGCTTTGATTCATCGAGCGTCAACTGGTTCTTCTTGGCGTCAATGGCCGAGATCAGCTCGTTCTTCTTGACTTCCAGTTCCGCGCGACGCACCGCGTAGCGGGCCCGGAGCAGTTCCACTTGATCCTGATTGTCGCGGATAGCCAAGTCAGCTTGCGCCTTCTTGATCTGCTCGTCAATCTGGTCCAGCTCCAGCTGCTTTTCTTCCAGGCGCGATTGCACCTCGGCGTCGTCAAATTCGACCACCAGATCCTTCTCGCGGGCAAAGGCACCCAGGGCCGCCAGCTTCGTGACCTGCACGGTACCGAACAGATTGGGGGCCGTCAGCGTCACCGAACGGACCGCCCGCAATTCACCGCGCGTAAAGCTGCGGACAATGACATCGCCCTGACGCACCTTGGCCGTAGCAATAGACAACTGGCGCTGGGCCGTCATGGCTTGCAGTGCCGTATAGCCGGCGTAGCCCGCGGCCGTCAGGGCCCCCAGCAATACGATGCGTATGATCCACTTTTTCATGGGTTCGGTAGTTGAAACGCTTTCCTCAAAATGGAGCTGCCGAGGCTCCCCCTAGATCTTCTTGGCCCGCTTCAGGGCTTCGGCCGGGTTCTCGAGGGCGATGATCTCGCCTTCCTTCAACCCACCGGTGACCACAATGTCGATGTCGTTCCGCTTGCCGACTTCAATCGGCCGGATGATGAACTCTGAGCCGCGCTGCACCCACACCGAGGGCTTGCCCTTGTTCATGAAGCTGGCCCGCGCTGGGATCAGCAGCGTATTGGCCTGGCTTTCCAGCAGAATCTCGCCGGTGGCGCTCATACCGGGGCGCAGGCGCGGATCCACTTTGGCCAGCGTCGCCCGGGCCGGGAAGGTCTTCTCCGTCATGCCCATCCCACGGAAGACGACCGAAGCAATGGGGCTGATCCAATCAAGCTTGGCCTCAAACTCCTGGTCCGGAATGGCATCCACGCGGATGCGCAACGGGAAGCCCAACTGCAGCTTGCCGCGCTCCACTTCTTCCAGCTTCAGATCAATGCGCATCTCGCGCAAATCGGGAATTTCGGCAATGGCCGCGCCCGTCCAGGCCCGGTCACCTTCCTTGAACGGCGGCGGGGACTGGCCCCAGCTGCCCTGCGTCCGGAAGTTCGGCAACACGTTCACGATGCCGTCATTGGGGGCCCGCAGCACCATCTTCGACAGATAGCCCTTGGAGCGCTCCATGTCGCGGACCACTTTGTCTTTCTGCTGCTCCAGTCGCTCCACGTCGGCTTCCTGAGAAGTCTTGTGCGAGGTGATGGTGGTCTTTACCTGACCCAGTTCACCTTCGCTGATGCCGACATCGATGCGGCTTTTGGCACCTTCAATTTCGCTCACCACTTCGGCTTTGGACGCTTCCAGCTTGGACCGTTCCAGATTGAACTGGGCGGTCATCAGATTCATGCCGTCCATCTCGTTGGTGATGCGATGGCTGGCCTTCGTCTGCACAATCTGGCTGTCGGCCGTGCGAACGCTGGTGTTCTTTTCGAGGTACGTCTGCTCCTGCTGAGCGGCGTCGAACTCGACAATAATCTGTCCAGCCTTTACCGGCTTGCCGGACTCAACCAGCATGGTGATGCGTGGGTCAGGCACTTGCGGCGCGGTAATGATCTGCGAATGAGTGGAGCGGATCTCGCCCCGGGTCCGGACCGCGATCACAAAATCGCCCCGGCGCACCTTGGCCACGGGAACTTCCACCGGGGTATCCACCAGGTACTTGGTATAGGCGGCATAACCGCCACCAGCGCCGGCCAACAGGATGACCGTCCAGACAATCGCGCGCTTCCGGCGGGAAGCCGCCGTCTGCCCTAATCTCTGCTTCGGCTTGATGTCTTTGGAGGACATAGTTCTAATCGATCCTTATTCCCTGGCCCTGATTCCTGCCCTAACTCTTCGCCGGAGGCGCCGCCGGCCGCTCCAGCGCCACCACTTCGCCCGCCTTCAAACCAGAGCGTACCGCCGCGGTGATGTAGCTAGCCAACCCCAACTCCACTTCACGGCGCCGCCAGACCGGCTGCTCCGCCGTGCCTTCGCGGACAAAGACGAAAGGCTTGCTGTTGTCGCCTTCGTGGAAGACCGCCCCGGACGGCACGTTGACCGCTGCCGCCTCGGACTGCAGGACCACATCCGCGCTCACCGAAAGGTCGGGGATCACGCGCGGGTCGATCTGATCCAGCTTCAGCCGCACCGGAATTTCCTTGACGTAGCTGGCGCGGAAGCCGCCCGTGCGGGTGACAGCCGCGATGGCCACCACATGGGCGGGCAATTCCAGGCCCGGGTAAGCATCAAAGCGGACCATCGCCTTGGCTCCCACGCGGAGCCGTTCGGCGTCCACCTGATTGAGGGAGGCGTTGATGATCATCGAACTGGTGTCCACAACCTGCATGAAGAACTGCCCGGGGTAGAGCTGATCGCCCGCCTGGATCTGGGCAAACTCGGAGCCACGGAAGACATTCTGCATCACGGTCAGGCCATCAATAGCGGACTTGGCCAGCATGCGGTCGGCATTTTGCTCGGCCCGCTTCAGCTCCAGTTCGGAGGCCTTCAGGTCCAGCTCCTGATTGCGGATCTGGGCCTTTTCTGAGATGTCGACAAACTTCACTTCGCTCAACAACTGCTTATACTGCGCTTCCGCTTCGTCCAGCGCCAACTTCAGCCGTTCGGCGTCGATGGTGCCGCGTACGGGCGTGGTCTTGATGTCGAGCTTGGCCTTTTCAAGCGACGCTTTGGCCGTCGCAATGGTCTGCCGGTGTGCTTCGCGGTAGACATCAAGGTCGGCCCGGAGTTTCTTGACGTTGGACTGCTGCTGCGCGACGGACGACTTGTAGTCTTCCAGCCGCTGCAACATGAACTGGCGATCAAATTCCGCCACCACCTCACCCTTCTTGACGCGCGAACCGGGCTTCACCAGATCCTGAAGCACCATCATGAATTCGCTGGATCCCCCGCCAGGGTTTCCGCCACCACCACCGCCACCACCACCCTGCAGCTGCGAACTGGTGGAACCCAGGCCGTCAGAACCGGAGGCCGAAGAACCGGACCCACTCGAACGGGCAGAACTGGAAGAAGACGCGCTGGAGGCCGGGGCCTTGGTGCTAATGCGCGAAGTGGCCGAACGCAGGGCCGAACTTGCACTGGGCGCGCTGAATCCGCCACCCGACGACGCACTGGCGCCACCACCGGCGCCACCTGCACCACCACCCGAGGCCGCGCCGCCGGAGGATGCCACAGTAGCAGCTGAACCGCCCGACGAGGAGCCCGCATCACTGCCGCCTCCGCCGCCACCACCACGGGCAGCACCACCACCGCCGCCACCGCGAGCACCACCGCCACCCGTTCCGCCAGCCATCGACGCCTGAGCCGGACCGCCCGCATCGCGCCCGCGTCCACCGCGGTTGGCGCGCAATTGCGGGGTGACCAGAGAGACAAACTTCTCCGCGGCCGTGACACCGGTCAACCGGATCGTCTGCTCGACTCCGCCGGTCGACACCGTGGCCGTTCGCAGGGCAACCTGGGCAGGTGCGGGTGCATCAGCGCTGCGGCTGAGCATGTACCAGGCACCAACCGCCGCCACCGCCACCAGCACCGTCCCCAGGATCGCCCAGGGGAAGGGCTTTTTCGGCAGTTCTGGCGCCGGCGCCAAGACGGGCCGGGGAGACGGCCCGGGGGCCGATGGGGCCGGTAAACCGGTAGTAGGAGAGTTCATTGCAATTGCTCCGGGAATGAGCGCACGACAAGCGGCGTACCGCTCATTCTACTAGGTCTTGACGACAGCTTCAGCGAAAAGGTTAGCGCTTCGTGCGATCAACCGTTTGCCCGGGGGGTAGCGATCCGGTGAACCCGCGCGACACCATGGCGGCGTGAACGCGCTCCGCTCGCTCCCAGCTCTTGATAAACAAAAGCCCTATCTCACTGGCCAACATAGGGATACGGGCGATGCTCAAGGGCCCTGAGCACCGGCTGGAGCGCGCCCGCACCAAGTTGCCGTACTCATCGAGCAGCAGGTCGAAGTACCGGAACATCAGGTTGGCCGTCATCACCAGCACTTGCGGCGCATGGAGCTTTTCCAAAGCCCACAGAATCTGCGGGATGCCGGAGGTCACCACCAGGACGCCCAACAGCAGAATCGCCGTATACCCTTTGAGAACCAACGCGATGGCGGCCCGCACGGCAGCGGGCTGAACGGCAAGCCCTGAGACTGTTTCCTCCACTCCGGTCAGCAGGCGCAACGCGGCCATCAATAGGATGAATGGGCTGACGGCACTTGTTCGCGCCAGAAAGCTGGCGGCGGGAGCGTCACTCAGCCGCGCCAGCACCAGAGCACACGCCAATGCACCGGCCAGCAGCCAAGGTTCCGCCGGAGCCGCACCCAGCGCCAAGGTGGCGGCGAAGGTAAACAGCAGGCGAGCGCGCGGGTCCAGTCGGTGCAGAACCGTGTCGGCCGGGTAGTAGGAATCCAGGCGGAGGCTCATCGGGGTTCGGGCTTCGGCCGCCGCTTCCAGCCGTACCAACCGCCGGTGAGCCCCAGAATCAAGGCCGCCCCGGTGAGCGCTTTCTGCCACACCGGCTGCGCCCCACCCAGCGGCAGGTTGGCACCTTCAGTCACCGGAACCTGGATTTCAACCCGATGGCCCAGTTCGTCATCCACCACCACGCGCCACGTCCCGGGCTGGTCCGGCAGAAAGGCAAACCGGCCAGTGCGATCGGTCCGGCCATTTTGATGCTCGGTCTTGGGCCCGGCCGGCGAGAAAACCTCTGTGGGGGCGAACGGACACGGTTCAGTCCCGGCGTAGGCGGCGCGAATGACGACCGCCGCTCCGGTGCGTTCCGCGGTCAGCACCAGGTCATGCGCTGAGGCCGTCAGCGCGACCGCAGCCAAAATCGTCAGCCGGAGCCTCATGCCGCGCTCAGCACGGCCGGTTTCACCCGGCGGACGTACGTGACAATGGCCGCCGTCAGCAACCCTTCTAGCACCGCCACCCCCGCGTAGAGGGTGGCAATAAAGTAGAAGCCGCGCCCATACCCGGCCCCCGAGAACTCCGCCGCCATCGCCAGGGCCGGAACGAAGGTCCCGGCAAAGCCCGCCAGGAATCCGCGCGCAGTCTCCGGAATCACCCGCAGTTGCCAGATGCCCGCCGCCAGCAACGCGCCGCCGCCCATGTTGATGGCATTCAGGCCCAGCGCCAACAAGCCTCCGTGTTGAAACAAAAGGGCTTGAAACAGCAGCATGGTGTAAACCACGGGAAATGCTCGCGTGCCTAGCAGTACCCCCGCCAGGCCAAACAGGCCCAGATGAACAGAAGTTCCGCCCAATGGGAAATGAATCAGCGACACCACAAATGACGTGGCCGCCAGGAGTCCCATCCGGACCACTTCTTCTGGCTCAACCCGCCGCCCCAGCAGCGCCGTCGTACCCAGGGCAACGGCGTGTCCAGCCGCGCACCAGACTACGGGAACGATTCCATCGGCAATATGCATCGCAGCAGACCCCTACCAGTACAGCGCCACGGCGGAGGCGTAGGTGTGGACGTCAAACTTGGCCCCCGCCGCCGCCTTCACCTTGGTCTCAGCCACGAACAGCGCCGGACTCTTGGCACCGGCCGTGAACTTATAGGAGAACTTGCCGTCGGCCCCGGTCTTGCCCAGGTCCACTTCATCCTTCAGCGGCCAAGCCAGGCTGATGTCCACTCCGGCCAGCGGCTTACCGCCAGCAAAGACGGTCAAGATGACGCCATCGGCCGTCTTCTCCGGCACCGCCTCAAACTCCAGGCCCACCGGCTTCTCCTTGCCCCAAACCTTGCCCGGCGTCCCCACATAAGCGATGCCGCTGCGAAACAGCTTGAACGCCTCGGTCGCGTCCGGATGCTGGTCCCGCCCGCCGGCCTTCACGCCTTTGGGCGTGCGCGACATCACGCCACGATCCTGCGTGAACACCACGCGATAGACGCCTTCGGACTTCACCGGGAAGCTGCCCTTCAGATACTTGTCGGCAACGGAAACCGCCACCGGTTGGGAGGCTCCCGCAGGGGTGACCGCCCAAACCTTCAGCCCATCCTGCGCCGCCGGCGATTCGCTCCCCAGGAAAGCATGCCCGTTACCCACCACAATGGCCGCATCCTGGCCCACCTTCAGCGGTCCTGCCATGGGGCCCACCCAAACAAAGTGGCCGACAAGGGCGGCGGCACCGCCGAGAAACAGGGCCAGACCAGTGGCGCGGGAGAGGAAAGTCATGGTGAAACGGGCTCCTTGGTTTGAGTTCGAGAAGGGTCGAACCTTCTTGAACGGTATCACGAACTGTCAATCTGTGATACGGAGCGCAGCGGGAATTGGATTGCTTCGCCCAAGATTTTTGCCGTGTGCCGGGGCGGCCATGAGCTACTTACCGTCGCAGAATTGAGCAATCCGCATGCTGGCGCATGGCGGCTCGGAATTGGCGTTCCGAGTTAGCAGCCATTACCGAGCCGTGACCGCCAGGGAGCGGTGGACAATGTCCATTTTGCGACGCAAAGCAGCTACTCTTCGCAGTCGCAACCCGTCGCAAACCGGAGAGCCGCGCAGACTTGCGCCATCCGGGCCGGGCTCAAACGGCTAACCCACGGCCCAGGTTCTCCTTTGGCACGGTGACCACGTTGAACAGGTTCACCGAACACTCGCCCTTCAGCCCATCGCCTTCATCCAGCCAGACCTCGGTAGCGCGGACCACCAGTTACCAGGTAAGCCGCCGGACTCCGCCCACGAAGTCGAAATGCGTATCGCGGCTCATCACAGGAATCGCATGCTGCCGGGCGAGGGCGGCGATCCACAAGTCATTGGCCGGAATTGGCTTGCCTGCGCTCTTCAGTTCCAGCCGGATAGCTGCATAGTGCCGGGCGGTTTCAATTCCGACATCGAGAACTGCACATCGGTCGAGCATGCGTTCGAGCGACCTTTCGTACACCTCGCGGTGGCGGGACTGTGCGATGCCGAAGACAAACTCCCCGGCGACGATGACGGGGACAGCCACTTGGCGGGCCTCCGACACCATGCGAACGGCTTCCGGCATGTTGTCAAGGTAGGCAGAAAGCGCATTCGTGTCGAGAATCAAGCCCAGTCCTCCGGCTCAATCTGCCCGAACTCCTCGTCGATGATCTGCTGGATACGCGCCGTTTCTTCATGAAGATGGGCCAACTCACCCGCACATTCGAGCCAAGGCTTACCCGCGGACCGACGGCCCGCGGCCAGCTTTTCCTCCACCGCTTGCGTCACAAACTCCCGCAACGGAATCCCCAACGCCCCGGCCGTTGCCTTGGCCTGGCGAAAGGTAGGGTCCGGGATTTCGAGGGTGGTCTTCATGTCCCTAGCATCCCATATTTATGGGAAGCTCGATCGGACCACGGCAAGCATGTCGAGCAACCCGAACACATCAATATCACTGGGACTGTTCTGCTGTGTTAGTCTGGCGTCACATGTACGGAACGCTGGGCCTTCTGGCTTGGACCCTGGAAGTTGTTGGGGTGTTGACCGGATACTTCGGGCTGGGCATTTTGCTCACTCCGGGAAACGCTAACCCTTATCTGCCATTGAGTTTCCTCGTGGCAAGCGCGGCCTGCTTCGGCGTGGCTGTCGAATTCATGCGCCGAGAACGCTCTGAGATGCAGTTTCAGCGAACCAAAAACTGGGCTTACTATCTCTTCCTTATGCAAGGGATCATCTCAGCATCCTTGGCGCTGAACATTCTTTTCCGTCTTGGAGAGTTTTCTCGGCAGGGCTGAGGTGAGCCAGCGAGAAACCCGTCTGCAGGCAGGGGAATCGCAAATGAAGATGGCGGCGTAGAGTTAACTCCACGCCGCCATCTGTGACTGAATCTAGGGTTGCAGGCTATCCGCGGCCCTTAAGCGTTCATCGCCCCCAAGAACTCTGCATTCGAGCGGGTCTTGGCCAGCTTATCCAGCAGCAACTCAATGGACTCCACCGGCGACAGCGGTGAGATCACCTTGCGGAGCACCCAGACGCGGTTGAGTTCGTCTTTGGGGAGCAGCAGTTCGTCTTTGCGGGTACCGGACTTGTTGATGTCGATGGCGGGGAAGACGCGCTTGTCGACGAGCTTGCGGTCCAGGTGGATTTCCATGTTGCCCGTGCCTTTGAACTCTTCAAAGATCACTTCGTCCATGCGGCTGCCGGTATCGACCAGGGCCGTGGCCATGATGGTGAGCGAGCCGCCTTCTTCGATGTTGCGAGCCGCGCCGAAGAAGCGCTTGGGGCGCTGGAGGGCGTTGGAATCGACGCCGCCCGAAAGCACCTTGCCCGACGGCGGCACCACGGTGTTGTAGGCACGCGCCAGACGGGTGATGGAATCGAGCAGGATCACGACGTCGCGCTTGTGCTCGACCAACCGCTTGGCCTTTTCGATCACCATTTCCGCCACTTGCACGTGGCGGGTGGCGGGTTCGTCGAAGGTGGAAGAGATCACTTCGCCCTTCACCGAACGCTGCATGTCGGTGACTTCTTCCGGACGTTCGTCGATCAACAGAACGATCAGCGCCACTTCCGGGTGGTTGTGGGTGATCGAATTGGCGATCGACTGCAACAGCATCGTTTTGCCGGTGCGCGGCGGGGCCACGATCAACCCGCGCTGGCCTTTGCCGATCGGGGTCAGCATGTCCATCACGCGGCCGGAATAGTTGTCCTTCACCGTTTCCAGCTTCAGCCGCTGTTGCGGGTAAAGCGGGGTCAGGTTGTCGAAGAAGATCTTGTTGCGGCTCTCCTCCGGCGGCTCAAAGTTGATGGCGTCCACTTTGATCAAGGCAAAATAACGCTCGCCTTCCTTGGGCGGACGGATCTGGCCAGACACCGTATCGCCGGTGCGCAGATCAAAGCGGCGGATCTGCGACGGGGAGACGTAGACGTCATCCGGACCCGGCAGGTAGTTGTACTCGGGCGCACGCAGGAAGCCAAAGCCGTCCGGCAGGCATTCCAGCACACCTTCAGAGAAGATCAGGCCTGATTTTTCCGCCTGCGTCTGGAGGATCTTGAAGATCAACTCCTGCTTGCGCAACCCAGCCGCACCCTGAACGCCCATCGTGATGGCGACGTTCTGGAGCTTCTGGATCGGCATGTCCTTCAGTTCCACCAGATCAAGGCGGGACTGCTGAGGCGGGGGCGGGGGCGGAGGAGCCGCCGCAACGGGCGGTGCCACCGGGCCGGAATCCTGGCCAGCGGCCTGGTTGCCAGAACCCTGATTGCCACCACCTTGGTTGCCACCGTGATTCTTCTGCGGTTTGGGGCCGCGCGGGGGCCGGTCACCGCGTTCCGCGCGAGGGCCGCGCTCCGGCCGCTCGGCGGCGGCCTTTTCGTGATGTGACTTCTCTGCGGCAGGCGGTGGGGGGTCCACCGGCTGGGCATCACCTGAGGGTGCCGGGGCGGCGTTCAGGTCGTCGTTGATTTCGTTATCGTATGCCAAATTTCCCTCACTCCCCGGCCCTCAGGGGCCGAGAACAGAACCAGCTCGCGTCCGTTCAATTCTTTCCGGATCGCGGCCAGTCCGCTGCTGCGCTCACGGGCGTTGAGCTTGTCAATCTTTGTTGCTACTACCAAATAGGGACGGTCGTGGTGCTCCAGCCACTCCCGCATCTGCCGGTCGGCATCCATCCAGCCGCGGCGCGAATCGATCAGCAGCAGCGCCAACCGGAAATCTTCCCGGTAGGTCAGATACGCGTCGATCAGCGCCTTCCAGGCGATCTTTTCAGCAATCGGCCCGGCGGCGAAACCGTAACCGGGCAAGTCCACCAGCCGGAACTCTTTGAGAGTCCCTTCGGGCGAACCCACCCGGTAAAAATTGATGGTCCGTGTGCAGCCCGGACGGGCACTGGTATAGGCCAGTCCGTTCACACCCACTAAGCGGTTGATCAGACTGGACTTGCCGACGTTTGACCGTCCGATCAAGGCCACTTCCGCCGCCTGCGACCGCGGAAACGAATCCGGGCTCGCGGCGCTCAACATAAATTCGGCCTCTACGCGCGCGGCCATATTTGTTTCAGCTGCTTATTTCTAGTGCCGGAGATCTTCGACGCTCGGCGTCACTGGCTCCGGCTTGGGCTCGATCACCAGGATCGGCTTCGCGTCGGTCAGCAATGCTTCGGCCGGCAAAGGTACCGGCGGCCGCTCAAAAGCCACCCGCAACACTTCGTCCATCGATTCGACGAGATTCAATTTCATGTCGTTTCGAATGTTTTCAGGAATGTCCACCAAATCCTTCTCGTTGTCACGAGGCAGAATGGCTTCCGAGATGCCCTGACGGTGGGCCGCCAGCAGCTTTTCCTTCAAGCCGCCGATGGGGAGCACCTTGCCGCGCAAGGTAATCTCGCCGGTCATGGCCACATCCGCCCGTACCGGAATTCCGGTCAGCGAACTGGCAATGGCCGTGGCCAGCGTAATGCCGGCTGAAGGACCATCCTTGGGGATGGCGCCTTCCGGCACGTGCACGTGGATATCAAGGTTCCGGTAGAAATCCCGGCTCAGACCCAATGAGTGCGCCCGGCTACGGACATAGCTCATGGCCGCCTGGGCCGATTCCTGCATCACATCGCCCAGCTTGCCGGTGATGGTCAGCTTGCCACGGCCTTCCATGGTGATCACTTCGGTGGTCAGGATCTGGCCGCCCACTTCCGTCCAGGCCAGGCCCACGGCCATGCCGATCTCGTTCTTTTTGTCGGCCTTGGAGTCGCGGAACTTGATCGGACCCAGCAACTTCTCCACTTCAGTGGAACCGACCACGGTCAGCGGACCGAGGGCCTCCGCCACCGGAGCAACTTCCACCTTGGCCTTCTTCTTGCGCTTGCCGGCCTTCTCCACCGGAGCTTCGGCTTCGACGCTCACCGGCTCATCGTCGATGATCTCGATCGGAGCATCCAGCGCCCGCTTCTCGCCACCTTCGGGATCACCCTGGGCGGTGACTACCTGACGGGTCACTTTGCGGCAAACGTTGCCCACTTCGCGCTCCAGATTGCGGACGCCCGCTTCGCGCGTGTAACCCGCGATCAGCGTCCTCAACCCGTCGTCCGTGAACTCAATTTCAGCCTTGGCCAAGCCAGTGCCCTTCATCTGCTTAGGCACCAGGAACCGTTTGGCGATCTCCAGCTTTTCCAGTTCCGTGTAGCCTGACAGCCGGATCACTTCCATGCGGTCCTGCAACGGAGCCGGAATGGTGTGCAACACGTTGGCCGTGGCCACGAACAACACCTGGCTCAAATCGTACTCCACGTCCAGGTAGTGATCCATGAACGCGAAGTTCTGCTCGGGGTCCAGCACTTCCAGCAGCGCCGACGAAGGGTCGCCCCGGAAATCGGTGGACATCTTGTCGATCTCATCCAGCATGAAGACCGGATTCTTGGTCCCGGACTTCTTCATCATCTGGATCACCTGGCCGGGCAGCGCGCCGATGTAGGTGCGCCGGTGGCCGCGAATTTCGGCCTCATCCCGGACGCCGCCCAGCGACATGCGGACAAACTTGCGGCCCGTGGCTTGGGCGATGGACATGCCGAGCGACGTCTTGCCGACGCCGGGCGGTCCGACGAAACACAGGATAGAGCCCTTGGGGTTCTGCACGCGCCGACGCACAGCCAGGAACTCCAAAATACGCTCTTTAATTTTTTCCAGACCGTAGTGATCGCTCTCCAGAACTTCCTTGGCGAAGTTCAAATCGCGGATCTCTTTGGACTTCTTCTTCCACGGTACGGCCAGCAGCCAGTCGAGATAATTGCGCGACACGGTGGACTCCGCGGACATCGGCGGCATGTTTTCCAACCGCTTCAGTTCCAGGTGCGCCTTTTCCTCGGCGTCCTTCGGCATGCCGGAAGTTTCGATCTTCTTCTTCAGCTCATCGATTTCCGACTTCTCGCCGCGGCCCAGTTCTTTCTGGATCGCCTTGATCTTCTCGTTGAGGTAATACTCTTTTTGCGCCCGCTCCATCTGGCGCTTCACGCGGCCCTGGATGGTACGGTCGACGTTGAGCTTCTCGATCTCGATGTCCAGCAGATCGGCGATGCGGGTCAGCCGGTCGATCGGGTCGAAGATTTCCAGCAGTTCCTGCTTTTCTTCGATCGTCAGCTGCAGGTTGGCGGCCACCGTGTCGGCCAACTTGGCAGGATCTTCGACTCGGATGGCGGCGACCATCGCCTCGTAGTTCAGGTTCTGGCTGAGCTTGACGTACTGCTCAAACAAGCCCGCGACGCGCGCCAGCAGTTGATCCAGTTGGGCACCGGATTCCACTTTAAATGCAAACGTCTTCACCAGCGCCTGGAAGTAGCCATCTTCGTCGTTGACGGAGACTACTTTGCCACGCTCAATCCCCTCCACCAGCACCTTGATGTTGCCATCGGGCTGCTTGAGGTTCTGGACGATGTTGGCGATCGTGCCCACCGAATAGATTTCGTCGGGGCGCGGGTCGTCGAGTGAAGCGTCGTGCTGCGTGGCCAGGAAGATCTTGCGGTCGCCCGCGAGCGCTTCTTCCAGTGCACGAACACTCGACTCACGGCCCACCACGAACGGGGTCATCATATGCGGGAAGATGACCACGTCCCGGATCGGCATCATCGGAAGCCGCTTGGTATCGGATTTTTCTCGGGATGTAAGCATGGGTTGCTACGGATGAGATGAACGGGAGGGGCCGGGCGGTGCCTAACCAAACGGTTAGGAAAAACTCAACCGGCCTTATCCAACAGCGCCAGATTGATCTTTTGCGACAACACCATTTCCTTGGTCACCAGAAACTCCCGCACCTTTTTGTAAGAAGGCAGGAAGTACATCAGGTCCAGCATCAACTCTTCCAAGATCATGCGGAGCCCGCGGGCGCCCACCTTGCGGTCCAGCGCCAACCCGGCGATCGCCTCCAGGGCGTCGTCACTAAACTTGAGTCTAACATTTTCGAACTCAAACAGTTTTTGGTACTGCTTGACGATCGAATTCTTCGGCTTGCTGAGAATTTGCACCAGCGCTTCGCGCGACAGATCTTCCAGCACCGCCACCACCGGCATGCGTCCGATGAACTCCGGGATGAACCCAAACCGGATCAGGTCCACCGGCTGGATCTGCTGCAGCAGTTCCAAATCGCGGCGTTGGCCGTTGGCTGGAATCGTCGTCGAGGGCATCCTGGTCGTCTTGGGACCCAGCGCCACTTCGTCCTCGGTGCTGTTAAAGCCGATGGCTCGCTTGCCGACCCGGCGGCCAATCACCTTTTCCAGGCCCACAAACGCTCCGCCCAGAATGAACAGAATGTTGGTGGTGTCAACCGGCGTAAACTCCTGGTGCGGATGCTTGCGTCCGCCTTGGGGCGGAACGTTGGCCACCGTCCCTTCCAGAATCTTCAGCAACGCCTGCTGCACGCCTTCGCCGGAAACATCACGCGTGATCGACGGGTTTTCGTCCTTGCGGCCGATCTTGTCGATCTCGTCAATGTAGATGATGCCCGTCTGGGCCCGCGTCACATCCCAATCGGCATTCTGGAGCAGCCGCAGGATGATGTTCTCGACATCTTCGCCCACGTAGCCGGCCTCGGTCAGCGTGGTGGCATCAACGATGGCGAACGGCACATCCAAAATCCGGGCCAGCGTCTGAGCCAACAGCGTTTTGCCGGTACCGGTGGGGCCGATCAGCAGAATGTTCGACTTCGACAGCTCCACTTCGCCGCGCTGCCGGTTCATCTGGATGCGCTTGTAGTGGTTGTAGACCGCCACCGCCAACTTCTTCTTGGTGGCATCCTGGCCGATCACGTACTGATCAAGGTATTCCTTCAGCTCAAGCGGCTTGGGCAGCTTATTGGGAGATACGTGCGCCTGCTCCGCCCGGTCGTCTTCCAGGATGGAATTGCATACGGCGATGCATTCGTCGCAAATATAGGCCCGAGGGTAGTCGCTGGGACTCGAGATGAGTTTGCCGACGACCTCTTGGCTTTTGTGACAAAAAGAACAGCGGAGGGAATCGTCTGCACCGTTGCGCTTCACGCGAGAGGCTCCGGAAATATGTGTCTGGTCATACACCGGCTCCGGGGGAAGCCATCCACAGTATAGCAGTGTGTTCCGTTTAGTTTGCCGCGCTTCGACCAGAAAGTTGCGGGGTCTCAACGGGAAAAACAGATCGCCAGATAACGCCCTAGAAACGCAGCCGCCACCGAAGCGTCAAGGATCGGCCAGTACCCGCGATCCCCCAGCCGATGCCGCGATACGACTTGTCGGCCACGTTGGACAGGTCGGCCAACAGGTCGGATCGTTCACCCAACGGAATCCCCGCGCGCAACCCCACGACGCCATACCCGGGAATCGCGGTCACCAAGGGGGCCGATGCCGCCGTCCCCAGTACCCGGTTCTGCACCTGTTCCACCGTTTCGCCGGTGGCCAGCAGCCGGCCGCCGGAAACCAAGCCGCGGACGCGCGCCCCGTTGTTGAAGAAGCTGGCGATGTTGGCGCGGGAACGGGTGGCTCCGATCCGGCGATCCGCCAAGGCGAGCGACGACAACCGGTCCTGTCGACCCGCAATCGTCCCGTAGCCTTCCACCCAGAACCGCCGGGCGTTGTAGAGCAGGCTGGGGTTGACGGTCAGTGGCGGAATGCCCGGCTCCAGATCCGGCGCCAGGCCCGTCCGCTCATCCGCAGCGCGGATCCAGGTAAGGTTCTCGTTCAGCGTCAAGGACTTCGTCAGCCGCAGCCGGAGCGTATGCTCAAAGCCCTGCATCCGGGCACCATAGAAGTTCGCCCGCACCAGCACAGGGTTGGTGGCGGCAGGCACATAGATGGCACCGCTGGCCAGTTGGCGGGAGATAATCTGGTCGCCCAGCGGACGCCCAACGGCCCCCTGAGGCAGCAGGAGTGTCTGCGAGACGATGGTGTTGCCCAGATTCAGCCGGAAGTAGCTTACCTCGACGCGGAGCCGGGAGTGCTGCAACTCGGCACCGAAGTCGAAGTTGTCGCTGGTCTCCGGACGCAGGCGTTCCACCGGCCGGCCGCTGGCCTCCGCGCGGTCATCCGCGCGAGTGCCGATCGAGGCGCTGAGGCCGCGCAAGTCGTTCACATTGGCCTCGAAGCTACCGTTGCCTTGCAGGCCCAGCGTACCCAGATCAGTCATGTTCGGGGCGCGGAACCCTCGGCTGTAGTGCGCAAACACGGCCAACGGTTGCAGCAGGTTGAAGCTGGCACCCAAGCGTCCCGTGACCGCGTTGGCCGTCAGCGAATCGGTAGGATTCGAAACCCGCGACTGATAGGTGGCCCCGCCAAACCGGAGGGCACCACTCAAGCGCAGCCTTTGGATGGGCCGCCAGACATCCTCCACGTAAAGACCGTGCGACAGATACCGGGCCTGATCGGGAATGCGCGGCCGGCTGGCGGCCGTGACGCCGGTGGCCGGATTGAACGTATAGGCCGGTGCGTTGACCCGTTCGTGATACACCTCTCCGCCGAGGGAAACCTGATGCTTCGACAGTTGCTTTTCGGCCAGCAAGGTTCCGCCCCAGGAGGCCAACCGCTCGTACTGGTGCGTGATCGCGCCCAGCGGATTTCCCTGCCCGCCCTGGTTTACCCGCTCTTCGCGCTGGGCGTTGTAGGAACTGCCAGCCGAGATGCGGTCAAACGGACCCGCCCCGATCCGCTGCCAGCGGAGATACCCGAAGTCGAGCATCAGATTGCGCAGGTCAGCGATCAGGTTGCCGTCGCCGCCCAGCAGTTGGTCATACCGCTTGACACCATCCTGCTGGCCACGCTCGTAGTGAAATACCAGCTGATCCCGGGAGGAAAGCCGGTATTGGCTGTGGAACGCTCCGCCGTATTGCGTAAAGGCCGTATCCGGCCGTCGGTCTCCCCCCAGCACGTCCGCCGGCAAGCCCAAAAACCGGGTGACCGCGGCATGCGTATCCAGGCCCCCAGCGGTCCGCACCGTGTTGACCCGACGAGCCGACAGAGCCAGGCTTCCCGTGAATCGCCCAAGGGCAAACCCGGTGAGCGTGCTGGTGCCGAACATGCCGGTCGCACTATCAAAGCTGGGCGCTATCTCGCCCGAAAAGCGCCGCTGCATGTCCAAAGGGAAGGCCGAAACCAGGTTCACGGAGCCACCCATGGAATCCGAACCAAAGCGCGCACTGTTGGGTCCGCGAAACACTTCCACTGAGTCCAGCAGCGCTGGGTCCGTCAGATTTTGAAACGTGCTGACGCCGCCGCGTTGGGCGGAGGTGGTGTAACGGAAACCATCGCGGTAAACCGAAACACCGCGCCCCGTCAGCCCCCGGACGAAAATGGACCCCATGGCCGGCGCCGTCCGCTGCTCATGCAAGCCCGCTTCGCCATTGACAACTTCTGTCAAGACGGTGTGCCCGCGCTCCGAGAGGGTGGCACGCGGGATCGAGTTGACCCGCTGCAGCACCTCCGTCCGGTAGACCGGAGCCGCGTCCGCGGTGACTGTGACGGATTCGTCCACCGGAACCAGGCTCAAGCTGACGGCCAGCGTCTGCGGGACCCCGGGCTCCAGCCGCAACTCCAGGCGGCGCTCAGCGAACCCGGCGCGGGCGACCCGCAACTCATAGCCGCCACAGCCTAAGCCGGACCAGAAAAATGCACCCGCTGAACTGCTGGATTGACTGGCGAGCGCGATCCGCTGCGGGGTAACCAGCGTGATGGTGGCCTGCGGAATGGCCGCACCGGAAGCATCCAGCACCCGGCCCGCCAGATCACATTGCGCAATGGCTGAACAAGCCCCCAGCACCAGCCCGACAGACCAACGAAGACCGACCATTTTCTGATAGTGCCATAAGCTGCCGGACAGTGAGCCTTTTCCAGCAGACTCGGCTCCACCGTGGTGCCAGCGGGCAGCGTGCACCGATCACGCTGCTAATGGTTGGCGGCTCCCAGGGGATCGTCCGGCTTGGTGAAGGAACTGCGCAAGGATGGATTGGACCGGGCCGGCATCAGCCCCATCGAACGCTTCCAGGCGTCCGTTTTTTGCAGTGCTTCGAATGCCCGGGTGATGGCCGCGATTTTCCTCACCGGCAGGACGTGGCCGTGGGAGGCATTGTAGGCGTCGGTGAACTCTTTCATGGCCTTGATGAGGTGGTTATAGCGTTGATGAAACTCGACGCGCTCAAACTGCGCATCAGCCTCGACCTGGTCGGAATACCGCTTCTCCGACATTTCGGCCATCACGCGCACCTGATCAAAGGGACTCCCGTTGGCGGGCTGACGAATCGATTGGCAAAGCAACATCACCGGAACTAGGGCCAACATGTAAACGCCTCCTCAAAAATCACCCAACCTGCACAAGGTTCTAATCGGCGACCCAAGGGAGATTTCTCCCAAAAATGGGAGAAGCTAGAACTATTTTTTGGAACTGCGCGGGGAGGCCTGGCAGCTAGTTGACAGCACTTACTGACTGAGGCGGCTAGGGCGAGGGAATCTGATAGCAGAAGACCTCAAATATCGCTCGTCCATTCGAATCTGGGATCGTGGCCAAAGTGGAATGCGGGGCGCTGCGGGAGGCGGCGAACCCGTCCAGGGCTTCCGCGATGCCAGGGATAAACTCATTGCCGGGCGTGTAGCGGACAAACACGATATCCGGGCGGCGGATCAAGCCCTCGACGGCGGCGGGTGCTTGCTGGATGGCCGCCTGATCCAGGTAGCCCAACTTCACCGTGCCGCGCTGCAAAAGGTGCAGGCTCTCGATCATGCCCCAGTCCAGCGCATACACCTGGCCCGCCTGCAAAAGTGCGGGAGACTGCGCCAACCCGCTGACGGCATCGCTCCACCCATGCCCGCCGCCATAGCGGATCAACTGTGAATAGTACTGGTTGGTGACCGCCACGCCGGACAACGCCGTCACCATCACCAGCAACAACCCGGCGCGGCCCCACCGGCTGCAGACCACGGCGGCGATCACCTGTGGCCAGGGCCATAGCAGGACCACGTGATGCGCCGAGGCCCCGGTGTCGCGGTTGAACAGCATCAGCGCCCAGGTCCCGAAGAAGGCGATCCAGCAGAACAGCAGCACCCGCCCGTTGGGCGATCGCCAGAAGAAGAGTGACACCGGCAGCATCGCGAGAAACAGCCACAGGAAAAGCCCACGCTGCGGTTCACCCAGTTGACGGCTCACCGCAACCGAAGCCGCTTGAGCGGCGTTGGCCGGCGGCCGTTCTCCCGGCTCCGCCTCCCGCGCCAACCAACCGAACAACGCGCTTCCATCCAGTGCACGGCGCAACCCGTTCACTTTGCCCGGCAAGTCCGCCGTGGACCACACCGTGTTTCCGCGAAACGTCGCCCAGTCGCGGCTGATGTTATACCGGAGCAGCGGATAGGCACCCAGGCCAAACGCCAGCACCGCCACCGCCACATGCCGCCCGGTGATCAGCCGCCGCACCGTGGGCCAAGCGGTGACTACGGTCGCGCCCCCCAACGCCGCCAGTGACCAGACAAAAAGCGCTTTATCCCAAAGCCCCAAGCCGAAACAGAAAAAGCCCACCGCCAATGCCCAAAGCTCCGCCTGTTGAACAAACCGCCCCAGCGCCGCCACGCCGCCCACCAGCAACAGGTGCTGCAACGCGACGGGCCCCCAGTCATGGCGAGTGGTCATGATGAAGGTGGCGTCGGTGGCCAGCAGCAAGGTGGCCAGCCACGCCGCCCGCTCGCCCAGCATTCGCCGGACAGCCAGAAAGAAGATGGCCACCGTCAGCGCTCCCAGCAGGACCGGCAGCAGGCGAATGCTGATGGTCGAGGGGGCGGCCCAGAGGAAGATGAACTTGGCCAGGTAGGCCTTCAGCGTCCCGACATAGGTCATCAACATCAGCGGCATTTCGGTCTTAAAGGCCTGCGCGGAATAGACCACCGTGTAAGGCGCGAAGGTGGCGTTGCCGAACAGGGCTTCGTCGTTGTAGATCCCCGGCCGGTCCAGAAACGGCACCGCCAGCAGGAAGAAGAGCAGGGCAAATAGCCCCGGGGCACTGCGGCCCAGTATGGTTCTCAACTCAGCAGGACGAAACGGCACGCGAAGCTTAAGGTAGCAGACTACCGGCCAGCAGCCAGGCCCGGTTCGACTCTTTTCGCCGGGCCTGAGACAATAGATGCAGGTAGATTCATGAATTCCCGCAATCCTTCAGTCCCACTCAGCGAGAACAAGCACCTGCTCCGCTGGGTTGAAAAAATGGCCCAGTTGACCAAACCGGAGGCCATCCACTGGGTGGACGGCTCCCAGGGCGAATACGACAGCCTCTGCGATCAACTGGTGGAGAGCGGCACGTTCACCAAGCTGAACCAGGATCTCTGGCCCGGCTGCTACTACTCGCGCTCCGATGCGAGCGATGTGGCCCGCGTGGAGGATCGCACCTTTATCTGTTCGCTTTCCAAGGACAACGCCGGCCCCACCAACAACTGGGAAAACCCCTATGAGATGCGCAAGAAGCTGAAGGACCTCTTCAGCGGCTGCATGCGCGGCCGGACGATGTACGTGCTGGCTTACAGCATGGGTCCGGTGGGTTCGCCCATGTCGCAGATCGGCGTGCAGTTGACCGATTCGCCCTACGTCGTCGTCAATATGCGCATCATGGCGCGCATCGGCCTGCCGGTGATTGCCGAAATCGACAAGGACGTCAAGCGCGTTGTGCCTTGCATGCACAGCGTAGGCGCACCGCTGGCGGCCGGGCAGAAGGACGTGGCGTGGCCCTGCAACAAGGAAAAGTACATCGTCCACTTCCCGGAAACGCGCGAGATCTGGTCCTACGGGTCGGGCTACGGCGGCAACGCGCTTCTCGGCAAGAAGTGCTTCGCGCTCCGCATCGCCTCCAACATCGCCCGCGATGAGGGCTGGATGGCGGAGCACATGCTGATCCTGGGTGTGGAGAGTCCGCAGGGCGAAAAGACCTACGTCGCCGCCGCTTTCCCCAGCGCCTGCGGCAAGACCAACTTCGCCATGTTGATCCCGCCGGCCGGTTTTGAGGGCTGGAAGGTGTGGACCGTGGGCGACGACATTGCCTGGATCAAGCCCAATGCCCAGGGCCGTCTGCACGCCATCAACCCGGAAGCGGGCTTCTTTGGCGTCGCTCCGGGCACGTCGATGAAGACCAACCCCAACGCCATGGCGGCGCTATCGCGCAACAGCATCTTCACCAACGTGGCACTGACTCCGGAAGGCGGCGTCTGGTGGGAAGGCATGACCGACAACCCGCCGGCCGAATGTACCGACTGGCAGGGCAACCGCTGGACGCCCGAGATCGCCAAAGAGACCGGGGCCAAGGCGGCTCACCCCAACGCCCGCTTCACCGCTCCGGCTTCGCAATGCCCCACCATCGACCCCAACTGGGAACACCCCGATGGTGTGCCGATCAGCGCCATCATCTTCGGCGGCCGGCGCGCCACCACCATGCCGCTGGTCTTCCAGGCGTTCAACTGGAGCACGGGCGTCTACGTCGGCGCCACCATGGGCTCCGAGATGACGGCCGCCGCCGCCGGGACGATCGGCAAAGTCCGCCGGGACCCGATGGCCATGCTGCCCTTCTGCGGCTACCACATGGGCGACTACTTCCGGCACTGGATCAAGATGCAGCGCAGCTTAAGCGAAACGCCCCGCGTGTTCCATGTGAACTGGTTCCGCAAGGACAAAGACGGCAAGTTCATCTGGCCCGGCTATAGCGAAAACATGCGAGTGCTGAAGTGGATCGTCGATCGCGCCCGCGGCCGCGCCCTCGGCCTGGAAACCCCGATCGGTTGGGCACCGCACTACGAAGACATGGAATGGAACGGCCTGGACTTCCCGAAAGAGAAGTTTGAAGCGCTGCAAGCGTTTGACCGCTCGGCTTGGCGCAAAGAAGTGATCGAGCATGCCGAGCTGTTCCTCGAACTCCACGACCACCTGCCGTCCGAGATGGTCTATGAGCGCGAACTGCTGATCTGCCGGCTGTAGACTGCCCTGAGCGATCAGAAGCTTGCTCCCCGGAGCAACTGAATGCCCCCTGTCAAGCCCCATGCGTCAGCTTGGGGCTTTTTTCGGGTCAGCGAATAAGCCCCAAGCTGACGCATGGGGCTACACCAATACCGGCTCGCGGAACGGCCATTGCGCAGGATCGCAACAGGCCGTCGACGAGTTACTTCCCCGCCCGTTTGGGCAGCTTGCCGCGCACTAACTGATAGCTGGTTTCGATGAGCGCCTGCAGTTCTTCTGTCGGAACTTGAGGCCCCAGCTTCAGGGTCACCCATCCGTGCCGTCCCACATAGTCTGCTTGCCGGAACCTGGGATCGGCGAGAAACAATGTCAAGTGCGGCTTGCCGACCTTGACCGTAATCGCCGGCACACCATCCGGCTCCGGTTCGACCGCGCAAAAGATCTTGTCAGCAACTCGGAACTGAGGATGCCCCCAAGTCAGCGTTTCATGCGCGTCGGGCAAGGCCATCGCCAGCAACCGGACCGCAGCCAGATCGGGCGGCGTCTCCATCGGGCAGTGCTCTACTGCGTGGCCGCCGGCGAACGCTTCACGCGGAGCCGGATCGCTTGTGGCGCGGCATAGCTGTTCTGCTGCGGCGAACGGGTCTCTACCGTTCCTGAAACGTAGATCATCTGCTCCACTTCCTCGGCCGAGCTCAGCGCTTCCAGCGTAAACGAACGCGTCGTCTCGTCCTCGTTCAGCAACACGCCGTTCAGGCCCACATCCAGCACCCGCACCCGCGGCGGCAACCCGCGCACGTCCACCGGAACCCGTCCACCAAAGCCATTCTGGCGCTTGATCGAGACCTTCACCTCGGCCGTCCCGCCCGGCTCCAGCACGACCTCCCGGGTCTCAGCCGTCATCACGACGTCGGGCTTGGGGCCCAGTGTGATGAGCTTCAGCCGGTCCTCGGGATTCGCTTCGCGGGTCAAGCCGGCGGCCGATCCCATCAGCTTCAAGGGAGCAGCGACGGGCAGCCTGGCCTCCGCCGCGGCGGTCAGCAGGATGGTGCCAAAGGTCTGGCCCTTGCCGATCTGTCCCTTCGTGGCCGTGATGCCGGGCGGCAAGTTCGGCAACTCCAGGTCGATCTTGTCCGCAAACCCTTCCATCCGCAGCGCCGTCACCGTCAGCGGCACGGAACCGCCCGCCGGAATGTTGGGATTGCGCGGCGTCACCGTCAGCTTGAAGTCAGGCCGCGGAGCGCGCGCCGTCAGCCGGTAGGAGTGAGCATCACTACCCTGCCCCCGGACATCGGCCAAACGCACCATGTACTCGCCATCCGCCGGCGCCACAAAGCGCAGCAGCGAATCCTTGCCGTAGCCGGGACCTCCATCATCGTTGCGATAGTAGATCCGCGCCAGCGGCAGCCCATTTGGGGAGAACTGCTTGCCTGCCGGGTGCACCTGCACCTTGTAGAAGGACTTTTCGTTGGCATGCGCCTCGGGCGTCGTGCCAAAGTAGCCCACCCGCTGCCCGCCAAATGATTCCAGGATGATGTCGTCATCCGGACCACGCGGCAGCGCCTCAATCCGGTTCACTTCGTTGCCGATCATGGTGAAGTCGCCCACCTTGATCGAATTCCAGCCCTGGATACGGATGCCACGCGCAGCGGAGTCATGATCCCGGAGGGTGGTAAAGGTCTCCCACACCGGCCGGATCGTGGCCTGCTCAATCGGTTGACCCTTGGCATCCAGCACTTCCAGCATCGAATCCAGCTCACTGCCAAAGCGCCGCGCCTTCACCTCAAACACCACCTCCTGGCCCTTGGCGGCCTTAAAGCGGAACTCATGCGGACCTTTGGTGATCTTGCCGTTCACGGTGACGGGCAGCGCCAGCATCTTCGTCGCAGCGGCCTCCACTTCGGGCTCCGCGCCTATATCCAAGCGGACCCGGTTGAACGAGCGGCCGGACGGCGCATCCGCGCGCGTCAGCACCGCTTCGGGGTCTTCCGCCGAGGGCTTGCCTTCCACCTTCAAAACGCCTGCGCCCAGGTTCATCCCGGCCAGCTTGATGTCAGCCGTCGCGCCACGCCGCACGCCCAACGGATAGGCATGAGTGACCAGCGGGAAGTCACCCACCTTCAACCGGTAGATGTGTCCCGCGGAGCCCTTACGCTGGTAGTCGCTGACACGCACATAGTAGTTGCCCGCTTGGGCGAACTTGTGTGTAAAGAACTCTTCGGTGTAGCTCTTCAACACCGACATATCCGGCGCGACGATTTCGATGACGGGCATCAACTGTGTGCCCACCATCGCGGCCGCATTCTCAAACGTCAGCGTTTGCCCGGCCGTCACCTTGATCTTGAAGGTGTCCACATCGCCCGACTTCGCAATGGTCCCCGCCAGAATCGCCGGCAGAAAGGTCTCAAACGCATTGTCGAGCGAATCATTCGGCTCATTGTCGGGCGCTTCGCCATAGTAGGGCTCCACCACGAAGGTGCCCACCGGCGAGCTGCCATAGGGCGTCTGCAGGCGCAGGTTCACGGGGCCGATTTCGGTCTCCGGCGCCACTTCCACTTCAAGCGTGATCTGATTGCGCGGCGGCAGCGGGCCGACGTCAATCGACGACTGCGTGCCATTGGCGCCGATGCGGATATCCGGCAGATCGGGCAGTTCCTTGATGCGGACGATCTTCGCCTTCACGCCCGGCTCCGAGAAAAAGACCTGCGTCGCACCCGCCAGGTTGAACCCTTCGATGGTCATCTCGACACTCATGCCGCGAGAGACGCCCAGCGGAGCTACGGCGCGAATGGTGGGCGGTGTCAGACGTGGCCCGGTGGGGTGATCTTCCGCCACGGCGGCTACGGACAATAGCAGAACCAGATACTTCATAACGCTTCTACTCCATCGAATAGGTCTTGAAACTGCCATTCAGCCGGGCCACCGACAACTGCTTGCCGTCGGCTGAAAAAACGAGGCCGCTCACCCAATCGGGCTGCGTCTCCATGGTCTTCAACTCGGTCAGATCTTTCGCGTCAAACGTCTTCATCGAACGGTCGGCAGCGGTCGAGACCACGCGCTTGCCATCGGGCGAAAACGCCAGCTTCAAAATGGCATCCTCGTGCGCAATCTGCGAGGCCAGCAGTTCGCCGGACTTCTCCCCCAGCGCCCACATCCGGATCGTCTTGTCGCCCCCGCCCGCCACCACCAACTTGCCGTCCGGCGAGATAGCCAGAGCATTGATCCCATCCATCGGCTCGCCCATCGTGTAGAGCCGTTCACCGGTCTCCGGGTTCCACACCTTCACCGTGCGATCAGCAGCACCCGAAATCAGGCGCTTGCCGTCAGGCGTGAACTCCAGCGCGTAGATGGCGTCAATGTGATCCTTCAACGTGCGGATCTCTTTGCCCGTGGCCACGTCCCACAACTTGATCAGTTTGTCGTAGCTGGCAGTGGCGAGCGTCTTCGCATCAGGCGATAACGCGATCGCGTAGATGCAATCGCTATGGCCCGTGATCTTGACGCCGTCCTTGACCAGCGCCTCACCCCGGCGCCCCGGCAGGCCGCCGGCCGCCACCATCACCTTGCCGTCCTTCGAGATCGCCAAGGCACGCACAGCATCGGCAAAGCCCGTCCATTCGGGTCGGCCATCGCTGAAGGTGACTTTGCGGAAGCCACCGAGCGCGACGTTCTTGCCATCCGCCAGTCCCGCGATTGAATAAAACTGCTCCTTCACGGGTCCCGCAGCAGCAGCCGCCGCAGCCATCGCTGGCCCCGGCGCTCCTTCCGCGATCCAGCTGCCCACCATCGCCACCAGTTGCGGTTCCAGCACCTTACCATCCATCGGCATAAACGGACTGGTCTCACCCGTCAGCATCGTGTAGAGCCGGCTTTCCTTCGGGCTGCCCGGCACGACGATAGTTCCATGATTGCCGCCCTTCTTGACGCCCTCAAAGGTGTCGAGATTGAGCGAACCCATGGTGACCGTGGCCGCATGGCAGCCATTGCAATGCTTGTCAAAGATCGGCAGAATGTCGCGCGAAAAGTCGACAGCCAAACCATTGGCAGCGAGGATAAGCAGCAGCGTCCGCATTAGTGGTTAAACAGAAATTCCTTTGAGGTCAGCAGCGCCCAGGCCATGTCTTCCACCGCCTGCCGCCGCGCGTCCTTCATCGCTTCAGGCGAAGCTTTCGCCAAGCGCGCCTGGCTGAGATTGCCAAGAATCGTCGAGCGTTCATCGTCGGTGGGGAAGCGTGAGTAAGCAGACAAGTAGAGCTGGTCCACCATGCGCGCATCGGACAGCCCCAACTTTTGGAACAAGGCCACCACGCCGTCTGGCTGCGAGAGCTTCTTGTTCAGCGTGTCGCCATTGATGACGTGCAGCGCCTGGGCAATGGAAGGATCGCTGGACCGTTCACCCGCATCGCAGATCACCCGCGCCGGGCGGCCAAAGACATCCAGGAACTGCGACTGCACGCGCACATCGGGCAACTGCATGGCGCGAGTCCCCGCGGGCATGCCCGCAAAGGCCGTCGGCACACCCGTCACCTGGCTCATCGCATCCAGCATCACTTCGGCGGGTAGGCGCTTGATGATGTAGCGCGAGTAGTATTTGTTGTCGCTCTGGTTGGTGGCGTTCGATTCCGAAGACAGCTGATACAAGCTGGAGTTCATGATCTGCCGGATCAAACGTTTCTGGTCAAAACCGTTCTTGATGAAATCCGCCGTCAGCGCCGACAGCAGCTCTTCATTTGAGGCCGGGTTGGTGGCACGGACATCATCGATCGGGTCAATCAAGCCACGGCCCATGAAGTTGCCCCACACTCGATTGACGAAGCTGCGGGCAAAGTAAGGGTTGTTGGGCGACGTCAGCCACGCCGCAAAATGCGCGCGCCGGTCCCGCGTGTCATTGAGCGCCAGCGCCTCACCATCCAGCGGTGCCGGCCGCATCGGCTTCAATAAGCGCGGGTGGTTGACATCGCCCTGAAGCTTGGCAAACACCACGTTCTCCGCCGCCGTCGCGCCATTCTTGATGCCCACGCGCGAGAACAGATTCGCCATCTGGTAATACTGCGTCTGCGTCCACTTTTCCATCGGATGGTTGTGGCAGCGGGCGCAGGTGAGCCGCTGGCCCAGGAACGCTTGCGTCGCGTTTTCGGACAGCAAAATCGGGTCCTTGTGCAGGACAAAGTAGTTCAGCGCGCCTTGATCGCGCGTGCTGCCGGTGCTGGTAAAAATGTCGCGGGCGAACTGGTCCCAGTGCTTGTTCTGGCGGACGCTTTCGCGGATCCAGTTGTAGAAATCCCACATCGCCGTGGCGTTCAGCTTGCGGCTGGACACCAGCATCAGGTCGGACCATTTGTACGCCCAATAGTCGACGTACTCTTCGCGGTCGAGCAACCCATCGATCAGCTTGGACCGCTTGTCGGCGGCCTTGTCGGTCAAGAACTGCTCCACCTCTTCGGCGGAGGGAAGCGTGCCGGTTGAATCGAGGAACGCGCGACGAATAAAGGTCGCATCGTCGGCCACCTTTGAAGGAGCCAGATTCAGCTGCTTCCACTTTTTCTGCGCCAGCTCATCAATGAAGCTCTTCACCGTAAACCCAGCATAAGAATCAGCTGTGGTCTGATTCGGAAACGGCACCGACAGCCGCGCATAGAGCACGCGGGACGAATACCACAGCGTGATCGCCGCTTCGCCTGAACCATTCATTTTCACCTTGCCGGTCGTGTCATCCACCGTCGCCACGCCTTCGTCTGTCGAGGTGTACTTGGTCCACCGCGTGACGTCCATGGTGGAGCCATCCGCGTACTTGGCGATCACGTTCAGTTGCTGTTCATCGCCGATCTTCAGCGTGGCCGTAGCCGGTGTCACTTGCAGCGACACCACTTCCTTGTCCTTCTCCGACGGCGGCACGGCCCCATCGGTGATCCATTCCGAGATCACCTTGTACTCGAGCGAATCTTTCGCGAAGCGCTTGCCGCCACCATGTGGAATGGTGAAGGTGGCTTTCTGCAAAATGAGGCTCGCAGCCGGATCGGCCAACGACACGCGGCGCCCCAGCGCCTGGCGCGTCATCACGTCGTAGTCCACTTCCGGGTCATAGCCGCGCAGGGTCAGCTTGAACCCGCCCTTCCCAGCTAATGCTCCGTGGCAGGCGCCTTGATTGCAGCCCATCTTGGTGAACACCGGAATCACATGCTGGCGAAAGTTCCAGCCGGTGGCCGGCTTCTGGATCGGGCTATCGGCGGCAAAGGTAGAGAGCAGCAGCAACGTGGTCAGCATTAGGCGAACAGCTCCTTGATCGGTTCCACGCCACGGTCGACAATCGGGATCGGACGTCCTTGCGCGCCGGGCAACTCATGATGGATGTCGATGCCCAGCCCCTTGTAAATCGTCGCCGCCACTTCCATCGGCGTTGTCGGCCGGTCCTTGGGCATTGCGCCGATCTCATCGGAGGCGCCCACAATCGTGCCGCCCTTCAGCGGTCCGCCACCCATCAGGATCGACCAGCATTGCGGCCAATGGTCACGCCCGCCCGCCGGGTTCACCTTCGGCGTGCGGCCAAACTCGCCCAAGCCCACCACCATCGTGTTCTTGTAGAGCCCGCGCTCGGCCAACTCTTCCAGCAGCGACGAATACGCCATGTCGAACATCGGGCCCACCAGGTCGCGATAGCAGGAGATGGGCGAGAACGGCCGCGAGCCATGGATGTCCCAAGTGATCTCGTCAAACACCGTCTCAAACATGTTGATCGTGACGAAGCGCACGCCCGCCTCGATCATGCGGCGAGCCAGCAGGCAGCTTTGGCCAAAGCGATTCAGGCCGTACTTCTCGCGAATCTTTTCCGGCTCCCGGTGCAGCTCAAACGCCTCCCGAGCCTTCTGCGACGACATCAGCGTGTAGGCCTGGTGGAACGTGGAATCGAGCAGCCGGGCATCAGATGACGTCTCAAACTTAGACACGCTGCGGTCCACCATCTCGCGCCAGTTCTTCCGGCGGTCCACACGCAGGGCGGACAAGTAGTCCGGCGGCAGCATGTCGGGCACGCGGAAGTTAGGGTCGCTGGGGTCGCTGTTCAGCACAAACGGATCAAACGTCTTGCCCAGATACCCGGCGTTCTGCCCGTGCGGCATGTTGCCACCCGTATTGCCGATCGGCCGCGGCAGCAGCACGTGCGGCGGCACATCGCCCTTGGGCCCCTTCAGCTTGCCCAGCACGCAGCCATAGTGAGGATGCTCAACCCCACCCTGAAACAGGCGCCCGGTCTGCATCATCTGATGGCCCGTATCATGCACCGCCGCCGCGGTGTGATTCAGCGAGCGCACAATCGAATACTTATCCGCGTGCTTGGCCATGCGCGGAAAGTTCTCTGAGATCTCAATGCCGGCGACGTTGGTCTTGATCGGCTTATACGGCCCGCGGATCTCAATCGGCGCGTTGGGCTTCATGTCCCAGGTGTCGAGCTGCGACGGCCCGCCCACCAGCATCAGCAAGATGCAGTTGACGTCTTCCTTCGAAGTATCGACAGCCCCTTGAGCCTTCAAGCCCATCATGCCGGTGAGGCCAAGGCCCAACGTCGACAGCGTTCCAGCATGCAGAAAATCACGACGGCGGTAGCCATCACAAAACTCGACGGTCTTGTCAGCATCCAGGCGAAACATGAAGAGCTCCTAATCTGCGGTAAAGCTGCCTCCGATTGTATCGCCGCTTTCGGGGGAAGGGGTGGACCGATTCACGCAGGCGGCCTGTGTGATGATGGCCAGAGGAGACCACCCGATGAAAGCTGTGGAATTCGATACCATCCTCACCGACGAAGGAAAGATCGCCCTTCCGGCCGAATGCCAGGGCGATGTTCCGGCGGGCCAGCAGCTGCGGGTAGTCGTGATGTGGGAAGCCGTCGCCGCGGATGAAGCGTGGCGTTCCACTGGCCGCCTGCGATTCGAAGAGTCGTACTCAGCCGAGGATGTTGTCTACGAGCAACTGCTGAATGAAGCTCCAAACCGCTGAAGTCGTCTTAATCCGGATGCAGTTTCATCAGTCACCGGGTTCAAAAGTCCGGCCCGCGCTGGTCCTGCTCGACCCCGGTGACGAAGATTTCATCGCCGCACCGATCACCTCACAAGCAAGAACTTCGGACTTCGATTTGGCCCTGACTGATTGGCCAGCGGCGGGCCTGAATGTACCTTCAACCGTGCGAGTTCACAAACTCAGTGTGTTGGCCAAAGCGGATATCGCGCGGCGCTTGGGCCGGTGCTCCGTGGCTGACCGCGAAGCTGTATTGAACCTCCTCTGCCGAGTTTTCTGCCGGAAGTGACGCGGCTGGCTCTCCTCCTCATCAGCGGAAGCTAAGATGGAGCCATGGTACTGAGCGCGCAGGAAGAATCCTTGATCACGGTGGTTCGTGCCCTCCCTCCAGCAGAAGCCGGAAGGGTGCTCGACTGGGCCTGCCAGTTGGCCGACCTTGCGGGTGGGCGCACCGTTGATTGGTCTGACCAGTGGTCGGACGAAGACATAGCGGATGCGAGCGCCGCCGCTATGCGGCGCTTCGAGGAGCAGGAGAACGCTTGACGCTTGGCGATGTACTAACATCTCGAATGAGGGCACGTGAAACTTCTTACGGTTGTTAGCCGGTGGGCGGAGTTGTTGCCTGGGTGGAGTGTTGCGCAAGGTTTACAAGAAACCCGCAAGGCGGCAGAGCGAGGGGATGCGAAAGCCCAGTTCAGCCTGGGCGTCATGTACGACAGCGGCCAAGGAGTGCCCCAGGACTACGCTGAGGCCCTCCGTTGGTTCCGCAAGGCGGCAGACCAGGGCCACACCTCCGCTCAGTTCAACCTGGGAGTTATGTACGCCAACGGCCAAGGAGTGCCCGAGAACGCCGCTGAGGGCGTCCGCTGGTACCGCAAGGCGGCAGACCAGGGCGATGCCCTCGCCCAGGTTGAGCTGGGCCGCATTTATGCCGAAGGCCAAGGGGTGCCTCAGGACTACGCCACTGCGCATATGTGGCTCAGCCTAGCGTCGGCGGAATTCGGCGAGGTTTTCTTCGCAAAAGAGCGAGACGTGGTGGCGCAAAAGATGACACGGGAGCAGCTCGCCGAAGCAAAGCGATTGGCGCGGGAATGGAAGCCCAAGCCGGAGGTCAAGTAGCGTTTGCCGGAGCGGACGCCGCTCCAAGCCTTATTTCAACGCCTCATTGATCTTGATCTCGCGCCTTAGCACGTCCGTCAGAAGCGCCGAAAGCCCAATACCCCGGCGTTCGGCCTTGTCGGAAAAATACTCCCACACACTTCGTTCAATCGAGGCCGGCATAAAGACGGCCGCCTGGTTTGGCTTGGCTGAAGTCGATTTCCGCCGGCATTTCGTCGTCGATGTAAGGGTTATTCATGGGCTGTTCCTGTACTAGCAGGGCCGCCACAGCGGACCTCATTTGAAGTTTAATGGTAACTACTCTCGTATGTGCTATTCTGTACATACACATGGTTCGTTTCGAATGGGACGAAAAGAAGAACCAGAGCAACCTGCTCAAACACGGCGTCGATTTCGAGACCGCCCAATCGATCTTCGACGACCCCAACTGCGTCACGTTCGTCGAACGCATCCAGGATGGAGAGCCGCGATGGCACGCCATTGGTTGGATGGAAGGGTTGATTTTGCTGGTGGCCGTGCATACCTACCATGAGGACGGGCCGGACGAAGTGATCCGGATCATCTCCGCCCGCCAGGCCACCCGGCACGAAAGGAAGCTCTATGAAGCAACTCACCGCTAAGCAAAGGGCAGACCTGCTGCGTCTGGCCCAAAGGCCCGACAGTGAAATCGACCTCTCGGACATCCCCGAGATTCGCGAGTTTCCCTCGGACGCGATCGTGGGGAGGTTCTACCGCCCCAAAAAGCAAAGCGTCACCATCCGCCTCGATGCGGATGTCCTGGCGTGGCTGAAGATGTCAGGCGACGGCTATCAGACCCGCGTCAATACCTACTTGCGCGAATTGATGACCAAGCAGCGAGCGTCGTAAGCCCCCCTACTTCCCAAACAAGAACTTCAACATCGTCGGCACGCGTCGAGCCCAGCTGCGTTCGGAGTGGTCGGCGCCGATGGCTTCGTAGTAGCCCAGGTTGGTGCCTAGATGCCAGCCTTGAGTGACCAGCGCGTCGCGCAACTGCCGGGTATCGGCGAGCGTGCGGCGGGGGGCGCCGCCTTCCTGGGTGCCGACGTCTAGCCAGATCATGGGGCGCTCCAGGTCTTCAAAATCGTTCACCATCTTCACGATCGCCCGGTTATCCCACCAGACCGATGGCGACATGACGGCCAGCTTGCCGAAGACGTCCGCATGCTTCAGGCCGAGATAGAGGGTCACCAGCGCGCCGAGCGATGACCCGCCCAGGCCGGTATGTTTGCGGTCCCGCAGCGTGCGATACGTCGAATCGATGAACGGCTTCAGATCCCGCACCAGCATCCGGCCGTAGAGGTATGCCTTGCCGCCGCGTTTGGTTTTGTGGTCGCGCGTGGGGGTGTATTCGTCGATCCGGTTGGGGCCCGCGTTGTAGACCGCCACAATGATCACTGGCTTCACTTCGCCTTCCCGGATCAGGTGTTCCGCCGAATCATCCACGCCCCACTCCTGGCCGTGGATGAAGGCGGTTTCGCCGTCGAACACGTTCTGGCCGTCTTGCAGATATAAAACCGGATAGCGGCGGCGCTGGTCGGCTTCGTAGCCCGGCGGCAGGTAGACCAGCACGTCATGCGGGTCCGGGATGGCCGAGGAGCGGAATTGGCGGTGGTATCGGACGTCGCCGGAGGTCATAAGCTGAATCTAATCAATCGGAAAGCCAAAATTACACAACTTTTACACGGGTCCATTCAAGCAGCTGATAACGTGGCAGATGAGAGGATTTATGACCGACCTATTCGCCAACAAGGACCACAGCAAGCTGAACTTGCCCACCGTCGTCGCCTTCACGGCTTTTCATATTCTGGCACTGATCACTGTCATCTTTTTGTGGGACGTGCGCGCTGCGCTGTTCACCGCCGTACTCTACTGGATGTGTATCGGCTGGGGCATCGGAATGGGATACCACCGTTTGCACACCCACCGCGCCTATAAGGTGCCGAAGTGGCTGGACTACCTGTTTGCCGTCTGCGGCTCTATGACGCTGCAGGGCGGCCCGATCAGCTGGGTGGCGACGCACCGCGTCCATCACCAGCTCTCCGACAAGCCGGGCGACCCGCATTCGCCGCGCGATGGCGCCTGGTGGGCGCACATCATCTGGATGGGGGTGGGCGATGCGATGCACAACAACACCTCGGTGACGGCACGCTATGCTCCGGATCTGGCGCGTGAACCCTTCTATGTCTGGCTGAACAACTGGCACTGGGTGCCGCTGACGGCCTTCGGCATCGGCGCGGGCATCATTGGCGCGATTGTGGTGAATCCGCTGTTCGGCCTGTCGCTGGCTTTCTGGTGCACCTTTGTCCGCATTGTCGCCGGATGGCACGCCACCTGGGCCGTGAACTCCGCCACGCACATGTGGGGCAGCCGCCGCTTCAACACCAAGGACGATTCCCGCAACAACTGGTGGGTGGCGCTGATCACTTTTGGCGAAGGCTGGCACAACAACCACCACGCTCATCAGGCCTCAGCCCGGCACGGCTTGGCCTGGTACGAAGTGGACATCACCTGGATGTGCATCTGGTTCCTCGGCAAGATCGGCGTGGCCCGCAACGTAAAGGTGGCAAAAATTGACCAGGAAGTCCCGGCCATGGAGCGCGCAGCTTAACAGTCGCGAAACCAGCCAGGACCGCTCCCTCGCGGTCGCGGCTCGGTAACGCGTCGATGCTACCGAGCCGCGCGCGCAAGCAAGCGGTTCTTGGGGCAAGCAGTATTTGGGTGCTCGACGCACCGCAAAATTTGGGATACGATCAGGGGCGATGAAATCGCCCCTTTCGTTTTTTGTCGCGCTGGCGCTGGGCGCCGTGTCGCTTTCCGGAACCGTGTACGCCGCGGCCGGTGATGAGAAGGCCGTGGAAGCTGACCTAAAGGCTCTGCTGGCCGATGACCTCACCTACGTCCACTCGCTGGGCAAGTTGGAAAACAAGGCCGAATGCATCGCGGCCATCGTGAAAACCCCGCCCCACTTCGCCGTCCAGAACACGCCGGTGGTGAAGATCCACGGCACCACCGCTATCTACCACGCCCGCGTCACCAACAACCCCGGCACCCCCGGTGCCATCCCGCTGGACATGATGATGGTGTGGGTGAAGATGGGCAAGGACTGGAAGCTCACCTCCCGCCACACCGCCCGCATCCCACCGGCGCAGTAAGACCGCAGGCAGCACGACCACGGCCTCGCCGCCCATCTGCGCGTCGAACATCATTCGGCGCGCATCCGAATCGCCAATGTGATCAGCCTCTCCGGCCCGAGCTTGTGCTTGGACTGAGGAATCCTCCGCCTTTTCCGCAGCCCGCTAGTCTCCTGTCTCCGAAGTCCCCAACAACAATCCTGGGCTATTCTCCCGCCAAACCGCAAAGCAGCAAAGGGTGTTCTTGGCGGCCTGACGGGAATCTTGAAACGCTGCGAACTTCTGAGTCATTACACCAACCGTGACCGTATTTGGTCATTTGCTTGGTCACGCGACCTTCCCCGGACAATCGATTTCGATCAGCAACGTGGCTCCCGCCGTCCTTCCGCTGCGGATCATGGACGCATTATCCGTTAGGAGTCAGCTACTTACGCCGATTCCCCCAGTTCGGGCCAGGAACGCGCTCTACCTGCATGCGATTGGCCACTAAGGTGCTACAAAGTAGCCCTAGGCCCAGCAGGCGTTCATCGTTCGATAGGCGAAATGCGATCTCCCAAACCAGAAACAAAAACCAAGACAACCAAAATCATTTCAGGCGGTCTTCCTAAATGCTTGACGGGCATCCACGGACTCGACGAGATTACGCTCGGCGGTCTTCCGCGAGGACGTCCCACTCTGGTCTGTGGCGGCGCGGGCTGCGGGAAGACGTTGCTCGGCATGGAATTCCTCGTTCGCGGAGCAACCGAGTTTGACGAGCCCGGAGTGTGTCTTTCTTTTGAAGAAACCGCCGACGAACTCGCCAGTAATGTCGCGTCGCTCGGGTTTGATCTGCCTGATCTGATCAAGCGCAAGAAACTGGCGATCGACCATATCTATCTGGAACGGAGCCTGATCGAGGAAACCGGCGAGTACGACCTGGAAGCGCTGTTCGTCAGGCTGGGACACGCGGTGGATTCGATTGGAGCCAAAAGGGTGCTCCTCGATAGCGTGGAGGCGTTGTTCGCCGGGCTCGAAAATCAAGCGGTCTTGCGAGCGGAACTGCGGCGTCTCTTCCGCTGGCTGAAGGACCGCAATCTCACCACGATTGTCACCGGAGAACGCGGCCAGAACACCCTCACCCGTCACGGACTGGAAGAGTACCTTTCCGATTGCGTCATCCTGCTCGATCACCGGGTTACTGAAACGGTTCTGACGCGGCGTATGCGCGTCGTTAAGTACCGCGGCTCCACCCATGGGATGAATGAGTACCCGTTCCTGATTGAGAGCGACGGCATTTCTGTGCTGCCGGTGACCTCCAGTGATCTGAAGTACGGGGTCTCGAACGACCGGATATCCACGGGCGTTCCCGCTTTGGACACGATGTTCGGCGGCGACGGCTACTTTCGGGGCAGCAGCATTCTGGTCTCAGGAACGTCAGGCACGGGGAAAACCAGCCTCACCGCGCACTTCGTCAACGCCGCGTGCGCCCGCGGAGAGAAGTGCGCGTTCTTCTCTTTTGAAGAGTCCGCAGACCAGATCATGCGCAACATGCGATCGATCGGCATCGATTTGAAGCGCTGGGTCGACAAGGGACTCCTGTATTTTCATTCGGTTCGGCCAACGACGTTTGGCCTTGAGATGCATCTGGTGAAAATCCACAAGATCATTAAGGAATTCGGCCCCAGTATCGTCGTCGTCGATCCGGTTACCGGCTTGCTGCACGCCGGCACTACTTTCGAAACCCGGAGCATCCTGCTGCGTTTGATCGATTTCCTGAAAGGAAAGCAGATCACCGCCGTCATGACCACCTTGACCAGCGGTTCAAACGTTCAAGAGCAAACGGAGGTCGACATGTCGTCGCTGGTGGATGCGTGGCTGCTGCTGCGCGACATCGAGAGCGGGGGAGAGCGCAATCGCGGCATCTATATCCTCAAAGCCCGTGGCGTTGCCCATTCCAATCAGATTCGGGAATTTCTCTTGACTCGCCACGGCATCGAACTGCGGGAGATCTATTTGGGTGAAGCCGGAATGCTGACCGGCTCCGCCCGCGTCACGCAGGAGGCCAAAGACGCTTCCGCGGCGCTGTTGAGCCGGCAGGAAATCGAACGGAAGCAGCTCCTGCTGGAGCGCAAACGAAAGGCGCTGGACGCGCAGATCGCCGCCCTCCAGTTGGACCTGGAGACCGAAGAGCAGGAATCGCGACAGCTCATCGCTCAAGAGAAGTTGAAAGTGGCCAACTGGGAGCAGGACCGGGAGGCGATGGCCACCAGCCGCTACGCATCCAAAGGTCCCCATGAAGGAAATGGCCGGAGTACCAGCGCCCGGGAAGGCCGAAGATAAAATGCCCACCACCTCAAAGCGTGCCATCAAAACATGGGAATTAAGGCTGTATGTGGCCGGACAGACCGCGAAGTCGCTGCAAGCATTCGCCAACCTAAAGCGGATCTGCGAGGAACATCTGTCGGGCGAATATCGCATCGAAATCGTCGATCTGCTGCAGAACCCGCAACTGGCAGCGGGCGACCAGATTCTCGCTCTTCCGACACTGGTGCGAAAGCTCCCGGAGCCGGTCCGGAAAATCATCGGCGACCTTTCAAATACCGAGCGGGTGCTGGTGGGCCTGGACCTGCAGCCCCGGCAGCTAGGGCGGGAATCATGAAACGGCCAAATCCAAAGAAACCCGACAGCATCAAGGCCTTCGAGGCCGCTCTTGCCGGGGAACCCCGGCCGGCACGCTACCGCCTGCGCCTTTTCATTACCGGAACAACCCCCAAGTGCACTCGTGCGATCAAGAACATTCGAGCCATTTGTGAGGCGAATCTGCCGGGCGGCTACGACCTGGAAGTGATCGACATCTATCAACATCCGGAGCAAGCGGCGCCCGAACAGATCGTCGTCACGCCAACACTGGTGAAGAACTTACCGCTCCCCTCCCGAAGGATGATCGGAGACCTGTCCGACAATGAGCGGGTGTTGGCCGGGCTGGATATTGCCCGGCGTCCGCTACCGGTGGAGCCGACGGGGAACGAACATGGCGCTTAGCCGGACGGCTGAAACACGCCAGGATCTCCTGGACCGCAATCGGGAGCTGCAGGCGCGCCTGGATGAAGCCGAAGAAACGCTCCGCGCACTGAGAAACGGCGAGGTGGACGCGATCATCGCCGCCGGTCCGGAGGGCGACCAGGTCTATACGCTGAAGGGCGCGGATGAAGCCTACCGGATCATGGTCGAGGAGATGGGCGAAGGTGCCATCACTGTTTCGCTTGACGGGCTGATTCTCTTCTCCAACGCCCACTTTGCCGCCATGCTCCGCCGGCCGCTGGAACAGGTGATTGGCGCGCGCATCGAAGAGTTCTTCGCCCCGGAAGATGCCGACGTCGTCTCCACTCTCCTCTACAGTTCGGGCAGAAGGAAAGCCGAAGTCCATTTAAGAACCGACGATGCCGTCTCCATACCGGTCTACCTGTCGATGCAGAATGTGCTTCTGAATGGAATCGGCTGTCTGTGCGTCATTGTCACCGATTTGAGCGATCAGAAGCGCTATGCGGAAATCGCCGCCGTCCTGGAGGCGGTCCCGGTGGGCGTCTTCATTGCGCAGGATGTGGAGTGTCGAAGCATTGTGGGCAATCGCGCGGCCTATGAGCTGTTGCGGGTGCCGCACGCCGGCAATGTTTCAAGGTCGGCGCTTGAACTCCAACAGCCCACCAACTGGCGCGAAGTCAAAGACGGCCGGGACATCCCGCCCGGGGAACTGCCCATGCAGACCGCTGCCCGCACCGGGAAGCCCGTGCGGGACTACGAATTTGACGTACTGTTCGACGACGGCCTGAATCGATGCTGGCTCGGCAATGCCGTGCCTCTTTTCAATGATGCCGGCCGGTCACGCGGCGCGGTGGGTGCCTTCATCGACATCACCGAGCGCCGGCAGACGGCGGAAGCGCTGGAGGCAGCCAATGCTGAACTCCGGACCTTCGGCCATGCGCTTACGCACGATCTTCGCGAACCGCTCAGCCTGGTCGTGAAATTGACCAAGTTAGTCGCTGAGGAGTACCGGGGCCGGCTGGGGAAAGATGCGGAGCAACATATCTCCGATTCCGTCGAGGGTGCTCAAAGAATCGAGGCCCTACTGAAGGCGCTGCTGGATTACTGGAGCGTGACGCAGCGCAACGGAACCCATCTATCGCCGGTAGACTTCAACCAGGTGCTGTCACGCACCCTGCAACACCTTGAAGTACCGATTCAGCAAAGCGGTGCGAAAGTGACGTCTGGTACGTTGCCGACCCTGGTGGCCGATGAACTGGCACTGGAGCAGGTTTTCCGGACCCTGCTGGGCAATGCGATCCAGTTCAGAGGCGAAGCCGCGCCCTGTATCCACATCACTGCCGAGAGCACCTTTGACCGCTGGCTATTCTCGGTGCGGGACAACGGCATCGGCATTGACTCAAAGAATTTTGAGCAGGTCTTCGGCATGTTCAATCGTCTCCACCGAAACGAAATCCCCGGCACGGGCATCGGGCTGGCACTTTGCAAGAAGATCGTAGAACGCCACGGTGGACGTATCTGGGTCGAGTCGGCCGCGGGAATGGGTGCAGCCTTCAGATTCACCCTTCCAGCTTCCCTGGCCTCTCCCCCAGCAATTCTCGCCCCCTAAGCGAGGACAAGACTCGGTTGGCAGGCAAGAATTCCTGGCCTCGCCCCAATCGATCACGCCCGCATCGCCACCAACCACGGCACCATCCCGCTGGACATGATGATGGTGTGGGTGAAAATGGGCAAGGACTGGAAGCTCACCTCCCGCCACACGGCCCTCATCCCACCGGGGCAGTAGCGTGATGATGTAGCTTCGCGCCGTCGTTTCGATACGTACTCGTTGAAGAGTGCTTAGCTCAGCGACGACGCATAGCCAAGACAATCAACAGCCTTGGCGCGCGACACTGGCTGGATCAGCACAAGAGGTCGGAGGAGCAACAGTACGTACTCACCGTGCCGCCAATTTTCGGGCAAACTGGAGGCAGGGAGCCCTATTGAAACGGAGGGGCCTCCCTCACTTCTGCTCGTGGCGCAGGAGGCAGCTCGCGAAACCCAATCAGGCATGTTCGACCGCCAGCTGTAGCATAGTGCGTAGGGCGTGTATGCAATGGTAAACAGGTCAACCACTTATCGTAGGGCCGACTTCGACAATGGGACAGGAGCAGGTTGGATTGAGGGGGAACCTGGTCAATGCCCCAAGTGTGGCGTGCAGCTCGAAGATCGAGATGTCGAATACGAATCTCACAGCTCGGGAGGCAACCGCTACCGAAAGTTGATTCCTGGGGATTGGTGTCCAAATTGCTCTACAGTCTTCGTGCACCGGATGTTCGTTGACGCACTCGATCAGTGGCTTGCGGGTGTTCCACACGACCTCCATATCATTCCGGAAGTAGGCATCCAAACGTCCGCTTTGGTGGAAGTTTTTGTGAGCGCGTTGGACGAGCACGGCTACGCAAGTTCTGAATACAAGATCGAGAGTGAGGCGATTCCCGGCCTACGAGTAGAGGTCGGGTCACCGAGCGTGCTTTTCACAGGGTGCTTGGAAGAGATCACCTCATTTGGCACGAGCGACTATGGGCATGACTTGAGCCAAACGCTACGCATCTATCCGGGTCCTCCTTACAGTCCTGAGCAGCGTCGAGAAATTCAGCTCTTGATATCTCGCCTATCCTTATCGACGAGAGCCATTTTTCGCTTTTGGTCCGTCAACTTTGAGCCCGCTAGCTTTGAAGAGATAAGTCCGTTGCGGAACCTCCGCCAGTCCCTTGAATCTTCTCTGTTCGATGAAGACCGGATATGCCTTGCATTGGCAAATGACATCGCTGCGGATGATCCTGGGTCCAACAAATTCGTGAATGCCTTCCGTTTGCTGGAGACAGTCACAAGAAGAGTTCTAGAAGAACGAATTCGCGCCGTTCGGTTCGACAGCAGCCTAGATCAACGGTCTTTTCTCGATATTGTCCGCGTCTTGCAGTCAGATCTGAAGACCCGCCTCCGCGAAGCGCTCAAATGGAAGCAGAAGGAGTATACGCCAATACTGATGAAGGCATGCAGAGTCTTTGAGCCGGGACGAGCATACAACCCGGATGAGGCTCTCGACCAATTGGTGAAGTTCAGAAATCAGTCCGTACATGGCCCTGCGGGTTCGGGCGAAGCAATTCTGTTCCCTTGGGAAATGCGCCCCTTGGGAAAACTTACAGAGGTGGTTCTTGAGCTCGCTGGCTTTCTCATCCAAGAAGAAGCGTCAACCGGAGCTTGTGAGCGCACTTAACAGATACGGTGCCTGTGGCCACGAAGCATGGGCACCTGGAGGCTCCAGCTGGCGCTTGGGCACAGGTTGCTCCCGCTGGAGCACCGTTACCGTTCGCCGCCGTCCCAGTCAATCAGATCGGCGGCTGATCCCGATGGGAGGTGGATTTCTGGGCAGCCTTCCAGCGGGTCACCAGCCTCCTGGGGTGGAGTGATCACACGGGCGGCGATTGGCTGGTCAAGCTGGTTCATCGTGCTTGGCTGCGCGGCTGACATGGTCTCGGAAGTAGCGAGGCCATCCTCCATGCCCCATTCTAGCCAGATGTATCTACAAGCGGGACCAGGAACTCGCCAAGAGTTGCTTCGCCAGCCATCTTGAGCGGCCTTGGATAGTATAGATACATGCGGCTGCTGATCACACTGGAACGGGACGAAACGGGGATGATCGTGGCGGAGTGTCCGTCCTTGCCGGGATGTATTTCGCAGGGAGAAACCGAAGCCTCGGCCATCGAGAATGTACGCGAGGCTATCCAGGGCTGCTTGGCGGCCCGCCGAGCCAATAACCTGCCCTTGGCCATAGAGGTCCGCGAAGTGGAAGTGGCGTAGTGTCTTTGCCCGTCATCTCCGGCGAGCGGGCGGTGCGGGCGTTCCTTAAAGCCGGTTGGACACGGGATCGTCAAGTGGGCAGCCATGTCATCTTGATCAAGCCCGGCCACCCCGCGGTTTTGTCAGTTCCTCTCCACCGCGAAGTTGCCCCAGGTACTTTGCGGGCGCTGATTCGCGTGTCAGGGATGTCGGTCCAGCAGTTTCAGGACATGCTCTAGCGGCGGGCTGGCAAGATCGCCCGCCCGAATGACGGCCCTCAGCCCCTACCCCCGCACGTCAATATGCCCGCGCCGGAAGCTGACGCGGATGCGGCCGTGGACGGGTTGACCAAAAGCAGTGGCCGGGCGGAATTCGCTGAAGAGCATTAGGTTGGTCATGGCTCCCCGCATCTTGGGGTCTTGGGCGCTGCCACCGCCGACGATCCGGTAGTCCAGCACGCGGCCTTCGTCACCGACCATCAGTTCGACAATCAGGTCGTCGTCGGAGAACTCAATCGGCACCATGCTCTTAAACGTCGCCTCGGTGTAGAGCACGGTGGGCACGTCATCTTCCAGCGAATGGCCGCGCAGAGGGTAGGACGAGACGATCATGCTGAACAGCAGCGAGGACGTCATCAAGCCACCCGCGAACGGCAGTGCGATCGGCCGCCACAGGTTGTTGAACCACAGCTTCAGGTCCGTGATGACGCTGGCGTAGGCTTGCGCCATGCCGCGCCAGCGGCGTTGACGGGCCAGTTCACGCGAGGCGATCACGCGCAGAGAGGTGGTGAGAGCCATCGGAACCCGCCGCGACGGCAAGGTCCGCAGGGCCGACTGCATGGACGCCGCGTGTTCCAGGCGCGCCGCACAATCCGGGCAGTCCGCCAGATGCCGCCGGATCCGGGTTGATGCCTCAACGTCCAGCAGGCCATCGACATAATCAAGCGCTTGGTGAAGCACCTCGCGGCAGGGTAATCCCACTGGAGCTTTCACGGGTTGCGACTCGAACTGGTGGCCGGTCTTTTTCATGATTTTCCAACGCTCTAGGCCCGGCGCGGTTCCCCGGTTAGGGAGCGGCCTGGCGATTCCGCCAACACACGGCGCAAGGCTTCGCGGCCTCGCAGAATTCTCGATTTCACCGTGCCCAGGTTTACCTGCAACACATCGGCGATCTCTTCGTAGCTCAACTCTTCCAGATCCCGCAAAATCACGGCCGCCCGGAAGACCGGGTTGATCTCCAGCAGCGCGGCTTCAATCCGCTGCTGCGTTTCACGGCTGGCGACGAGATCAAACGGCGATTCGCTGTGGTCCGCCAGCACGTCCTGATAGCTGAGTCCCTCATCAATGGGGGCATCCAGGCCCACCTGCTGACGCCGGTGGCGGCTGAACGCCCGGCGATGGTTATACGCCTCGTTGACGGCGATCCGGTAAATCCAGGTCTTTAAGCTGGACTGATGGCGGAACAGGCTGATCTTGCGGAATACCTTCAGGAAGACTTCCTGCAAAACGTCGGGCGCTTCGCCGGGATCGTCCAGCAAGCGATAAACCAGATTGTGGACCGGGTGCTGAAACTGCTGGATCAGGGCCTCAAACGCTTCTTCTGAACCGTGGCGCAATCCTTCCGCCAGCCATTCGTCGGCAGTGGCAAAGCCACTGTCGCGCTCCAGACTTCCGGTGATCGGGTACCCTGGCGAATAATCGGCCACGCTGGTTCTCTCACCGTATTTTGACACCAATGGGCGACAATAAGTTCCACCATGGTTTTCGTCCAGATCACTGACCCCCAGTTCGGCATGCATACCGGCGACAAGGAGTTCGCCCAGGAGACCGCCAACTTCGAATTCGCCGTCGCCACGGTGAACCGCTGGAAGCCCGATTTCGTCATCATCACCGGCGATCTGGTGAACAAACCCGGCGACCCGGCGCAGATCGCGGAGTATCTCCGCATCAAGAAGTTGATCGCGGGCAGCATCCCGGTCTACGACCTGCCGGGCAATCACGATATCGGCAACGCGCCCACGCCCGAGACGCTGGCCTTTTACCGCAAGACGTTCGGGCGGGACTGGTATTCCTTCCGCCTAGGCGAATTCGCCGGGGTGGTGATCAACACGACGATCATCCACACGCCGGGCGCGGTGGCGGCTGAGGTGGCGAAGCAGCGCGCGTGGCTCGACACGGAACTGGCTAGTTTGCGCGCCGCCGGTGCCAAGCCGATCGTGCTGTTCCAGCATCATCCGTGGTTCACGATGAAGGTAGCGGAGCCGGATGGCTACTTCAATCTGCCGCTGGCCGTGCGTGAGGACTACATGGCGCTGCTGCGGAAGTACGGCGTCAAGCAAGCCTTCGCCGGACACACGCATCGAGGCTACCGCACCGAGGATGCGGGCATCGAGATGGTGGTGAACGGCCCGGTCGGCATGCCGCTCAGCCCGGAAGGCTCCGGCGTGAGAGTGTGCGTGGTGAAGGGCGACCGCGTGGAGCACACCTTCCACCCCCTGCACCGGCTGCCGAACCAGATCAGATAGGCCGTCAGATCAGACCATGGGGCTTGTTTCGGGTCCAGCCCCATGCGTGAGCTTGGGGCTTCTGCCGGGTCCAGGAGAAAGCCCCAAGCTGACGCATGGGGCTAGACAAAATCCCGGGGCTAGAAGCTCCGCACGCCCATCGACACCACATCATCGACAGCCATCGTCTCTTTCACGACGAACGCTTCACCATACTTGGCGCCGATGAGGCCGCCGTAGTAGCGGGCGACGGCGGCCAGGCGGTCGCGGATCTCGGTCGCGGCCGGAAACAGCTCCGGCGCTTCGCTCGAGGGACCGTACTGTGACTGGTAGCTCAGCAGCGCGTCCATGCGCCGGTCGAACTCGCGCGTGATGTCGACCACAAAGCTGGGGGTGACGTTGGCGTACTGCGCGGCGTAGATCACTTTGCCCGGCCGGTGCGGCGGCAGGTTGTCGTCCAGCTTGGCTAGACCAGCCAGAAAGCAGGCCTCATAGCAGAGCGTCGAGGCGTTGTAGTGATCCGGGTGGCGGGCTTCCCAATAGGGAATAATCACCACCCGCGGGCGCAGACGGCGGATCTCACCGGCGAGCGTCATGCGGCCGGGGAGGGAGTTTTCCAGGCGCGCGTCCGGTAGAGCCATGTTGCCGCGCCACGTCAATTGCAGATGCTTGGCGGCGACGTCGCCTTCTTCCATCCGCTGTTCCGGCGTGCCGCGCGTGCCCATTTCGCCCTGCGTTAAGTCGAGCGCGCCGGTGCGGTAGCCCTTTTCGGCCATCTTCAGCAGCGTGCCGCCACAGGTCTGTTCAATGTTGCTGGGATGCGCGGCGATAGCCAGGACGTCAACGGCCGGCAGGTCTTCAGAGTAGATGGTGGGGAGTCGCCACATAGTTTGCTTCGTTCAGATTCCCCGGCTAAAGCCGCGGATCTTCTATTGTCGCGCTTTCCCGCTTGGCCGCGCTCTCCAGCAGCCGGCTGGAGAACTACCAGTTCAAATCAGCGCGCCGCAGATGCGCCTCCCGCGTGCGCATCACCAGGATCAGCACGATGCCCGCGATAAAGCCGCCGATGTGGGCAAACCAGGCCACGCCCCCGCGCAAACTGGCCTCCGCCACCGAACCCACGCCGCTAAACAACTGCAGGATGAACCAATACGCCAGAATCAGCACCGCCGGCACGTCCAGCGTAAAGATCAACCCAAACCAGAACAACGTCACAATTCGGGCGTGCGGAAACTTCACCAGATAGGCGCCCATCACTCCGGCGATGGCTCCACTGGCTCCGACGTTGGGGATTCTCGAGAACGGTGCCACCGCCATCTGCGACGCCATCGCCAGGATGCCGCAGGCCAGATAGAAGAACAGAAACTGGCCCCGGCCCAACACATCTTCGATGTTGTCGCCGTAGATCCACAGAAACCACATATTGCCGATCAGGTGCAGCCAGCCGCCATGCAGAAACATCGACGTCACCAGGGCGCTGAAGTGAAATCGCGCCGGAACTAGGCCGTACTCCATGATGAAGTGGTTGCCGGAGAACGGATCAAGCGTCGCCTGGTAGAGGAACACCGCGACGTTTATCGCGATGATCGCCATCGTCACCAGTGGCGTCGTGTAGCTCCGGTTGAGGTCTCGCAGCGGGATCATAGGCTTGGGGGCAACTAGCTGAGCGGGGTATCGTCCACTCGATACGCCTCGTAGTCGCGATGAGAGCGCCGTTCACCGCGGGCGATCAGCTTCCAAGCCTCATCGGCAGATGCCAGCCGGCCGCGAGCACCCAGGGCCGTGCAGTTCAGGGCGGCCAGCGCATTGGAGAATGTCAGTGTCCGTCCAATGTCCCAGCCCGCCAGCACGCCATAGCAGAATGCTCCGTGGAAGACATCGCCCGCGCCGGTTGTATCCAGGCAGTTGACGACAAACGCTGGCGAATAGTGGAAACGCCCATCCAGCAGCGCCAGTGACCCCTGCGAGCCCAGCGTCATGGCCGCCACGCGCATCCCAAACTCTTTCTGTATCCGCTCCAGTGCCTTGAACGGGTCCGCTTCATTGGTCCACCGGGTCGGGAACTCGCTGGATGTCACCAGATAGTCCACGTGGCGCAGGACATCCTCAAAGCCGTGATAGATGGTGTCGACGTCCACCGTCACCGGAATCCCCGCCTCGCGAGCAATGGCCGCCGCGCGCGCCACGGCCGGCGTGTCGTGGCCGTCAATGTGCAGCAGGCGCGCTTCCAGAATCATCTCCGGCCGGATGTCTTCCGGCTGCAGGCGCAGACAATCCTGGCGTTGCCAGAGAACGGTGCGCTCGCCGGTCGCCTCGTCAATCAGAATATAGGCCGTCTGATTGGGACAGTTCTGGCGCACATAAACGTCAGAGATATCGATGCCCGATTGGCGGAGACTGTCGAGTTGCACATCGCCCCGCAGGTCGTCGCCCACAGTGCCGATGTACTTGACGCGCAGCCCCAGTCGCGCGCAACTGACCATCGCGCTGGCCACTTGGCCGCCCGGGCTCAGCATCTCTTCCCGAAAGGGCTCTTTGCCGGCATAGGCCGGAAACTTGGGTAGCAGGATCAGCGTGTCGGTGGCATTGAGTCCAACGCCCACCACATCAAAACGCTTCCCGTCTGGTTGCACCGCCGAGGTGCCTGATTGATCAACCATCCAGTACTACTTGGAGTGCTGGGGCATCTCGTACACGTAGATGGCATGCGGGCGGCTCTTGCCACCACCCGAACCCTTATCCACGTATGCGGGCTTCCAACCACGCACTTCGAAATCATGCGAGACGACGCGCGCCCCCACTCTTAGAGACCGCTCCAGCTTCGGCCGCAGCATATCGTTGGCATCCCGAACCAGGTACATGGTGACCACATCCGCCTTGCTGACGTCCACGTCCAGCATGTTGCCGTGGATCACCTGGATCTTGCCCTCCAGGCCTTCCTTTTGGATGTTGTCCTCGCTCAACTTGACCAGCCGCTGGGAGAGTTCCACACCCATGCCCTTGGCCTGAAACTTATTGACGGCCGCAATCAATACCCGCCCGTCGCCAGAACCCAAGTCAAACACGGTTTCACCCGGCTTCACCTTGGCCAATTCCAGCATCCGTTCCACCACCGCCATGGGCGAACTCACCCAAGGGGCCAGATAGGTTGGCGTTTGCTGGGCCCACCCCGGCAGGGCGGCAGACAACGCCAAGCCCGTCAGAAGCATTCCGCGTGCGGTCGCCAAGTTATTGCACCCCCTGTACTTGCGCCCGCCGGGTAGGGCGGGACTTGGCCACCCGGGACACCATTTCACTGACAGCGTACCACAGGTCGCGCGGGCGGCTGATCGTGTACTCCGTGCCGCGGAAGTGCTTGATCGCATGGCTGATGGAGTCTCGCCACGGCACCTGCTGGGGTGAAAGATTGTAATTCATGTAGAAAATCGGGTAGCTAATTTCTCCCACTTCGCGCAACGCATCGTGCGACACATTCTCGTCCAGCATCGCCTTGGGCCCGGCAAAAATCAGCGCATCCGGTGGCTTGTCACACTTCAGCTCCTCGCGCAGCAAACCGGCCAGAAACTCCGTGTCGCTGTGCTTCTGGGCCAGCTTACCCAAGTCCACCGTTCCCAACTTCAGTGCCGTCAAGGCTTTGCCGATGGAGGGGAAATCGATCTTGTCGCTATCTTCCTGGCGGTAGAGAACCTTCTGATCCTGCATGTTGAACGCCACCAGGGAGAACTTGCCGATCCGCGGATCCCGGGCGATCGTCCGCAGGATCGACACCAGCGCACTGACATCAATGGGCTGCAAACTGGCTGAACGCGAGTTTTGGGGAGCAAAATTCACTAACATCTTGACGCTCAGCGGGCTGTCCGGGTTGCGTTCGACTGGCGGCTCCTCGCGAAACTGCTCAAACTCGGACGCCTGGACCGCCAGCGCCGCTTCAACATCCCAGTACGACGAACAGACTCGCTCGCTCCGGTCCCGGATCAGCCAGTCGATGTGGTATTTGCCTTCGCCCAGCTCAAAGCCCCCCTGCAGGAATGCTTCGCCTTTGGCCTCATCGGCGATGGAGGGAACCCGAATTCTCTGCGTGAAGTATCGGGGCTCATCCTTTTCCGCTTCCGGAATCACCCGGAAGACAATCGTCAGCAGGTTCTCCGTACCCGAAAGCTCCGCCAAGGGCACGCTGACATCAAAGGAGGCGTGAAACTTGAGATCAAAGCCCAGGACCGGCTTTTCATGGGTGACAGTGCAGGGCAAATCCTTGCGCGGATCGCCAGCCTCCAGCACGGCCCGGTCATTGGAGAACAGGACCACCGAAGGGCCCCGGCCTTGACCACCCATCAGTGCTTGCGCAGACAGTTGAGCGGAGTTTCCGGCCAGTACGGCCAGCACCAGCGCTACCGGCTGTGCATAGTTCATCCAGCGGCGTGCGTCCCACCGTCCGCTGACACAATTTCGTTGATTGCAACCACCCGCTGGTTTCCTCATGGCCCCGAAACCCGCATCCATGCTATCCCACCAATCGCCCAACACTTGGGGCGGTGGATTCCGGTCCGACCGGGGACCTTGAAGATCAGCTGGACGCTTCATTCCCTCCGAGTAATGAAACGACCCTTCTGTTAAGAAAGATTACGCCCTCCCAACAGATACTTCAAGGAAATTATCGGGCGCCCCCGGAACTCCGTGAGCCGGAGCCTCCCCAGCGGCGACGTCTTTGATAAACTCATGGGCGTCACCATGAAGCTAGTCACGTTTTCTCTCAATGGATCCGCGCCCTCGGTCGGCATCGTCGAAGGCGATCAGGTTGTCCCGGTTTTGGGTTTTGCCGACATGTGCGGTGCCATCGCCGCTGGCCAGTCCGCCATCGGTGCGGCCAACAAAGGCACGCCGGTGCCCTTGAGCGCCGTCAAGCTGCACGCGCCCATTCCGCGCCCCCCCAAGGTCATCTGCATCGGCTTGAACTATCGCGATCACGCCATTGAATCCGGCATGGCCATCCCGACCACTCCGGTGGTGTTCAACAAGTTCCCCAACAGCGTCATCGCCCCCGGCGAGGACGTCGTGCTGCCCAAGAACTCCGAGAAGCCGGACTACGAAGCCGAGTTCGCGGTGATCATGGGCAAGCCCGGCCGCCACGTCACCAAAGAGAACGCGATGGATTACGTTTTTGGCTACACCATCGTCAACGACGTCTCCGCGCGCGACTGGCAGCTCCAGACCAGCCAGTGGATCATGGGCAAGACGTTCGACACCTTTTGCCCGATGGGCCCCTGGATTGTCACCGCCGACGAAATCGCTGACCCGCACAACCTCCGCATCGGCCTCCGGATCGACGGCGTCACCGTGCAGGACTCCTCCACCAAAGAACTGATTTTCGGCATCCCGGAACTGGTGGAGCACCTCTCCAAGGTGTTCACCTTTGAACCCGGCGACGTCATCTCCACCGGCACGCCTCCCGGCGTCGGCCTGGGCCACAAGCCCCCGCGCTGGCTGAAGCCCGGCGAAGTGATGACCGTCTTCATCGAAGGCATCGGCGAACTCACCAACCCCTGCGTCGCTGAGCAGTAGGCCCCGATAAACCACCCGATAAACCAACAGCCCCGTGCGTGAGCGCGGGGCTGTCCCTTTCAATCCTGATTCAATTCCCCGACCGCTCAAGGTGTGTTCGAGCCACCAACGGCCCACCTGAGCCGCGACAGTTATGGAGCGGAGTCTACCCTGGCGAGCTGGTGACCTGATCAGCCCGGCCAGCTGCTTGCCCCCACCCCGACCCGAACCGCTCCTTCTTACTTGACCAATAGATTTAGGAGCACTCCGCTCCATGCTGTCGCGGCTCAGCGTCGGCGTTGGCTTGGTTTAGGAGCAGCCAGTGTAATTGGCGTTTCTAGACCCGGGAGTTCTTCCACGCATACAGCGGGAAGCGTTCGGTCAACTCTGTCACTTTGCGGCGCACGCGGGCGATGTTGTCATCGGACGCCGGTTCGGCCAGGACCTCGGCGATCAGGCGGCCAACGCTCGTGAACTCTGCTTCGCCAAAGCCGCGCGTGGTGGCGGCGGGAGTACCCAGGCGGATGCCGCTGGGGTTCAGCGGGGGGTTCTGGTCGAACGGGATGCCGTTCTTGTTCACCGTGATATGCGCCTTGTCGAGCGAACCCTCGGCTTCCTTGCCGCGCACGCCTTTGGCGAATACATCGACGAGCACCAGGTGCGAATCCGTGCCGCCGGAGATCACCCGGAAGCCTTCGCCTTGCAGCGACACACCCAGTGCCTTGGCATTAGCCATCACACGGCGCTGATAGTCGACAAATTCCGGCGTCATCGCTTCCAGGAAGCAGACCGCTTTTGCGGCCATCACATGCACCAGCGGACCGCCCTGGGCACCGGGGAAGACGTTTTGGTCGATCGCCTTGCCGTACTTCTCGCGCGCCAGGATGAGGCCGGAGCGGGGACCGCGCAGGCTTTTGTGCGTGGTGGATGTGACGATGTCGGCATGCTCACAGGGGTTGGGGTAGAGGCCGGCGGCGATCAGGCCGGAATAGTGGGCCATGTCCACCATCAACAGCGCGCCCACTGAATCGGCGATCTCGCGGAAGCGGGCGAAGTCGATGACGCGGGAGTAGGCACTGGCACCGGCCACCAGCATTTTCGGCTTGTGCTCATCCGCCAGCCGGGCCAGTTCGTCGTAGTCGATCAGTTCGTTGTCCTGACGGACGCCGTAGGGGACGAACTTGTAGGTCTTGCCGGAAAAGTTCAGGTGGTGGCCGTGGGTCAAGTGGCCGCCGTGCGAGAGATTCATGCCCAGAATCGTGTCGCCCGGTTGCAGCACGGCGGCATACGCGGCCTGGTTGGCCTGGCTGCCGGAATGCGGCTGGACGTTGGCGTATTCGGCCTTGAAAAGCTGCTTGGCGCGATCGCGGGCCAGGGTTTCAACGACATCGGCGAACTCGCAACCGCCATAGTAGCGGCGGCCGGGGTAACCTTCGGCGTACTTATTGGTGAGCACGCTGCCGGTTGCTTCCAGCACGGCTTCGGAGGTGAAGTTTTCGCTGGCGATCAGTTCGATGTAGGTCTGCTGGCGTTCAAGCTCATGCTCAATGGCGCGGGCGATTTCGGGATCAACGGCCGCCAGATTGCGGGCCATGCTCTGTTGTTCGGTCACTTGTTCCTCTAACTGCGTCACTGTTGCTCCACCTGCGTCACTGTTGCTCCACCTGCGTCACTGTTGCTCTAACTGCGACACCTTGTCCAAGCGGCGCTGGTGGCGGCCCCCTTCAAAGGCGGTGGACAGGAAGACGTCAGCGTACTTATCGGCCTCTTCCGGGCTGGTAAAGCGGGCACCGATGGCCAGAATATTGGCGTTGTTGTGGGCGCGGGTGAGACGCACTTCATCTTCATTGACGGCGAGAGCCGCCCGGATGCCGTCCACTTTGTTGGCCGCAATCGACATGCCGACGCCTGTCGAACAGACCAGCAAGCCGCATTCGGCCTCGCCTTGGGCCACCTGCTGCGCCACCTGGGCCGCGTAGTCCGGGTAGTCCGTTGATTCTTCAGAACTTGTACCGACGTCTACGACGTGGTGACCTTGCTGGAGCAGGTGCTGCCGCAAGTGTTCTTTCAGTTGGAAACCGGCGTGATCGGCGCCGAGGGCGATCTTCATGGGTATCTTTAGAATACCATCCGGACCTAAACGGTCCGGCCATCCAGTACGGAAGTCATGAAGGTATAGCCCCGGCTGACCCCGTAGCGGGCATCGGTCTTGACCAGCTTCATGAACTCGGCATGGCCGCTCTGGGAACGGCAGACAAGGCAGCCCGCGCTATCGACGTCAATGTCGTCGTCGGTCCGGCTCCAGCCATGGTGCTGGTTGATGCCGAACATGCCCAGGTCGCCAGGGTCGCCATCGCGGCGGAGGTCGTTGTTGCGATCGCGGGTAATGCGCAAGGGCTGGGCCTGCACCAGCGCCTCGTGGGCGGACGGCTTGGAGGCATTGTGAACGCCCACCACCCAGGCCTTGTGCTGCCCGAGCGTGATGTGCGCCGCGCCCCCGGGGTTGCGCAGCTTGGGGTCCAGCGCATACTTCTTGCCCGGCTCCGTGGTGGCGATCCAGCTGCCGGACATGACGGGAACGCCATCGGCACCGATGCGAATGAGGAAGCGGCTGTCGTTGTAGGAGTTGGCCGTGTTGGTGTTCAGTGTGCCCTGGGGGCTGATACCCTCGGCGTAGACGATGTTGACGCAGCCCGGGTGGCGGGCGACCCAGTGGCCTGCCCCTTGCATACGGCTGATCAGGCGTCCAGCCAGATCAGCGCCGGGCTTGAGCGTGAACAGAGTATTCTCGCCCAACAGCCGTTTG
>JAPKYX010000073.1 GCA_026394075.1 Acidobacteriota bacterium
CGGATCGATTTATCAGCTCCGGCGAAGGCCGCGCGGGTGCCGTCGGGCGATAGGGCGACGCCGAAAAACGTGTCGGCCGCCAGCTTGGTCTCTGACCGTAGCGACCGCCCGGCCACATCCCATACTTGGACTTCACCGGACTGCGCGGGGTCACCACCGGTGGCCACCAGGGTCTTGGAGTCGGCCGAAAACGCCAGTCCGTGGATGCGCATGGCCCGTCCCGGAAGGCGAGCCGCCAGCTTTGCTGGGCGCCCGGCGGACATCTCATGCAGAAGGATCTCGCGATAGCCGGAAACGGCCATCCATTGGCCATCGGGCGAAAAGGCCACGGCGGTGATCAGCGGGGATTGCTTGTAGACAGGAACCTTGGCTGCGCTCGACACCAAGGCCGGGGCGGCCACGGAATCACCCTTGGCCCCTTCCCGAATCCAACGCCGGAACAGGTCCACCTGCTCGGCCGGGAGAAGTTTGCCGCCTAGCGGCATGGATGGCTTGGCCTCACCGACGAGGTACTTCAACACCAAGCTCTGATCCGGTTGGCCGACTACCAGCGCCGCCCCTTTGGCGCCGCCCTTGATAAAGCTCTCCACGGTGGCCAGCGAAAGGCCGGACTGGGGGCCGGAGGGCTGGTGGCAGGCCAAGCACTGGCGACTCAGAATTGGCTTCAGGTCGCGCTCAAAGTTAACCGGAGCCTGCGCGCGCAGGCCGAGGGCAATGGCAAAGCAAAACACAGCTCGGAGCATTGCCCGGAATTATATCGAAGCTGGCAGGTGACGGTCACTCGACCAAATTTCATCACAGCCAGCTTCGAGCGCAGACACGATTTGCATCGCATCACCGGCTCGCAAGAAAACTCCCGCTGGCAAGCTACGAAGCCGACGAACCGTCCGCAGCAGTATTGGGGTCGTCACTGGCACCGCTTGCCACCTGCCCACGGCCATGTCGTCCTCAAGGGCAGCACTGATTGCCTCATATTGGCCCAAGGTCAAGCGCCCCTCACGGAGGTGGCGATGGAATGCCGCTTGTGCTTCCACCGCACTCCAAGCTGAGACCACTCGGATGCTTGCCGTCGCCACCAATAATCGGACAGAAGCGCTATCTGGTTCCGCCAGATAACATTTTGCGACGTAACAGGAGTCGCAAAAGATCACTCACTTAACCCCGTTCCCGGTCTTCAGAGATGATTCCCGTCGTGAAATCCTCGTCCATCGACGTCAGGCTGGCGAACAAAGCTTCGCGGTTCGGGAACGGCGGGCAGATACCGTCAGTGCGGCCACGCACTTCAGCGATCACTCGGCCATTCTTCTCAATCATGAAGACCTCGCCTTGCTCCACCTGCTTCAGGAGGGAACTGGTGTTGAGGTGCAGTTCGCGAACACTGGCTCGCTTCATGTGACACAGTGTATCACGGCCCCCCTCGGAAACAGATTTCCTGGTGCCACACACCAATGCGATCCAGCCCGCATCCAGATTGGCCTGGTTCAGCGCGGCCACTCACCGCAGCTGAAACTAAACCTTCGGCTTGGGCGGCGGCAGTTCCTTGGCTTCGCAGAGCGAGTCAAAACCCTGACGGGCGTGGGTGCCGTCACAGAAGGGCTTGTTGGCGGACAAACCGCAGCGGCACAGGCCGATGGCGGCGCGGCCGCCGAGGCCGTACTTATTGCCGGCGGCATCGACAATCTCGAAATCGCCCTCAATGCGGATGGGGCCGTTGTTGAAAATGGTCACTTTGGTCGACATTCGACTTGATGGTACCAAGCCGGGCGACGCTAGCGTCCTAAATGGCGGGCAGGGGGCGCGTTTCAGTGCCCACCCAGATGTCGCGCGCGACGTATTCAGAAGCCCCAAAGCCAATGATGCGCGGCCGGAGCACCAGCAGTGTTTGCCCTTCGGACTTCTGCCGGTCATTCTTGCGGAGTGCCGCCCCCAGCCCCGGAATCTGGGCGAGGCCAGCAATTCCAGAAAAGGACTTCGTCTCATTGCTGGTGACCAAGCCGGACACAATCGCCCATTCGCCTTGCTTCAGCCGCACCTGGCACTGGACCTTGCGGTTGGAGATCACGGGAATGCCGTTCAGCGATTCGCCCGTCAGCACTTTGAACTCGCTCTCAATAGCCAGCGTCACTTCCTCGGTGCCATGCACTCGGGGCGTGATCTTCAGCGACAAACCCAGATCTTCAAACTGAATCTGCGGCGGTGGCCGGAAGACGTTGGTGCCGCCCGCATTGGACCCGGACGTGTCGCCGATATAGGCCTGCGTCTGGATCGGGAACTTGTCCCCGATGTGCAGCGTCGCTGGCAGATTGTCCAGGCTGCGCATGCCGGCATGATAGATGGATTCGGCGCGCGTCGAGGTGAGGCTGCCAAATACACCCGCCCCTACCGCCGCGACGCCCATCATCGACAGCCCGCCGCCAAACGTCCACAACGACAACGCGCTCGATACCGAGGGCCGGGAATTCAGCACCCCGCCCAGATAGCTGAAGTTGAGCGACGTGGGCAGCGACAGGCCCATGCTGGTGTCGCGCTTCTTCGCGAGTTCAATAAACTCGATGTCCAGCATCACTTCCGGCCGCCGCATCATCAGCTGCTCAAACAGGATCTTGGCCCCTTGCACCTTGTGCCAGCGGTCCCGCATGAGTGCGACGCGCCGCGTGGGGTCGATCGCGAACTTCTGCAACTCAAAGGCCTGCTGGACGGCGCGGGCCATTTCCTGAAAATCCTGCACAGTGTAGGGCTCCGGCAGGTCAATGGTGATGGCAACGGTCCGTTCCTGCTCCAGGCGCTTGGGCTGGGTGTCTTTGGCCACCAGCACCATCTTGGGAGCAATGGGCACGATGAATGCACCAGTGACGGTCTCCATGGCGCGGATCATCTCCGCACAACTGGCGGAGTCGAGGCGGAACTGGACATCCCGGGCTTCCTGGAACTCGCTATCAAAGATCGAATCAAGGCCGCACTTGGTCAAGGCATCCTGCCAGACTTCGCGCACCCGGCCCTTGAAGGTGAACGCCTGCTGCCCGGGTTTCACGATCAGCTTGGGCGGCGGCTGCAGTCGCTTCACGTCGGCCAGATCCGAAGGGTCCAGCTTCGCCAGAAACTCGGTGGAGGCCAACGGAGGGGCGGCTCCACCGCCCACAACTACCTGGGCACTCTCCAGCGCCGCCCGCTGCAGCGAGATCACTTTGCCCGCGTACTTCTTGTTCTCCGGAGCAAAGGCCGCCGCCTGCGCGTAGAGCGCATAGGCCCGCGTCAGTTCGCCCCTTTTCTCGGCCTGACGGGCGTCGTAAGCCAACTGCGCCGGGTCCGCCCCAGCCAGAGCTCCAGCCACCGCCAATAGAGCGAGAAACCGCACAACAGGTCTGACGCTGCGGCAGGCCAGACCGTGCAGACCCGCGTGTTTGTTCCCCAACCGCGATAATGGAGATTCGTGCGCGCTGTCCTGATCTCCACCTACGACCTTGGCCATCAGCCCCTGGGCCTGGCGTCGCCCGCCGCGTATCTCGAGCGGCGCGGCTGGCAGGTGCGCTGTTTTGACACCTCCGCCGGGACCCCGGACCCGCAGGCGCTGGCGGCGGCCGATCTGGTGGGCTTTTTCCTGCCCATGCACACCGCCACGCGGCTGGCCGTCCCTTGGATCAAACGGGTGAAGGCGCTCAACCCTCGCGCGCGGTTGGCGGCCTACGGCCTCTATAGTCAGCTGAACCAGGAGTATCTCCAGGAACTTGGGGTGCACTGGTTCGCGCCTCCGCCACTGTCAAAATCGGCGGACTATCCGGTACCGCAGCGGCAGGGACTGAAGCCGCTCGATCAATACGCCCATCTGCATGTTCTGGGCCAGCAGCGGACCGTGGGTTACACCGAAGGCTCACACGGGTGCAAGCATCTGTGCCGCCACTGCCCGGTGGTGCCGGTCTACCAGGGCCAGTTCCGCATCACGCCCGTGGAAGCCGTCATGGCCGACATTCGCCAGCAGGTGGCGGCGGGGGCGCAGCACATCACTTTTGGCGACCCGGACTTCTTTAACGGTCCCGGACATGCCCGGCGTCTTGTCGAAGCGCTGCAGGCGGAGTTCCCGCAACTGACCTACGACGTCACCATCAAGATCGAGCATCTGCTGCGCCATCGGGAGCTCCTGCCGGTGCTGCGCGCGACGGGCTGCAGTTTCATTACCAGCGCCGTCGAATCGCTGGATGATGCGGTACTTGAAAAGCTGGCCAAGGGCCACACGCGCGCCGACTTTCTGGAAGCCGTCGCGCTCGTCCGCCAGGAAGGCTTGACGCTGGCCCCGACGTTTATCGCCTTTACGCCGTGGACCACGCGCTCGAGCTACCGCGAGTTTCTGGAAACCATCCGTGCGCTCGACCTGATCGAGAATGTCGCGCCCGTGCAGTTGGCCTTGCGTTTGCTGATCACCCAGGGTTCGCGGTTGCTGGAACTGCCGGACATCGAGCGTGTCCGCGGAGACTTTCACCCGCCATCGCTGCTCTACCGCTGGCAGCATGAAGACCCGGAGATGGACTCGCTCGCGGCCCGGTTGATGAAGCTGGTGGCCCAGCCCGGAACCCGCACGGAGATCTTTGCGAAGGTGTGGGAGCAGGTTTTTCACGAACCGCTGGACCTGATCCCCCGCTCAGCCATTCCCTACATGGACGAGCCCTGGTACTGTTGAGCGGAGCCATCCGACGGCCAGTTGGCCGTCCTCTAAACAGCCATGAGCACCCTGCTGCTGTGCGCCACCACCACCGGGTATCAGACCCAAGCGTTCGCGGAAGCCGCGCGCCGTCTGGGGCACCAGGTGGTCCTGGCCACCGATCGTTGCCACGTCATGGAGAACCCCTGGGGCGATGACGCCGTGGCCTGGCGCATCCTGGACCAGCAGCCCGGTGCCGGCATTCCGCCGGGGATCGATGGTGTAGTGGCGTTGGGCGACCAGGCCGCGTTGCGCGCAGCCGCGCTGGGGTTGCGGTTCCATCCACTCGCCGCGGTCCAGGCGGCCATCGACAAGCAGCTGACGCGGCGCTGCTTTGAAGCGGCAGGTCTCCCGGTGCCGGCCTACCAGTTGGCGGAACACGGAGCGCCTGGCTTCCCGTGTGTCTTGAAGCCGGCCAACCGGTCCGCCAGCCAGGGCGTGATCCGCGTCAACAATCAGGCTGAGTTCGACACCGTGCTGGCCCGCATCCGGCGTCTGGTGGGGCCGGAGCACGTGCTGGCGGAGCAGTTCATCCCCGGGCATGAATTTGCCCTGGAAGGTGTCGTCACCGGCGGGCAGCTGTATGTGGTGGCGATGTTCGACAAGCCGGATCCGTTGGATGGGCCGTACTTTGAAGAGACCATCTACCTCACCTCGCCACCGGATGACGCCATCATTGCCGCCGCCGAGCGCGCCGTGGCTGCCTTGGGGCTTACCGACGGCTCGATCCACGCAGAAATGAGGGTGAACCGGCAAGGCGTCTGGATGCTGGAGGTCGCACCGCGGCCCATTGGCGGGCTGTGTGCCCGGGTGATCCCTCATTTGGCGGAGCAGTTAATTGAACACGCGCTCACCCGCCAAGCGCCAGCCTTCTATGCGGACCCGGCCGGTGTGATGATGATCCCGGTGCCGCGCGAAGGCCTCTACCGGTCTGTTGAAGGGGTGGAACTGGCGCGGGCCGTACCGGGCATTGAGGATGTCGTGATCACCGCGACGCCCGGCCAACACTTGAAGCCGTGGCCGGAAGGCAACAGCTATCCGGGCTTCATCTTTGCCCGTGGGGGGAACCCGAATCAGGCCTTGCAGCAGGCCCATGCATGCCTGAAATTTGATCTGGCAACGGTGCTGCCGTCGTTCGCCAGTGGCGCGCTGGCCGACTAGTTCTTGGTCTTCGGCGGAACGTAACCCTGGGGGAACGCGGCACCTTCGCCAAAGAAGTACTTGTCCATCTGCTCCAGCAGAAACTCTTGCGCTTCCTTGGTGCCCAGGTTCAACCGGTACTCGTTCATCAACATCTTCATGTGTTCCAGCCAAAGCTTCCAGGCATCGCGAGAGACCTGGTCGAACACTTTCTGACCCATGGGGTGGTTGTCGAACGGCGACTCGTCCAGACCGTACATCTCTTTCTGGAACTTGACGCACATGACGCGCCGGCCTGTCTTGTTGGGCTCTTCCTGAAGGAAGGCCGTATTCATTCCTGAACCGCAACCCATATCCCTACGATACCGCAGGTTCTTCTTGATCGGCCGTTTCCAGTGTACGTTCGGCTTCCACCTGTTGGCCCAGCCGGGCCAGTTGCCGGGAGCGCAAGCTCTCGACGTACTCGGAAAGCAGCATCGGGCGCTGGCCGCGCCGTCCCAACTGTTTCTGCACGGCCTTCTGGTAGCGCTTCAGCAGGTCCCGGCGTGTTTCCACTTCGCTGACGCAACCCTGGATGTCCAGCAGCAACTCCACTTCCCACGGCTCAAACGACGTCCGCTGAAAGCTGCCCTTGATTACATCCTGCATCAGCCGGTTAAAGCGCGGCAGAATTACTTCGCTGTCGTAAAAGATATCCGGCATTCAGAATCAGATATCGGCTCCGCTTGTCCGGGGATGAGAACTTCTAGCGGCGGGAGGACACCAATTCCTGCATTTGCGCCCGCTCCCGTTCCAATTCCGCGGAACGTGTCGCGAATGTCATCAAGTCCAATACTTGCAGCGCTTTTTCGTAGGCGTTACGTGATGTATAGATGGCCCGCAAGTTGTTCAGCATCCGGAACAGCACGGCGGCTGCGGGCACCGGCTGAAAGACACTGCGATCTTGCGAGATGTCCACGCCCGCCCCTTGGGCTGCTAACTCAATGCACTCTTCCCGGCTGAGCAAGCGCCCGCCGTGGAACGCATCGACATATAGCGATTCGCCCCGCACGCCCAGCACAAAGTGTCCGGGCAGACCAATCGGATCAAGCGCCACGCCCGCGCGCCGAGCCACGTGCCACACCACCAGGCTGAGCGTGATCGGGATTCCGGTGCGGCGGGCCACGACGGAACTCAAGCAGCTGTCGCGTGGGTTGTAGTAGTCCCGCCGGTTGCCGGAAAAGCAGAGCTGGCCGTAGAGCAGACTTCAGCGTCGGCTGCGGGTCAAGATCAGGACACTCAATCGTGGCGATCTCCAGCGCCGCCACCGCCAGGTCGCCCGGTGCCCCCCGCAACATGGTCCGCAGCGTCTTCACAGCACCTAGCTTAGCGAACGCCGTGCGCGCCAGAGGCAGGTGGCATGATGGAAATCAGTGGCGGATACGGCGGCCCATCTCTATACCGGCGGTGCCTGGCTGAACGGGCGGCTCTACACATGGGGCACGCAGTTGCGCCAGTGGAATGCGGCCCTGACGACAAGCCATGTGCTTACCTCCGGGCCATTCACATTTGGCGCGGTCTTCCAAGGCAAGCTGGTGCTGGAACGCCGGGGCGTGCTGCGGTGGAGCGACGAAGTGATCGACTTCAACACGCAGGTGATCGACGCCCAGGAATCGGTGCTGTTCGGCCGCACGGGCCTGCTGGTGATCCACCGCGGGATGCAACTGCGGTTCTATGAGCGCCCGGAAGCCCCGGCCAAGCGCTGGCCCTACCGCGAGATCTACTCTTTCTACACGGCCAGCGAGCAAGGCGGCTTGGTTCTGCACGATGTAGATGGCGATGGCCGCATCGACATCCTGTGCGGCAACTACTGGGTGCAATCGCCCCCGGAGTTCGACCTGCCGTGGCGCCTCTACGCGATCAACCTGTTCAACGACGATCCGCTGGCCGCCTCGGCCCGCTTGGCCTGGCACCAGGGCAGGTTGCTGTGGCTCGAATCAAAGCGCCCTCAGGCGCGGGCATTCTGGTTCACGCCACCCGCGGACCCCAAGCAGTTGTGGGATGCCGCGCCGGTCTCGCTGGACCGGCCGCTCAACTACCCACGGGCGCTTTTGATCTCCGGTGATCAAGTGTTGGTGGGCGAACAGAATGGCGCGCCATCGCGCTGCCTGAATCTGGGCGTACGCCAACCTCGGCTGACAGGTCAGCCATTGCACACGCTGCTCGATACCCCGGCGGGAATCGTCGGAATCGGGCCTACTTCGATCCACCGCCTCTAAGGTAGGCGTCGTCACCCCGGCGCCAGTCTTCGCGCACGGGCGAGAACAGGTCAGTGGCTTCGCTATCTTCGATCGCTTCGACGCGATGCGGCACATTGGGAGGAATCACCATCACCTGGCCCGCGTTCACCGTGTGGACGCCGCCTTCCATGTAGAACAACAGGCGGCCCTTGGCCAGCATGGTGATCTGCTCGTTCTCATGGTGATGTTCCGGCACCACGGCGCCAGCCTTCAGCCACAGGCGCGCCACCGTCATCCGCCCGGTGTGAATCACCTTGCGGGCCGCCTGCGGGCTCAATTGTTCCAGCGGTACCGTGGACCAGTCGTAGGTCTGCATATCCTCCAAATTGTATGCTGAAAGCGTATGAACATTGCTCCATCGCACCCGGTTCTCGAAAAGGGGATCGGTTCGATCATCCGCACGCCGCAGTCACCAGACCTGATTGCGGGCGTCGTGGTGGAGCCCTTCACCCTGTGGCCGGACGACCGGGGCTACTTTTTGGAAGTGATCCGGTTGGGTAAAGGGCCGGCGGCCAACTTCCCCACGGAATCCACCCAAGTCTCCGCCGCGCTCAGCTACCCGGGCACCATCAAGGCCTTTCACATCCACGAGAAGCAGACCGATTTCTGGGTGCCGGCCGCCGGCATGTTCCAGGTGGCGCTGGCCGATCTGCGGCCCGATTCGCCCACGTTCGGTTTGCGCAACACGCTGTACTGCGGCACCTTGAAAACGTGGCAGATCATCATTCCGCCCGGCGTGGCGCACGGCTACAAGGTGATCGGTGAGCAGCCGGGGATGTTGATCTACGTCACCAACCGCTTTTACGATCCAGCGGACGAAGGCCGCATTCCCTACAACGACCCCCAGATCGCCTACGACTGGGAGACTCAGCACAAGTAGCCAGCGCCGCTGGCCTTCTGACAGAAAGCAACCATGAAACTTCTCGTTACCGGCGGCGCGGGCTTTATCGGCTCGGCCTTTGTCCGCACCACGCTGGCCACCCAGCCGGAAGCGGAGATCCTCACGCTGGACAAGCTGACCTACGCGGGCAACCTGGATAATCTGGCACCGGTGGAAGGCTCGGCGCGGCACCGTTTTGTGCGAGCCGATATCTGCGACGCGGCCGCGATCGACGAAGCCTTCGCAAGCTTCCACCCGGATGCCATCGTCCACTTTGCCGCCGAAAGCCACGTCGACCGCAGCATTCACTCGCCGGCCCCGGTGTTTGAGACCAATCTGCGCGGTACCTTCACGCTGCTCGAAGCGGCGCGACGGCACGGGCTGGCGCATTTTCAGCACGTGTCGACCGATGAAGTTTACGGCTCGATCGAAGCGCCGCATGACGCTGACGAACAGTATCCGCTGCACACCTCCAGCCCTTATTCGGCCTCCAAAGCCGGCTCCGATCTGCTGGCGCTCAGCTACCACACCACCTACAAGCTACCGGTGACGGTGACGCGCGCCTCAAACAACTACGGACCCTACCAGTTCCCCGAAAAGCTGATCCCGCTGATGATCGCCAATGCGCTCGAAGACAAGGCGCTGCCCGTGTATGGCGACGGCCAGCAGATCCGGGACTGGCTTTACGTCGACGATCATTGCGCCGCCATCCGGGCCGTGATCGGCAAGGGGCGCGCCGGGGAGGTCTACAACATCGGCGGCAGCCGGTCGCTGGCCAATCTCGACGTGGTGCACCGCATCCTTAAGGCGACGGCCAAACCGGAGAGCCTGATCCGCTACGTCACGGACCGTCCCGGGCATGACCGTCGCTACGCGCTCTCCAGCGCCAAGATCGAACGGGAAACCGGTTGGGCCCCGGCGGTGGAGTTTGAAGCCGGGTTGGCGGCTACCGTCGCCTGGTATCAAGCCAACAGCGAGTGGGTAGCGCGCGTCCGGTCCGGCGCCTACCAAAGCTACTACGAGCAGAACTACGCCCACCGGTAGACGCGAAGGTTAGCGCCCCAGCCGGTGCACCAGCAATGCGGCCCGCTTGGCCTGCTTGGCGATGCTATCGAGTTCCACCGTTTCCCCCACCGCGTGGCTACCCGCGCCCACGGCCCCTAAGCCGTCCAGACAGTCGGTGTACTCGGCGATGTAGGAGATGTCGCCTGCTCCGCGCAGCATCGGGTCCAGCTCCAATATCTCTCCCAACCCCGCCGCCTGGCTGGCTTGGTTGAGCACTTCCAGCAACCGGCGGTTGCCATCCGTCGGCGGCATCGGCGCGCCGCCTTCTTCGAACACGATCTCTGACTTGGTGCCGGGCAGGTTCTTGGCGACGATGGCGTACATGCGGTCCTTGGTGCGGGCCACCTGCTCCGAGGTCAGCGCGCGGATCTCGCCGCGAGCCAGTGCTTTGCTGGCGACAATGTTGGGTTTGCCGTTCACCGTCGCCGCGCCGTCGGGGTCGGCCTGCAATTCGCCACCACCCAGGATGAGGCCGACGTTGAAGGTCATGTTGGGCTCCTGCAGGGTCTGCTGGAAGGTGTTCACCACGCGCGTGATCTCATAGATCGCGCCGTACCCGGCACTCGGCGAGAAGACTTGCCCGGAGTGTCCGGCCTTGCCGGTGGAGCGCAGTTCCCAGCCCGTGTAGCCGCGGCGGGCGGTGGTGGCGTAGTCATGCCCCACGCCTTTGTGACCGCCCTCAAAGCTCAACGCCGCGCGGGACTGCTTGGCGATGGCCACCATCTCTTGTCGCGAAAGGCCGGGTGAGCCGTCAATGCGGCCCGGTGACTCTTCATCGCCCGTCAGAAACACCGTGATCGGCAGCTTGTCCAGCTGCCCGGACTGCTTCAAGCCCTGCAGTGCGGCCAGCAACACCACCAGGCCGCCTTTCATGTCGCCCGTCCCCGGGCCCACTGCCGAGCGTCCCTTGCGCTCAAACTTCTGGAAGGGGCTTGCGGGTTCAAACACCGTGTCGATGTGGCCGATCAGCAGCACCGGCTTGCCACCCGCGCCTTTGTGCTCCGCCACCAGGTGCGGGCCGCGCTTGATGGCATCCATCGGCAGCATCCGCGTGGTGAAGCCGAGCGCCTTCAATTCGGTCTCCATCAACTGCGCCATGGCCCGCACGCCGGCCGGGTTGTAGGTGCCCGAATTCAGGTTCACCATCCGCTCCAGCAGCGCAATCGAGGGCTCCGTCTGCTTTTCCACCGCCTGCACAATCGCCGCCTCCGCTGGGGAAAGCACCGGTTTCTGTGCCCAGGAGGGCATCAGGCTGATCACGAGTAGCAGGCAAACAGAACGCATCCCTCCATGATAGGAGCGCCGGCGCCATTTTCGGAAAGTGCCCGTGATGCCTTGTATTCGCGACGCTTGTGGTAAATTGCCTCGGGAGCGGCCGCACGCTGCCCACCGGAGGATTTCATGCAACTGAAGTTTGGGATATCGCTGCTACTGTTGACGCTGGCCGGCCCCTGGACGCAAGCCGCCACGGTGAAGCCGGAATCGGTGGGCCTGTCGGAGGAGCGCCTAAAGCGCATCCACGACACCATCCAGCGCCACATCGACGAGAAGCAGATCACCGGTGCCGTGACGCTGGTGGCCCGCAAGGGCAAGATCGCCCACCTGGAGGCGCACGGCCAGATGGACGTGGAGGCCCAAAAGCCCATGGCCGCGGACGCCATCTTCCGCATCTTCTCGATGACCAAGCCCGTGGTGGGTGTCGCCATTCTGATGCTGATGGAAGAGGGCAAGGTGCGGCTGAACGATCCGGTCTCGAAGTTCATCCCGGAGTTTAAGGCCCTGAAAGTGGCCGTGCCGATGGAACGCTCCGCTCCCGGTGGCCCACCCAGCTTCTACACGATTCCGCCAGCGCGCGAGATCAACATCCAGGACCTGCTGACCCACGTCTCCGGCCTAGGCAGCAGCGGCAACAATGCGCTGGAGATTTTCCGCGCTCCCTTGAAAGAAGGGCAATCGTTGAAGCAGTTCATCCCCAAGTTGGGTGCCACGACGCTGGACTTCCAGCCCGGTACCAAGTGGGTGTACAGCCCCCTGGCCGCCTTCGACACGCTGGGCCACGTGGTGGAAGTGGCTTCCGGCATGACGCTCGACCGGTTTCTGCAGCAGCGCCTGTTTGGGCCGCTGGGCATGAAGGAGACTTTCTTTGACCCCGGCGAAGCCCGCTGGTCCCGCATGGTGACCGCTTATACGCGCGCCGACGGCATCCTGAAGAAGGCGACGGACCCGGATTTTCTGCTCAGCAAGACCTATCTGTCCGGCGGTGGTGGCCTGACCTCGACGGCGGAAGACTACGCCCAGTTTGGCCTGATGCTGGCCAACGGCGGACAGTGGAATGGCCAGCGTTTCTTGAGCCCCCGGACGGTGGAACTGATGGGCTCAGTCTTTGCTCCGGCTTCGTTACCCGGCCGCGCGCCGGGCCGGGGATTTGGCCTCAGCGTGCAGGTGGTAAACGATCCCGTGGCGGCCGGCTACCGCGTCTCGCCGGGCAGTTTTGGCTGGGATGGGGCCTACGGCACGCATTTCTGGGTGGACCCCAAGGAAAAGCTGGTCGGCATCCTGATGATCCAAACCAGCAATCCGAACCGTCAGCTGGACCGCGATTTCGAGAACGCCATCATGCAGGCGGTGGTCGAATAGTTCGCCGCCGCTCAACCGCGCTTGACGCGAGCAGCCAGCAGCACCAGTCCGGCGCCCAACAAGGCCCAGGTTCCTGGCTCCGGCACCGGATTGAGGTTCCAGCCGATCACGTCCAGCGCGGTCAGGTCTGCCTGCGAGACTTTGCCCGGTTGGCCGACATACGTTCCCGGCGACATGATGCCGTAGGGCGTGCCCACGGTGCGCTTCCATAATGAAGCTGCATCCTGGTCGCCATGCGTGCGTCCGGTGGCAAAGGGTGTCAGCGACGTCAGGCCGCCATCAATTGAAAAATACTTGTCCCGCGTGTCGGCCGTCCAGTCCAACACGCCCAGCGTTTTGCTGTCCGCCGAGTATCGGAACAGATCGAGCGGGGTCGACAGCAAGTCGTCTTCGCCCTTCGCGCTGGTGTTGGGCGGGGAGTTTTGATCCCGCTCATCCACACCACTGACAAAGCCCAGGGCATGGCCGATCTCGCGCATCGCCACGGCGACGAAATCGATCTTGCCCGCGTCGATGCCATCGGAGGGGTCATAGTCGTAGAGCAGCGTATCGTTAAACGTAATCGCCGAATCCACAATCCCCGGGGCGTACAACCCGGAGAACAGGCCGGGGAACACAGAATCCGGCAGCGCCGCCTTGATGTTGGCACTGGTCGCCAGCAAGTAGAGGTTGTTCACACTGCTATTGGAATCCAGGTAGGGCGTGATGTCCCCCCCGGTCTCCGCCGTCAAGTTCATCAGCGCCGGAACGGCCAGAGCAAACGGCAAACTGCCGTAGGCCGAAACATCGGCCACCGAGCTTTGATCGGCGAACAATCCGATGTTGTACTGCAGGTAAAGCACCTCAGCGTACAGCACGTCGGACTCTGCCACCACGGAAGACCCCAGATTCGCCGCCCGCAATTCAATGTTCAGCGACACGTTGTCATTCAGCAGGCTGGACCAGATCGCTCCCGCTTGGACAAAGCCTGCGTAGGCCCCGGGCGAGTTGGTTTGCAGATTGGAAGGGTCTTGAAACGTGAACGTCAGTCCCGCCTGCGCCACCTGCGGTAGCAGCAATGACAATAGGGCAAGCGATCGCAGTCCATTCTTGATTGGTCGCACAGATCCTCCGAGGGTTGCCGGGTTTGCTTTTTTGCTTTCCATGCCCGGTTCTCGTTCCAGGATAGTCGATTTCTGAATTTCCCTTAGTACCCTTCACCCAGCAGCGCTCAGGTGAAGGTACCAGTACTTTCGTCTAGTTGGCGCTGCTTCCGGCATGCTGAGGGCATGTGCGAGGGCGCCTAGGCTCTTGAGTGCCGCCGGATCAGAGCCAGCACCAGCAAGCCCCCGCCCAGCAGGGAAACCGCGGACGACTCCGGAACAGCGTCCCAACCGATGACGTCGAGCGCGATCAAGTCGTTGCTGGTGACCTGGGACACCTCCCCGAGATGATAGGTGGGGTCCAGGATGCCGATCTTGTTCTTGCGGCGATACTTCCAGTGTGAGGTCTGGTC
>JAPKYX010000025.1 GCA_026394075.1 Acidobacteriota bacterium
ACCATTCATGAAGGCCAGCGACTGTGAAGGCAAGGCGGAGCGGAAGCGTTGGGTCTGGTTGTCGGCGGTCATGGTGGGTGCATCAAAGGCATGCAGGAACGCCACCGGCCGGGTCCGCATCTGCGCGACATAGACGCTCCGGCGATTGGCGTTACCTTTGGCTTCGTCTTCCACCCACTGGCCATCTGCGCCGCGCTTGATGGGCTCTTGACGGCCGAGGCGCTTGTCGCTGAGCAGTCCGCTTACCAGCAGCATAGAGTCGCGGATCGATTCCGCTTCCAGACGCAGAGGCGGCTTGCGCCACAGCAGCTTGGCTGAAGGATCAGCCGCCAGATACTCCGGCACCTCGCCAGAGGCTTGGCGGTAGGCCTGGGACATGACAATCTGTTTCGTCAGACGCTTCAAATCCCAGCCGCTTTCCTGGAACTCCACCGCGAGCGTATCGAGCAGTTCGGGATGGGTGGGCTTGTCACCCTGGACACCAAAATCATCGACGGACCGGACCAGGCCTTCGCCAAAATGGAACTGCCAGACACGGTTCACAAACACGCGCGCCACCAGCGGATTCTCGGGCGCGACCATCCACTTGGCCAGCGTCAGGCGGCGTCCGGTGTGGTTCCAATCCGGGTGCGCTTGGGGGTCGGGAAACTGAAATGGCTGCGCCGGATCATCCAGCACCACGGGAATGCCGGGCTTTACTTCGGCACCGGGTGCCAAGTAGTTGCCACGCTGCAGGATGTAGGTGGGCGAGGGGGTCTTGGAGACATCCCAGGCGGCTTCAATAAAGTTCGGTTCCACCGCCGATTGCTTCTTGCGGCGAGCGGCGCGCTTGGCGGAGATCTCTTCGCGCCACTTGGCCGCTTCCGGATATTGCTTCTCGAATTCCTGATCCGTGGGCCCGTCCTTCGCCACGGTGCGGTCCACTTCCAAGTCAGGATCGGCTTCGATCTGGGCGCGGATGGCCAAGCGGCGCTCCGCGGTCAGGTCGCGGCCGGCGCGGAGCTCGGCGCGGAAGCGCTGGTAGGTGGCCTCCAGCAGATCATCCAGGCGGCGGAGTGTCTTGGCGTCGTTGCTGGTGACGTCCTTAATCCAGGCGTCGCGCTCCGGACCCGGCATATCGAGCACCATGCGGCTGGGCCAGGGGCCAAAGTTCAAGTTGGCCGCCAGCCAGTTTTCCGGGTCCCAGACGGCCTGATAGGCGGCGGTCAGTTTGTAGTAGTCCTTCTGCAGGATCGGATCGAACTTGTGATCGTGACAGCGCGCGCAGCCGATCGAAAGGCCGAGCACGGCCGAAAGGCTGGTTTCCGTGGCCTTCTGGAGGGCATCGAAATATTTGTCGACCTCGTAGATGGTCTGGTTGTCGGTGATGTCGGCCGTGGTGCGCAAAAAGCCGGTGGCGGTGAGCGGCTCAATCTGTTCTCGAGTTGGCACGGTGTTGTGCTTGTAATTCACCAGCTGATCGCCAGCGATCTGTTCCAGCAGAAACCGGTCGATGGGCTTGTTCGAGTTGAACGCGTTGATGACGTAGTCCCGATACTTCCAGGAGGCTTCGCGCTCCACATCACCGGCATCGCCACGGGAATCGGAATAGCCCGCGATGTCCAGCCAATGCCGGCCCCAGTGTTCGCCATAGGCGGGGGAGGCGAGCAGGCGATCCACCAGCTTTTCGTAAGCCTGGGGCGAGCGATCGTCAAGAAATTCCTTTGCCTGGGCGGACGTTGGCGGAAGTCCGGTCAGCCCAAAGTAGAGACGGCGCAGCAGCGTCACCCGGTCAGCCTCCGGCTGCATCTGCCAGCCGCGCTCCTCCAGTTTGGCGAGGATGAAGGTATCGACTGGTGTACGAACCTGATCGCGATGCTTCACGACCGGAGCCGGTGACTTGCGCGGCTTCTGGAATGACCACCACTGCCGGGCTTGCGGCGTGATGCGGGCAGCCTCACGGGCGGCCGTCACGGCGTCGAGTTCGCCGGCCGGGAAGCGGCCTTGTTCGATATAGGTGCGGAGCAGCTGCTTCTGGGCGTTGTTCAGCGCACCACCCAACGGCATCTTGCCACTGTCGACCATCACCCACAGGAGGCTTCGGGAGGGCTTGCCGGGCGCGATCACCGGGCCGCTGGCGCCACCGGCCATCAAGCCTGAAAATGTGGTCAGGTCCAGGCCGCCCATCTTCTGCTGGGGGCTGTGGCACTTGGTGCAGCTCTTTTCGAGCACCGGCAGGACTTCGTCCTTAAACAGAGGAGCACGCTGGCCGGCTGCGGGCATGAGGCCAATCGCCAGGCCCAATCCCATCCGCAAAATAGCCGCACGCGTCACAGTTTTCTCCATCGGCAAATCAAGACGTTCCGACATTTCATATCATACTGAGCGCTGGGCGACAACCAAGGGAGACCCTGTTCCATGAATCGAATTCTGCTGGCCGCTTTGCTCGCGGCCTTCCCCATTGCGGCGCAGGTGCGCCCGCTGCACACACGCGACCTTACCCGCTTAAGCCAGGTACAGGTGGCGGAGCAACTGAAGAAGAGCGATGTCATCTTCATCCCCGTGGGCGCCGTCGAGACCAACGGCATCCAACCGAGCGGGCGGGACTATGTGTGGCCGCTCGCCTACGCGATGGCGATGGCCGAAGAAACAGGCGGGCTCTACTCGCAGGGCCTGGTGTGGTCCTACCCCGGCACCACCGTGATCGCGCCTTCGACGATCTACACGACGCCGCGCGCTGGCACGGCATTCTTGAAGGACCTGGCGCATTCTTTACTGCGGCAGGGCTTCCGCCGGCAGGTCTATCTGTCCTCCAGCCACGGACCGGCACCACTTACTGTGGGCACACTGGTGCGCGAGTTCTTTGAGGAGACCAAGGTGCCGATCCTCTACATCAACATGGACACTTACATGCCGCGGCTCCAGTTGAAGGCACAGGAACGGTCGCGGCTGCTTTATGGCGCGCACGCGATCACCGGGCACTTGGAAGATCTGCCGGTTCAGGGTGATTACGGTGCGGCAGAATCGGGTCCAGCAATGCCGGTGCCGGAGAACGTGGGCTTGGCGACACTGGGCAAGTTGGGCCTGTCCGGCAGCTTGAGCCTCGGCTCCTGGGTGGGTGATGTGATGGCCCACGGGGGTAGCGAAGTATTGCCGGGATCGGCGGCAGAGCGGAATGCCTGGGGTGCCGAGGGCACGGCTCAGCTACGGGCGATTGTCCGACGAATGCAAATGAAAGAGGCGATGGTGGCACTTCGGCAGCATGACCGTTATACACAGGAAGTGCTGGTGCCGAAGTTTGGTCCGCTGCTGCCGCCGGGCCGTTAGCTATCTTTCGATCTTTTCGCCACAAGTAGCCCGCGGGACTGGACATCTTCGCGACGGGTGAAGTATCCTCTTAAACAATCTTAACAGTGCCGCAAAAGGCCTGTTTCCTGTAACGAGGATTTCAACAACTTGATCGGCCGAATGCTGCCCCTTCGCCCGGGCGTAGCCTGGACTACGTGCGCTCTGGCAACCATACTCTTGCTGATCTACTGGGCCGCCCCAACCCGGAACCATTACTGGGACGGGATCGGCTTTGCCCTGAACATCGAAGGCGTCTCCCAGGATGAAGTGGGGCACCAGCTCCGTGAAGATCCGGCTGGCGATGTCTACTACAACCCTAACCACCTGCTGTACAACGCTTTAGGCCGCGCCCTCTATCGAGTGGTCAAGAGCGCCCTGCCAGCCACCCGGGCGCTGGACGTCCTGGTGGGGTGGAGCATTCTGTCCAGCGTGGCGGCGGCCTGTATGCTTTTCCACTTGCTACTGCGGCGCACTGGGCAGCAGGCGTTGAGTCTCTGGTTGACGCTGTTGTTCGCCTTCTCCGCGACGTGGTGGAAGTACTCCACTGATGCCAACGCGTATGTGCCGGGGACGGCGGTGCTGATCCTATGCGCGTTGCTGGCGGCCCGTAAGGGCAAACAACCGGTGGTGCTGATCGGCTTGGGCCACGCCCTGGCGATGCTACTGCATCAAATCGCCATCTGCTTCTACCCGGCGATGATGGTCGCCATTTGGAAACACCCCGCATGGCCGGACCGGGCGGCGCGCTATCGGGCAATGCTGCGCTATTCCCTGTCGGCAGGCGTTTCCGTGGCAGTCTCCTACGTAGCCGTATGGCTGGCAGTGCTAGGCCGGCCGGCCGATCCGAAAGCGTTTCTCGCCTGGGTGACCTTCAATGGCTCCGACGTCCTGACCCGCAAGACCATGGCGGGCTGGCTGGCCGATATGTGGGTGGCGAACATCCGCGTGTTCTTCGGCGGGAAGGCGTCGCTGGCGCTGAGTTATCTGGAATGGCCCTTGCTGATTCCGGTAGCGCTGGTGGTGACGTCCTGCGCCCTGCTGCTCGGGCGCGCGCTGTGGCGGCAAAGGACCCTGTGGCAGAAACGGACGCAGTGGCAGAAACGGACGGAGTGGCAGAAACGGACGCAGTGGCGTTGGCCGCAGTGGAAGCCGGGTGGTGAGCAAGCCTTTGCGCTGGTGTGGCTGGGCAGCTTTCTTGCGTTTCTTTCGGTGTGGCTTACCGAGTATCAATACTACCGGCTGTTCTGCCTGCCGGCTCTCATCCTGTGGCTTGGCGCATGGTTGAAAGACACTAGTTTTCGCGTCCGCTGGTCTGACCCATTGCCGGCCTTCGTCGTGTTGATGGCCAGCCTCAACTTCGCAATGTACATCGGTCCGTACGCCCGCGTGGAAGCCTCCCCCCCGCTGAAAGTCGCGCTGGAGGCCCGCAACGTCCTGGCGGAGGATGGCGTGGTCTACTTCACCCACTTCGATTGTGACAACTGGTGGATGAAGTACTTCAACATGGGGACGACTTGGCGCCAAGCGCCGCTCGACAACCCTGAAGAACTGGCCGCCGAGGTGGATGCCCTGCTCCGCAGCGGCCGGCGGGTCTACTTCGACACCACCCTTTACGGCCAACTGTCAGCGTCGAACCGGGCGAAGTTGCGCTTGAGTAAGGCCTTCAAGTTCGACCACGCCCTGGGCTTCGCCAATCGCAAGCACCACATCCAGTTTGTAGAAGTGAAGCCGCGCGAAATCTAGTTGCGCCGGGTGAATCGGACCGAGCCCCGACTTGCAGGAGGGGTCTCTCCCATCGCCGGCGCATACTCACCTAGGGCAGCGATGCGCGTTCGCCGTTGCGCGAGACTACGGTGCGATTTAAGAGCAGACCGCTCCTGCTGGTCGCGGCTCGGTCCGGACGGCTCCCTTAGTCACCGGCTACAGGTTGAGGCGTGTGCGACGGGGCGGCCTTACCGCTCCGGCGCTGCCACCAGTTCTGAAGCTGCGACAGGTACGTGTAGTAGCAGGGCGTCAGGTAGAGCGTCACCAACTGGCTGAACAGAAGGCCGCCCACCACCACTAAGCCCAGCGGTTGCCGGGCTTCGCCACCGGCTCCATAGCCGACCGCAATGGGCACTGCGCCCAGCAGCGCGGCCATGGTGGTCATCATGATGGGACGGAAGCGGACCAGGCAGCCTTGATAGATGGCCTGATGCGGTGTCAATCCTTCGGCCTCGGCCTGCAAGGCAAAGTCGATCTGCATGATGGCGTTCTTTTTGACGATGCCGATCAGCATGATCAGGCCGACGAAGGCGTAGATGCTCAAGTCCATCTTGAACAGCCACAGCGTCGCCAGTGCACCAAAGCCGGCTGAGGGCAGACCGCTCAAGATCGTGATGGGGTGGATGAAGCTCTCATACAAGATGCCCAGCACGATGTAGACCACGGCAATCGCGATCACCAGCAACAGCCAGAGATTTGACAGCGACCCACTGAAGGCGCGGGCGGAACCCTGGAAGGTGGCACTAACGTCGGACGGCACGGCTGAATCTGCCGCCGCCTGCGCCTGGTCCAGTGCCTCGCCGAGCGAAAAGCCGGGCACGATGTTGAAGGACAAGGTGACGGCGGGAAGCTGGCCGAAGTGGCTGATGGAAAGCGGACCGGTATCGAGACTGACCTTGGCCAGCGCATCGAGCGGAATCAAAGCGCCACCCGCACCCTTGAAGTAGAGCATCGACAGGAATTTGGGGTCTTCCTGATATTGCGGCAGCAGTTCCAGCAGCACTTTGTACTGGTTGATGGGCGAATAAATGGTGGAGGCCCAGCGGGGCCCGTAGGCGTCAAACAGAGCGTTCTCAATCTGGTTCACGTTCAGCTGCATGGACGCGACGCGGTCCCGATCCACCTTCACCTGCACTTGCGGGCTCTTGATCTGCAAGTCGCTGGCGATGTCGGTGAGCGCCGGATGTTCGCCCAGTTGACGGCGCAGATTGACGGCGGCTTCGTAGAGCGCCACCTTGTCGGGAGAGTACAGCGTGTATTGGTATTGGCTCTTGGAGACCAGTCCGCCGATGCGCACCACGGGCGGGTTCTGCGGGTAGATCTTCATGCCCGGAAAGTTGCTCAACTGCGGACGGAGGCGGGCGATGACGCCATCCACCAGGTCGGCGCGCTGATCGCGGGGCTTCAGGTGGATGACGAGTTGCCCGACGTTGGTACCGCCCAGCGTGGTGGCGGTGGCACCGCCAATGCTAGATACCAGCGAATCGACGGCCGGGTCCTGGCGGACCACGTTGGCAATCTGCTCCTGGTAAGTGACCATCTGGCGGAACGACGTGCCCTCGGCCGCTTCGGTGTTGATCACCATTTGGTCCGTGTCCTGATCCGGGATAAAGCCCTTGGGCACGATGGTGAACAGGTAAGCGGTGGCAACGAGGATGGCGAAGGAAAAGACCATGGTGGCCGCGCGATAACGGAGCACCCATTGCAAGCTGCCATCGTAGGCAGCCAGCAGTCCATCAAAGAACCGCTCGGTGACCAGGAAGAACTTCGAGTGCTTGGCCTTCTCGTGTGAAGACTTCAGGAATCGGCTACACAGCATCGGGGTCAAGGTGACCGACACGACACCGGAGATCAAAATGGCCACGCAGATGGTGACGGCGAATTCGTTAAACAGCCGCCCCAGGACACCACCCATGAACAGCACCGGAATGAACACGGCGGCCAGCGAGATGGTCATCGAGACGATGGTGAAGCCGATCTCGCGCGCGCCTTCCAGTGCGGCCTGCATCGGCGGCTTGCCCATTTCCAGGTGCCGCACAATGTTTTCGAGCATGACGATGGCGTCATCGACCACAAAGCCAATGGCCAGAATCAAGGCCATCATCGACAAGTTGTCCAGGGCGTAGTTGCACAGGTACATCACGGCAAACGTGCCAATGATGGAGAACGGCAGGGCCAGGGACGGAATCAAGGTGGCGGAGAAATTGCGGAGGAAGAAAAAGATGACGGCGACGATCAATACCAGCGTCAGCACCATCGTGAACTTGATGTCGTGAAAGGACTCGCGAATCGTGTCGGAGCGGTCGTAGAAGACCTGCATCTCAACCGACGGCGGCAGGTCCGTCTTGAACACGGGCAGCAGCTTCTTGACGCCCTCGGCCACGGCCATGGTGTTGGTGCCGGGCTGGCGCTGGATATGCAGAACCAGCTGGCGGTGCGTTCATCCTCGACGCTATCGACAACCCGGCCAATCTCTTCCATCCGGACGGGCGAGCCCTTGCGGTAGGCCACGATGATCGACCGGTAGGCGGCGGCATTCATCAGCTGGCCGCTGGCTTGGAGGGTGAAGGCACGGTTGGGTCCGTTGATGGTGCCGGTGGGCAGGTTGACGTTCCAGTTGCGCAGTGACTGCTCCACTTCATTGATGCCCACCCCGCGCGAGGCCATCGCGTAGGGGTCCATCTGGGCATGCACGGCGTAGCGCTGGGCACCCAGGATTTGCACTTGGGCAACGCCCGAGACTTGCGAGATGCGCTGGGCGACGCGAGTTTCCGCGTACTCGTTCAACGTATAGAGCGGCAGTGTCGTGGAACTCAGCGCCAGAAACAAGATCGGTTGATCGGCCGGGTTCACCTTGGCGAACGTGGGTGGCGTCGGCATGCCGGGAGGCAACAGACGCGAGGCCTGCGTGATGGCCGCCTGTACGTCCACGGCCGCGCCATCCAGGTTGCGGCTTAAGTCGAACTCCAGCGTCACCTGCGTCGAGCCCAGCGTGTTCACCGACGTCATGGACGCCAGGCCGGCGATGGCCGCGAAGTTGTTTTCGAGAGGCGTGGCAACGGCCGACGCCATTGTTTCCGGGCTGGCGCCAGGCAACTGCGCGGTGACGAGCAGGGTCGGCAAATCGACGTTGGGCAGATCGCTGACCGGCAGCTGTTGGTAGGCAATAGAGCCGAACAGCGCGATGGCCAACATCAACAGCGTGGTGGCGATGGGCCGTTCAATAAAGGCTTTCGAGACGTTCATCCGCGGCCCTCAATCGGCGTCAGTTCCGGTGTGGGCGCCACGGGCAACGCCAGTTTGCCGCGCTTGCGGCTGACGAGACCATCAAAGTAGGTGTAGATCACGGGTGTCAGATAGAGAGTGATGGCTTGGGAGAACAGCAACCCGCCGACGACGCACAGCCCCAGCGGCTTCCGGGCTTCCCCGCCCGCGCCGTAGCCGGAAGCGATGGGCAGCGTACCCAGCAGCGCGGCCATGGTGGTCATCATGATGGGCCGGAAGCGGGCCAGACAACCTTCATGGATGGCATCCTTGGCCGACAGGCCGTGGCGCTGACGGTCGAGCGCAAAGTCGATCTGCATGATGGCGTTCTTTTTGACGAGGCCGATCAGCAGGATCAAGCCGACGAAGCCGTAGATATTCAGCTCCATGCCAAAGATCTGCAAAGTCAGCAGCGCGCCAAAGGCGGCGGCAGGCAGGCCGGACAGAATCGTGATGGGGTGAATGAAGCTTTCATAGAGCACTCCCAAAACGATGTAGACCACCAGGATCGCGATCAGCAGCAGCAGACCCAGGTTCTTGAGTGAATCCTGGAACACTTTGGCGGTGCCGGTGAAGACGGTGTTGATGGTGGCGGGAAGTTTCTCCGCCGCCAGTTCCGAGACTTCTTCGACGGCCTGGCTGAGCGCGACGCCCGGCTTCAGGTTGAACGAAATGGTGACGGACGGCAATTGGCCGGTATGGGCGATCGACTGCGGGCCCACGTCCTCGACACGCTTGGTGACGGCTTCGAGCGGCACCATCTGGTCGCCGGCGCCTTTCAGGTAGATCTTCGAGAGGTTGTCGGAGAAGTTCTGGAAGCGCGGCAGCACCTCCAGCATCACGCGGTACTGATTGGTGGGTGCGTAGATGGTGGAGACAAAACTGGAGCCGAAGCCGTTGTAGAGGTTCTGCTCAATGTCCTGGGCGTTGATGCCGAAGACGGCCGCCTTGTCGCGATCCACATCAATGCGGATGCGCGGTGTGCGCGCCTGGGCGTCGCTGTTGACGTCGAGAATGGAGGGCAGCCTGGCCACTTCGCGCTCAAAGCGCGAGGCTTCGCGATAAAGAGCCGCCGTGTCGGAGCTTTGCAGCGTCAGCTCATAGGAACTGCGGGAGCCGCGGCCTCCAATGCGGATGGCAGGCGGCACGCTGAGCGTCGTGCGCACTCCGGGAATCGCCCCCAGCTTGGGGCGCAGCCGGGCCACAATCTCCTGCGCCGAGGCATCCCGATCCCGCCGGGGCTTCAGCTGGATGAAGAAGCGGCCGGTGTTGGAAGTGCCGCCCATCATGTTGCCGCCGACCGAGGTCATGAAACCTTCGATATCGGGGTCCGTGCGGACGACGCTGATGACGCGCTGCTGCTGCAGACGCATCGCCTCATAGGACGTGCCGACCTGCATTTCCGTGCCGCCCATCAGTGAGTCCGTGTCGGATTCCGGAATGAAGCCCTTGGGCACCAGTTCGTACAAATACACCGTGGAGCCGATGACGCCCGCGAAAACCAGCAGCATCACCGGGCGATGGTTCAACACCCAGCCCAGCGAGAGTTCATACCAGCGGGTGAAGCCGTTCAGGAACCACTCAATCAACCGCGAGAGCGGATTGGGCCGGTGGCCCACTGGCAGCGGCGTCAGCAAGCGGCTGCAGAGCATCGGCGTCAGGGTGACGGAAACAAAGCCCGAGATCAGAACGGCGACGCAGATGGTGACCGCGAATTCACGAAACAGGCGGCCCAGGATGCCGCCCATGAACAGGATCGGGATGAACACCGCGGCCAGCGAGATGGTCATCGAAACGATGGTGGACCAGATCTCCTTGGAGCCCTTCAGCGCGGCCTCCATGGGCCCTTCGCCCTTCTCCATGTGGCGCACAATGTTTTCGAGCATCACAATGGCGTCGTCCACCACAAAGCCGACGCACAAGATGATGGCCATCATCGACAAGTTGTCCAGCGAATAGTTCAGCAGCCACATCACCGCAAACGTGCCGACCAGCGAGAACGGCAGCGCCAGCGACGGGATCAGCGTGGCGGATGCCCGGCGCAGGAAGATCGCAATCACCATGATCACCAGCGCCAAGGTCAGCAACAGCGTCAACTTCACGTCGGTGAAGGCTTCGCGAATGTTCTTTGAACGGTCGCTGCGGATCTCCAGCTTCATGTTCGGCGGCATCTGCTTCTGCAGTTGCGGCATCACTTCGCGGATGGTGTCGTTGACTTCGATGACATTGCTGCCCGGCTGGCGCATCACCATCAGGTTGAGCGCTTTGCCCAAGCCCATTGAACCGTAGGTCCAGGCGGAGGTGCGCTCATCCTCACTACCGTCGCGAACCGTGGCCAGATCAGCCAACCGGATGGGTGCGCCGTTGCGCCAGGTCACCACCAGATCCTGGTAGTCCTTGGCCCGCGGCAGTTGCCCGTTCGAGGTCACGTTGAACGCCTGGTGCTCGCCCCACAGGGTGCCAGTGGGCACATTGACGTTCCAGTTGCGGACCGCGGCGGCGATCTCGTTCAACCCGATCTTGCGGGCGGCCAACTTTTCCGGATCAACCTGGATGCGGACGGCGTACTTCTGCGCCCCCATCACGTTCACCTGGGCGACGCCATTGATCATGGAGATGCGCTGTCCCAAGGTACGGTCGGCGTATTCGTTCACTTCCCATAGCGGTGCCGTGGGTGAGGTGAGCGCAAACATCATGACGGGCCCATCCGACGGGTTCATCTTGCGGAACGACGGCGGGTTGGGCATGCCCGGCGGCAACAGCGGCATGGCCGCCGAGATGGCCGTCTGGACATCCACTGCCGCGCCATCGATCTTGCGGTCGAGGTCAAACTGAATGGTGATGGAGGTCGAGCCCAGGCTGGAGGTCGACGTCATCGAATCGATACCGGCGATGGTGGTGAACTGCCGTTCCAGCGGCGTCGCCACCGAAGACGACATCGTTTGCGGGTCAGCGCCCGGAAGGCTGGCCGAGACGGTGAGCGTCGGGAAATCGACGGCCGGCAGATCGCTGACCGGCAATGCCCAGTAGGCCAAAATGCCGAACATGGCGATGCCCGCCATCATCAGGATGGTGGCGATGGGCCGGCGAATGAAGATCTCAGAGAAGTTCACAGCTGGTCACGACTTCGCCGCGGGCGGCGCTCCCTTCGGCATCCCTTCGCCGCGCCCGCCTTTTCCGCCGGGTCCCTTCTCAGCAGGTTCTCCCTCCGGGGCGGGGCCGCGCCCTTCACCACCAGGACCCTTGCCGCCACCACCTTTACCCCCTTTTCCACCACCGGGGCGTCCATCGCGGACCACCACCTTCATACCCGGCGCCAGGCGCATCTGGCCTTCGGTCACCACGGTCTCACCCGCGGTCAGGCCTTTGGAGATCACCATGTCCTGGGCGGACCGCGTGGCGGTGGTGACGGAGCGCATCTCGACGCTACGGTCTTCCTTCATCACAAAGACGAACTGGCCGTCCTGCCCGGTCTGCACCGCCTGATTGGGAACGACGACGGCATTGGGAATGGTCCCCAACTGCATCCGGACTCGCAGAAACGACCCGGGCCACAGCTTGCGGTCGGGGTTGGGGAAGGTGGCGCGCAGGCGAATGGTGCCCGTGGAGGGGTCAACCGTGTTTTCGTAAAACGTCAGTAGTCCTTGGGTGGGTGGGCCGGGCGTACCTTCGGGTTGTAGCGCCAGCACCGGAATCTTCGATTTGCCGAACCGCGTGCCGACCATGCTCAACTGCGCCTCCGGGATCGCAAACGACACGAAGACGGGCTGCAGCTGATTGATCTGCACCAGTTCCGAGGAATTGCCCGAGACAATATTGCCAGCCTTGACCAACAGCGTTCCGGTGCGGCCGGAGATGGGCGACTTGATCTGGGTGAAGCCCAGTTGCACCTTCAGGTTGTCGATCAGAGCGCGCTGGGCCTGAATCTCGGCCTTGGAGCTTTCAATCATCGACGTATCGGCCGACACGGCTTCCTGCTGGACCTTGGCGTTCGATTGGACTTGCTCGTTCTGCTCTTTCGACACGACACCTTCAGCGTTCAGCCGGGCGTAGCGGGCCGACTGGTCCTTCAGATATTGCAGCGTCGCGCGGCTCTTGCCGGCATTGGCCGTCGCCTGGCGGCTGAGAGCCTCGGCGCGTTGCAAATTGGCCTGCGCCTGCGCCAGTTGGGCGTCGAGCGCGCGATGATCAATCTCAAACAGCGGTGCCCCGGCAGCCACGAAGTCGCCTTCCTTGAACAACACCTTCACCAGTTCGCCGCTCACCTGGGGCTTGATCATCACAGTGGAAGAAGCTTCGACGTTGCCGATCACTTCGATCTCGAGCGGCACCTCCCGGTCCACCGCCTTGGCAACCATGACGGGCACGTCGCCGCCACCCTTTTTGCCTCCGGGCGCACCCTTCGCCGGGGGACCGGCCGCAGGTTCGCCCTGCTTGCAAGCGCTAGAAAAAATCGCAACCGCAATCAGGCCAGTGACCAGAAGGGAGCGGACGGGCATAGGGCAGCCAAAGGGCATGTTCACTCTAATGATGACCTCGTAGTACCAGAAGGTTACCCGGGGACTCCAGACAAGGGGGACCGGCGCGGGAACAAGCAGATAGGATAGCCTGTTGCGGGTCGAGCTTGGCGGAACGGGGGACCGGTCGGCGGGATGCTGCCTGATCCCCGGAGCCCCAATGGCCCCTCACTGGAGGCAAGCGGCTGTTAACGGCCCGCCGCCACTGGCCGATAAGACCCTGGCAGGGTGGAATGCCGCATCGACTCAATCGTTTCCGGATGTCGGACATGGTCCGGCTGGGGCAGACAATTCGTAATTGCACGTCCGGCTGCCGGACCGCGACCGAAGCGGCCCAGAAGATGGTGGAAGCGCTGTTCGCGGAGCTGTTGGATGAACAAGGGCAGCCCGCCTTGGCCTTGGCCCGGTTATTTGTAACCAAGCGATTCGCCAACATGCCGCTGGATGCTCAGGCGGTTGCGCGGAATGCGCCGGGCGGGAACCGTCAACTAGTGGAGACCACACGCTGCCTGATGTTGAAGGCCACTTGCGGCTCCCGTCCGGAATGGAATTCGCCCCACACTTCTCAAGGGCATCGGGCGATTCCCCTTTGGGGGCGTGACGTGCTGGAGAAGGCTCCGATGCTGGCCAGCCTTTGGTCGCAGTTTGGCGTCAATACGGACAGGATCTTCTCCGAACAAACCATCACCCCGGATGTGGGCCACAACTTCAATGTCTTCCACGTGGCCGAGGCGGCGGGCAGCGCGCTGATTCCCGCCCAGGAATCATTTGTGATCCCTGAAAAGATCAGCTCCGTGTTGGGATTTGGGGGTGCGCTGCCCAACGGCGAGATGTTCGCGGTGCTGATGTTCTCCCGGGTGGCAATTTCCGAAACCGTCGCCGCCCTCTTCCGGCCCATCGCGCTGAGCGTCCGCGTTGGGCTGGTTTCACAGCTGGACATTATCGAGAGTGACACCGCCGCCAATACGCGGGACGAGCTTCGAAGGCTGAAAGCCCAAGTGGACGCAGCCCAGCAAATACTGGACACGCAAACGGCGCTGGTAATGGCCTCCGAAGACCGGCTGGAGGAGGCCCTGCATGCGGTGGAGCGGTCCCGCGATGCGGCGCTGGAGGCCTCACGGGTTAAGAGCGAGTTCCTGGCCAACATGAGCCACGAGATCCGGACGCCGATGAACGGCGTTATCGGGTTTGCCAACCTGCTCACCGATACCCCGCTGAACACTGATCAGGCCGAATTTGTCTCCACCATCCGCCGCTCCGGCGAAGCACTGATGGATATCATCAACGATCTGCTGGATTTCTCGAAGATCGAAGCCGGCAAGATGCTGGTGGAGAAAATCCCGTGCAACGTCCGGCAAGTGGCGGCGGAGGTGTGCGAGCTGCTCGCCCCCCGCCTGGACAGCCGGCCGGTGGAGTTGATTCTGGATTGGCATCCCGATGTACCGGACTGGGCCTTGGGCGATACCGGCCGGCTCCGCCAGGTACTACTGAACCTGGTGGGCAACGCCATCAAGTTCACGCCCGCGGGCCAAGTGGTGGTCCGGGCGCTGCACAATGGAAACGCACTGCGCCTGGAGGTGGCCGACACCGGGATCGGCATTCCGGCGGAGAAGCAGCCATTGCTTTTCGCATCCTTCATGCAGGCCGACGCTTCGACCACGCGGCAGTATGGGGGCACCGGTTTAGGGCTGGCCATCTCGCAGCGGTTGGTGAGGGCCATGGATAGCCAGATTGAGCTGGTCAGCACGGCGGGCGTCGGCTCCACGTTTGCGTTCTGTCTGCCGTTGGCCCCGGCGGCGCAGCCGGCATCCGAGACGGCCTGGGTTCCGGCCCAGGGCCGCATCCGGGTGCTGGTGGTGGACGATTTGCCCACCAACCGGCGATTGCTGGAGGCACTGCTTGATCGGTGGAAGATACGGAGTTCCAGCGCCGAGTCGGCGGAACAGGCGTGGGCCATGCTGCAGCAGGCGCATTCGGAAGGCGAGCCATTCACCGCGGCCATCGTCGACCATATGATGCCGGACGTGGATGGCGAAGAGTTTGGCCGGCGAGTCCTGGCCGACCCGCAGTTGGGCGGAACGCACCTGATTCTACTCACCTCCAGCGCCGCCGGGCGCCTGGACGCGCAGCGGCTACGGAAACTGGGATTCGCCGAAGTCCTCTCCAAACCCTTGGTCCGCCCGCAAGTGCTGCTCGATCTGCTGCAGGCCGACAAGCTCGCGACGTCAAAGCGGCCAGTCCCACCCGTGGTTTCTGCCTCCCCACCCAGCGGTGTAACGCAGCCTTACCGGGTTCTAGTAGCCGAAGATAATCTCGTCAATCAGGAGTTAGCGGCCCTCATGTTGTCGAGCTTGGGGTGCGAGGTAGACCTGGCGGGCAATGGCCGGGAGGCCTTGGCCATGGCCGTCAAGACGCGCTACGACGTGATCTTCATGGATTGCCAGATGCCCACGATGGATGGCTTTCAGTCCACCGCCGCCATCCGGCAGGCGGGATTGAAGAGCCCCGTGGTGGCACTGACCGCCAACGCGCTGATTGGAGACCGGGAACGCTGCCTGCAGGCGGGCATGAACGACTACATCACCAAGCCCCTCCGGATGTCTGATCTGATGAAGGCGCTGGCCGCATGGGGCAGCGATTCCAAAGCTCCCAACGAAGCACAGGGCAAAGCCCCAGCCACCAGTGCTGAACTCCCGGTCGGCCGTTAGCTCCAAATTGCGCTCGCAGCGGCGGACGCACTGTTCAGCCGTAGTGATATCCTTCCTGGACAATGGTGACGCGGACCCGCTATAAGGTGCTGGCATTCTGTGTGGTGCTGGCCGCCATCACATACCTGGACCGCATCTGCATCTCCATAGCCGCGCCACGGATCCGGCAGGACCTGGGCTTGTCCGCCGTCCAGATGGGTTGGGTATTCGCGGCGTTCCAGTTTGCGTACGGCGTCTTTGAGATTCCCACTGGACACTGGGGCGACAAGATCGGCACTCGCCGCGTACTGACGCGGATCGTCGCCTGGTGGAGCGGCTTTACGATGATCACCGCCGCCGCGTTCAACTACCCGTCGTTGCTGGCGATCCGATTCTTGTTCGGCATCGGTGAGGCGGGCGCGTGGCCGAATGTGGCGCGCACGTTTTCGCGGTGGTTTCCGCTGCGGGAGCGGGCGACGGCGCAGGGGATCTTTTTCATGGGCGCCCACTTGGCCGGAGGCTTGACGCCGCTGCTGGTGACATGGATGCTCCAGTTTTTCGACTGGCGGACGCTGTTCCTGATCTTCGGCAGTATCGGTTTTGTTTGGGCGGTCGGGTGGTTTGCCTGGGTTCGGGATGAGCCAGCGGAGCATCGTGGAGTCTCTCCAGCCGAGCTGGCTGAGATCGAGCAGGGGCGCTTGGTGCAGGCCAAACATGACCTCACCTGGAGCCGCTGGAAGGTGGTGTTGCGCAACCCGAGCGTGCTGGGCCTCTGCGGCATGTACCTGACCCAGTCCTACGGCTTTGCGTTCTATATCTACTGGCTACCGGAGTATCTGCGCAGCGCGCGCGGCTTTCAGGACGCCCAGGCTCTCCCGTGGCTTTCCGGACTGCCGCTGATCTTCAGCGTGGCGGCGGATCTGTTTGGTGGCATTACCGCGGATAAGCTGTCGCAACGCTTTGGCGTGCGCCGGGGACGGGTGATGGTGGGGTTTGGCTCCCTGCTGCTGGCCGGGATCTTCCTGATTTCGGGCGTGTGGGTGGACGACAACTACCTTTGCGCGGTCCTGATCGGGCTATCCGGTGCCATGGGCGCCTTTCTGCTGGGTGCGGCTTGGGCCACGTGTCTCGACATCGGCGGCAACCACGCGGGAGTGGTCAGCGCGGTGATGAACACCGCCGGACAGGTGGGTGCATTCTTGAGCCCTCTGGTGATCCCATATTCCATGCGCGCGCTGGGTAGCATGACGGTGGGTGCCTACATCGTGGGGGCGCTCTACCTGGGTGGGGCGTTATGCTGGCTGGCGGTGAATCCCACCAAGCCCATCTGGCCCGCCGACGAGCCTTCCCCGGCGGAAGCAGCCTAACCGCTACCATCCCGGGCGGCGGCGCGATAGGATGTCTCCGATATGACACCCTCAACCGGCCTCCCGCGCCGAGCGTTTCTGGCTGCTCCGTTGGCTCCCTTGGCCCTGGTGGCCCAACAGCGGAAGGCACTGAAGATCACCGGTCTGGAAACGGACCTCACCATTTCCCCGCCCCGCAAACCGAACTACGATGCGCTGCAGGCGCTGGGTGTCCATGCCGGGACGGTGACGCTGAGGATCAAGACCGATGGCGGCATCACCGGTTGGGCGACATCGAACTTTGGGGCCGTGGAAGGCGGGCCCAAGGTGGTGCGGGCCATTCTGGAGGAAGAGATCAAGCCGCTGATCCTGAACCAGGACCCGGCGTTCCCCCGGAAGATCCGCGCCGACCTCCACCGCGGATTGCAATACCAGGGTCTGACCGGGGTGACGCAGTTCGCCATTGCCGCCACCGACATTGCGATCTGGGACATCTTAGGCAAGCACGCCGGACTGCCGGTGTGGCGAATGCTGGGCGCGTTCCGGGACCGGATGCCGGTCTATTCGATGTGCGGCTGGTACTACGACGACGACCAGGATCTGAAGCAGTACCGCGCCCAGATCGAGAAAGGTCTCAGCGAAGGCTACCGGGCCATCAAGATCAAGGTGGGAAAGTATGGCATTTCGGACGACGAGCGTCGTATCCGGTTGGCGCTGGACCTAGCGGGTAAGGACCGGCGTGTGATGGTGGATGCCAACCAGGCGTTTTCGCGCAATGAGGCACTGCGACGCGGGCGGGTCTACCAGCAGATGGGCGTCTACTGGTATGAAGAGCCTCTGCCGCCGCACGACATGGAAGGCTATGCGGAATTGGCCCGTGAACTCGATATCCGCTTGGCCACCGGCGAGAATCTATACACGAAGTACCAGTTCAATGACCTGATCCAGCGCCGTGGGGCGGACATCGTGCAACCGGACAACCGTCGGGCCGGGGGCGTCACTGAATGGCTGGAGATTGCCGCCATCGCCGATGCCGCTGGCTTGTCTCTGGCCAGCCATGGCGGCGGCGACGCCAACATGAACATGCTGTGCGCCATCCCCAACGCCATCTACATGGAAACAGGCGGCCCCCAGCCGCGCATGGTGGATGGCGAGGTGACGGCGCCGGAAGCTCCTGGGATGTCCACCGGGCCGCGTTAAGGCTTACTGGAAAGAGAGCGGTCGTGGTGCCGGGGCACGGGAGGCAAAGCTTCGAGGACGAGGCGCCCTTCTGAAGCAGTGTACGGCGACACGTGGATTGACGAGGGCCCCGGCCTGGCCCATAGGGCACGGCATAGCCGCTGGTAATTCCGAGCCCACCACAATACTGCACTTGTCTCGCCAAACCGTGGGCGTTTTCCGCGCGCTCCTTCTGCGGAAACGTTGCTTCGCCAAAGCAACTTTACATACTCCGCTTTCCACACTTCATCCACGACCGTCGTAGCCGTGGGACAGACTTTCGATGTGAGACGCCTAGCAACTTCCCGCATTAGGAAGTACCACATCGATACGTCTTTGAGCTGTCGGGCTAAACACCCTTAGTGGCCTGTATCCTTTTGACTACAATAGACTTCAGCGAGTTGGCCACCACCGGAACAGATAGCCAATGCCAGGGTTGAAGTGGCCACGCCCTAGAGCCACATTTACACGTCTTTTACAGACACTGTAGTCAGGACTATTGGCGGAAGTAGTATCCAGCAAGATGCCCAGTATTTGTCTGCCAGACATATTGCAACAGTGAGTTGCAAGGTTTACACTCTGTATTGGTCATGAAACATGTGGGCAAAACACCTGGGGCGGTACGATCCAGGCATACCAAACGCCCCGATGGCGGTTTAGCGGAATTTGACCCACGTGATCGCGAGCACCTGACTTCCCTGGTTTGCGCTCAGTTCTGCAAAGGACTCCGGGTAAGTCAAATCCTGGTCGCCCTCAAGCGGGATCACGGCATTGATCTGACGCGTGAAGAACCCTACGAGATTCTGCGGTGGGCAGCTAGTAACGGTCGGCTTCGGTATCTGGCGCCTCAAGAATCCGTGTTGGCACAACGCCTGGTGGCGGAGTATTCCTGGCTGGAACAAGCACGGGTGGTCCGGTCCGCCGAACCGCTGGACGTCGCACAGCAGGCGGCTCAACTGCTGGCCGAGATCATTCGGGAGCACAAAGGGTCCGATATTCACCTCGGCTTCGCCGGTGGAGGACTGGTCGCCGAGACGGTGCGTTTACTGACCGGCCTTTTACAGACAGCTGACGAGTTGCTGGTGAAGCGCTTCATCGTCCATGCGCTGGTAGCGGCCCCGCACGATCCCCGCCGCAATCCGAACCGGTTCCTGCAGTGGTTTCTGGAACCCGATCTGCCATTCGAGACCACATTTGTCGGCCTACCTGCGCCCGCGGTGGTGAACTGGGAAACCCTGGACGCCCTGCGGAGCATAGAAGGAATAGCGGAGGCGTTTGATCGGGCGCACGAGATCGACATCATCGTTACCTCCGCCGGTGCCCACTGGGACAAGGGCTGCAGCGCACTGCGGAAATTGTATGAGACGACGGCCCGGCCGGAGACGCTGCACGCTCTCGATCAGGCGGGCTGCGTCGGGGACATTTTGTGGCAGCCCCTCAGCACCTCGGGTCCGATCGAACTGGGCGCGGGTGTGCGGGCGGTGACGGTCCTGGACCTAGCCGCCCTGCGGGGTTTCGTCGGCGCGGGCAAACGGGTGATTTTAATCCTGGCACCTTGCAGTTCGTGTCATGGCCCCAAGCCGGAGGTCCTTTCCGCCGTCCTGCGGTGGGAGGGCGCGATCACCGATCTGGTGGTCGACAGCCGCACCGCGGTCGACTTCCTCCGGTCCGGTAGCCCTGAGCGCGCGAATTCGGAAGCCTAGTCTGCCGATCGATGCCGTTCCGGCGGCGGTAGGGCGTGGTGCCCGCCCAAAAAGATTTGTGATTTCCACCGAATACGATTTACCCGGTTCAGCCCCTCACCTCGTCTCGCCAAACCGCACAAAATCGCGCTAGACTGTAAGTCTAACCCCTGTGTTGCAGCATCCGAACAGTATGCAAAGCCTTTCTCTGCATCGATTTGCCCTCGTTGTCGCGGTGTCGACCCTGTTTTTGGTCGTCGCCGGCGGAATGGTGGTTTCCATGGAAGCCGGATTATCAGTTCCTGATTGGCCACTCTCCTATGGGAAGGTGATGCCGCCGATGGAAGGAGGCGTGTTCTATGAACACGGCCACCGCATGGTGGCTTCGACGGTGGGATTCCTGACAATTATCCTGGCTGTCTGGCTGCAAGTGAAGGATCGCCGGAGCTGGCTGAAGAAGCTGGGCTGGGCGGCATTGGGAGCGGTGATTTTGCAAGGCGTATTGGGCGGATTGACGGTGCTGTTCCTGCTGCCGAAACCGGTCTCGATTTCGCACGCGTGTCTGGCGCAGTTGTTTTTCTCAACCACCGTGGCGATTGCCCTGTTCACCTCACCGGCGTGGCACGCGGCCGAGGGCACGGTATCTGATACTGGCTCCCCGAGCTTGCGCACCTTGGCTTGGTTGACACCGGTGGCCGTATTGGGACAGATCGCCTTGGGAGCGGCATTCCGGCACAAGGCGCTGGGCATTATTCCGCACCTGGCGGGCTCACTGGCCGTCTCTGGTTTGTTGATCTACTTCGCCATGGTCCTGTTGGCGCTGGACCGGCAGATTCCCCTGGTGCGTCGGGCGGCGATGGCGATCATCTGGATCACGATTGCGCAGATGGTGTTGGGGATTGCGGCGTACTTGACGCGGCTCACCTTCACCGGAGTTCAACCGGCGGCGGTGATGGTGGGCTTTACGGTGGCCCACGTGGCGACGGGCGCCTTGACCCTGGCGGCGGCGGTTTCAGCGGCGATTTTGACGCTGCGGTTCGCACAGATTGAGCAACGGGCGGAGGCTCCCCACGCGGCCCGCGCCTAGCGGCGGATCGCGCTTCTCCATGAAACCTTACATCGAGCTGACCAAGCCGCGGATTACCTGGCTCATCCTGATGAGCACCGGCATCGGCTATTTCTTTGGTCTGCGGCAACTGGGCGTCACGTTCGATTGGATGGTGCTGCTCCACATGCTGGTGGGCACCGGACTGATGACCTCCGGCACAGCGGCGCTGAATCAGTGGTATGAACGTGTCGCCGACGGCAAGATGATGCGTACCAAGCTGAGGCCCCTGCCATCGGGACAGATTGGCTCCCTGGGTGCATTTTGGTTTGGCGTCGTATTGTCGCTGGTCGGTTATGTCGAACTGGGCTTGGGCACAAACTGGTTGACGGCGAACCTGGGGCTGTTCACGCTGGCCACTTATCTGTTCATCTACACGCCCTTGAAGCAACGTTCACCGCATTCAACCACCGTGGGCGCTGTTCCCGGCGCGATGCCGCCCCTGATGGGCTTTGCGGCAGCGGCGGGCACGTTGACGGCTGAAGCCTGGGTGCTGTTCGGAATCCTCTTCCTGTGGCAGTTCCCGCATTTCTACGCGATCGCCTGGATGTACCGCGAGGATTACGCGAAGGCGGGCATCCAGATGCTGCCGGTAGTGGAACCGGACGGTATCTCAACGGCCCGGAGAAGCTTCTGGTGCGCGTTGGCACTGGTACCGGTGAGCTTGCTGCCGGTGGCGCTTTCGATGACGGGGTGGCTCTACTTCGCGATGGCGCTGGGCTTGGGAGGCTGGTTCGTCTATGCCAGCGCGCGGATGCGCACCAAGGGCGCGCGCAGCGTTTTGCTGACCAGCGTCATGTATCTGCCGCTGCTCTATGTCGCTTTGCTGGCGGGTTGCACGGCCACGGGCAAGACTGCGAATTCGCGCACGCTGCCGGACCTCTACGCCGTGCCGCAGTTTGCCTTTACCAATGAACAGGGGCAACCGTTTTCAAGCAACGCGCTGAAGGGCCATGTGTGGGTGGCGGACTTCATTTTCACCGAATGCACGGGCCCGTGTCCGCGTCTTTCCACACTGATGTCGAAAGTACAGGAAGCCACGCCCGCTCCGGTGAAGTTGGTTTCCTTTACCGTGGATCCGGCCAACGATCTGCCTCCGGTATTGGCGGCCTACGGCAAGCGCTACGGCGCCCAAGCGGAGCGCTGGACGTTTCTCACGGGCGACGCCGCGGATTTGAAACGCGTGCGCCAGGAAGCATTCAAGCTCGGTGAGATGGACACGGCGCTGAACCATTCAACGCGTGCGGTCCTGGTGGACCAGGAGATGCGCATCCGTGGCTTCTACGACACCAATGACCCGGATGTCGTCACCAAACTCGCCGCCGACATCAAGCTGCTGACCGGCGAATAGCCGCGCCAAGGGCCTGGCTTAGGCCAGCGTCGCCAGCTTCTCAAAGAAGCGCTTGATCATCATTTTCGACGTCGAATCAATCAGCCGCGAACCGACCGCGGCGATCGTGCCGCCGACGTTCACATCACCTTCATAAGCCACTTCTGTCGACCCATCCGTCAGCGGCTTGAGGGTGACATTGCCGGTCCCCTTCATGAAACCGATCTTGCCTTGGCCTTCCACCATCAAGGTGAAGCTGGAATGGGGGTTCTGATTGGTGATCTTGACCTTGCCATCGAACAGACCCGAAAGCGCGGCCAGCGCCATCTTCATCTTCATCGAGTACTCGTCAGGTCCGATCAATTCCAACTTCTCGGCCCCCGGCATGCATTGCACCAGCAGGGTGGGGTCCTGCAATGCGGCGTAGGCGCGCTCAGCTCCGACGGGGAGAGTAAAGGTTCCAGCGATCTTCATCTCTTCCACGGTAGCTGATTGGGCTCAGCCATCGCCAGAAAGCCTCACTTCTTCACAAAGCGCACGACACCCCACTTATCCGGCTGGTGCATATCAATGACACCTTGCGGGGACCAGACCCAGTTGTCTTCCTTCGTGCCCGGCACTTTCTCGTACTTGCCGTTCACCACGCGATGCTGCCACTCGACGCGCGAGAAGTTGACGCGCCACTCATCGCCCGGCTTGGGCGGGGCCGGTTTGTGGGCGTATTGGGCCAGGGCGCTCCAGGGCATGGCGATCTCGACGGTCCAGCGCTTGTCTTTGCGGCGCGGGTCGTTCAGCGTGCCATCGACGTGCACGGCCGATAGTAGGCCGGGGATCTCCCAGGAATCGACGGCCTTGCCGCCGTCTTTGTATTTGCGCGGCAGAAACAGGTCCCAGGTGGTGTTGAGCGCGTTGATCTCGAATTCGTAGTA
>JAPKYX010000235.1 GCA_026394075.1 Acidobacteriota bacterium
CCAGGGCGAACTTGGTGTAGTCGTCGGCGTTCTTGTGCCCCAACTGCCAGGGGCCGTCGAGTTCATTCCCCAAGCCCCAATACTTGACTCCGTAAGGCTTTTCGCGGCCGTTCTTGCGGCGCTGGTTGGCCCAGTAGGTGTTGGCGTTGCCGTTGGTGTACTCCACCCAATCGCGCGCATCGGCAATGGTGCCTAGGCCCGCGTTGATGCAGATGTACGGCTCGACGCCCAGGCGCTCGCTGTACTTCAGAAAGTCATCGGTGCCGAAGCGGTTCGATTCGATATCGCCCCAAGCGCCCTCCGGCCGCGCGGGCCGTTGGTTGCGGGGCCCGATGCCGTCCTTCCAGTCGTAGCCGGAAACAAAGTTGCCGCCGGGCCAGCGCAGCAGGCTGACCCCCAGGCCCTTAATGGCCTGCATCACGTCCTTGCGGAAGCCGTCGGCGTCGGAAAGCGGACTGCCCTCCTCGTAGATGCCGCCATAGATGCAGCGCCCTAGATGCTCGGCGAAGTTGCCGAACATATGGGGATGAACTTCCCCGATGCGGCGATCGGTGTCGATCTTGATGCGAGCGGTGGGCGTCTGGGCCGTGGGGGTCTGGGCAACGGCGGCGCTGGTGGCGCCCATCAGGAGAGCAAGGATAGAGCGGAACATAGTGGTGTTTTTCCGAAGTGGCTCCAGTATATGAACTACGGAACACGCTTGGGGGGCCGCTCACGAACGGTCATGATAGACTCGCCAATCAGAGCGCCCATGATCACTCGCCGTCATCTCCTCCAAGCCGCTGCTGCGGCCCTGCCTGCCTCCTCCCTGCTCGCCGCCAAGCCGAATTCCAAGTTCGGCGGCGTCCAGATCGGCACCATCACCTACAGCTTCCGCACCCTGCCGGGCAAGGCGGACGAACTGCTGAAGTACTGCACGGAGCTAGGCATTAGTTCGGTGGAACTGATGTCGGATCCCGCGGAAGCCTTTGCGGGCATGCCCGGCGTCCGACTGGGCGGCTTTGGCGGCTTTGGCCCACCCGCCGGTGGCCCCGGTGGACGGCCTCCTGGCGCTCCCGGTGGACCGGGTGGTCCTGGGCCGGGCGGTCCTGGTGGACGCCGCCAGCTGTCGCCAGAGCAGCAGGAAGCGATGCGCAAAGCTGCGGCGGACCGCAAGGCTTGGCGCACCTCCGCGTCGATGGACAAGTTTAAGGAACTGCGCTCGCTCTACAACAACGCCGGCGTCAGCATTGATGTCTTCAAGCTGCCGCTGACCGAAACGATGTCGGACGACGAGTTCGAGTATGTCTTCACCGTGGCCAAAACCCTGGGTGCCAAGTCCATCACCATGGAGCTGCCCACCTCCGAAGATCTGCTCAAGCGCATTGGCCAGTTCGCCGACAAGCACAAGGTCTTCGTCGGCTATCACAACCACATGCAGGTGAACCCCACCAGCTGGGACACGGCGCTGGCGATCTCCAAATACAACAGCATCAACCTGGACGCCGGCCACTTCACCGAAGCCATCAGCGCCTCGCCCATCCC
>JAPKYX010000218.1 GCA_026394075.1 Acidobacteriota bacterium
CCGCCCGGCGGCACTGCGTGCAGATCACGCGGACCAGCCGTTGCGCCAGCACGGCGGTCAGTGAAGAAACGATCAGGTAGTTCTCAACGCCCATGTCGGTCAACCGCGCAATGGAGCTGGGCGCGTCATTGGTGTGGAGCGTTGAATAGACAAAGTGGCCGGTTAGCGCGGCGCGAATGGCGACATCCGCCGTTTCGCGATCGCGGATTTCGCCCACCATGATCACGTCCGGATCCTGACGCACGATGTGCCGCAAGCCGGAGGCAAACGTCAACCCGATCTGCCCGTTCACATGGATCTGGTTGATGCCGTCCATCTGATACTCCACCGGGTCTTCGATGGTGATGATCTTCTTGTCGGTCTGATTGATGCGTTTGAGCGCGGAATAGAGCGTCGTTGACTTGCCGCTGCCGGTAGGCCCGGTGACCAGAAAGATGCCGTGCGACAGCGACGTAAAGTACGTCATCCGGTCCAGCATGCGGTCGTCAAAGCCAAGTGAGCGCAGGTCATACAACCCCGTCGCCGAGCGGTCCAGCAAGCGCATCACCACGCTTTCGCCATACAGCGTCGGCAACGTCGAGACGCGCAAGTCCACTTCGCGGCCCAGCGTCTTGGTCTTGATGCGTCCATCCTGCGGCAGGCGCCGCTCAGCGATGTTCATCTTGGCCATCAGCTTGACGCGCGAGATGACGGCGGCCTTCAATTCACGCGGCGGCGGCTCCTGCTCTTGCAACACGCCATCGACGCGGAACCGGACGCGGAACTCTTTCTCAAACGGCTCCAGGTGAATATCGGAGGCGCGCTTTTCCACCGCCCGCGCCACCATCGCATTGACCAGGCGGATCACCGGCGCTTCACTGGCCATGTCGCGCAGATGTTCCAGATCTTCCGACGCTTCGGCATCGGTCAGCTGCGCGGGGTCCAACCGCCGCTCCCCAAATTGGCGAGCCAGCGCTTCGGCGATCTCACCTTCCGCCGCGATCACTGGCGTGACGCGGAAACCGGTGGCCAGGCGCACGGCGGCGATGGTCTCAAAATCCATCGGATCGGCCATCGCCAGGGTCAGCGTCAGCGTGTCTTCATCCAGAGCATAGGGGATCGCCTTGGCGGTTCCCAGATACCGCTCCGTCAAGCCGTCCACTTCCGGTGCCGCGTCGGTCAGACTCACCAGCGGCAGACTCAACTGCTCCGACAGCGCCACCAGCACATCGCGCTGGGCCACAAAGCCCAGGTCCACCAGAATGCGGCCGATCTTGTCACCGGGCCGCTCCCGCTGCAATTCCAGGCCGCGCCCGAGATCCTCGGCCGTCAGCAGACCCTTCGCGATCAGCCGTTCCCCGAGCCGCACCTAAAACTCGCTCACTTGCGCGCTCTTCTTATCCAGCAGATCCTGCCGCGTGGCCCGCATCACGATCTGTCCGGGAAGGCCGGTGTTGTCTTCATTCGATTTGCGGAAAATGGTGACGCCCAGCACCACGTTCTCCTGCGCGGGCATCGTTTCCAGCATCACGGCGGTCCGCTGCAGGATCTCCTGCATGGAGGCGCGCAGCACCGGCAGCCGTTCCAGCCGCTTCTGCCGCAGCCGCGCCAAATCTTCCTTGGACAGCCGGGTGGAGAAAGGCCCGGCCGCCGTCACCGCCAGGCCGACTTCAGCCGACAGCACCACGCCGACGCCCTCGACATAAACGCCCCGCGTCATCCCCAGCAGCAGAAACGGATCGTCGAACATCGTCTCGATCCGCCGGTCCACCATCTTTTCCACCGTCTGCAACGCGGCCCGATCCGGTGCCGCCAGCGCCGCCAAACAAACCAGTCCGATCAGCCGCTTCATCGCGTGGACCCCAAATCGGCCGAAGCCACAATCATGCGGTTCATCTGCTTCCGGAACAGGTCAAAGTTTTCTTCCACCGTCAGCATCTGCGCCCGGTGCTGGAACTCCAGGCGCTTTTCCGCCACCGCCACTGCGTCCTTCAACTGAACATCGTGCGTCTGCTTGGCATCGGCCAGCGCTTCCGTCAGCCGCGCCTCAAACCGGGCTTCGAGCTGCCGCGAGAGCTTTTCATACGCCGCCGGATCAGCGGGCGCGGTCTGCGCCGTCGCCACCACCGCCGGGACCTCGGCCGCCGGACGCATCATCCAGCCATGCCCCAAAATCGCCAGCGACAACATCGCCGTTTCCTCAAGCTTTCGCCTAAACCACCGGTGCCAGCACGCCTTTCAGGATCTCGAGCCCCGTGTACAACCGGGATTTCACCGTCGAGACCGGGATGTCCAAAATAGCGGCCATCTCGTCAAACTTGAAGCCCTCATAGACCTTCAACACCACCGCCTCGCGCTGATCGGGCGATAGTTGCTTCAGCGCCCGCTCCACCGCCAGCGTCGTTTCAACAGGATACAGGCGGCCGGTCTGATCCCCCACCGCCTGCTCTTCCATCTCCTGCTGGGGCCGGGCTTTTCTCAGCAGTGAATAGGACTCGTTATGCGCAATGCGGAACAGCCAAGGAGAAAACCGTCCCGCATCGTCCAACTTGCCCAAATTCTGCCAGGCCTTCAAGAAGACCTCCTGAGTGACATCCATCGCATCCTCCCGGTGCCCCAGCAGTTTGGCTACATAGTTGAAGACACGCTTCTCCCAGCGGGAAACGAGGACGTTATAGGCGTCCACATCCCCGCGGCGGGCTTTCCCGATCAAGTCGCGGTCTTCCACTTCCCGGAAGATCAATTTCTGGCTCCGTTCTTCAAGACGCAGACAAATGGAAAAAAGTCGGACGGCTTTATGTTATCCGCCGAAAGCCGCGAGGTGGAGCGCTCAGGCTGCCAAGGGAACCACTTTCGACGCGCGAATCCTCCGGTCCCGGGTCATGAGGGGCACCCCATGAGCCACACTCGTCGCGGCGATCAGTTCGTCGGCGGGGTCGGACCGGAAATCAAGTTGGGCCAGTGCCGCGCAAACGTGAGCGTCCACGGGCAGCACGCGAAACTGGCTCAGGACCGCTTGCTCAAGCTCGGCGGCGGCGTTGAACTTTATCTTTCCCAGGCTGTTCAGTTTCCACAGCTCCCACAAGACGACGGCGGAGATCGCCACGTCCGCCACCCGGATCAGCCGTTCCTCGGCTGCTGTCAACCGGCCCTGCAACAGAAACACCAGGATGTGAGTATCCAAGTTCAGGTTCGCCATCCCAATCTCCTGTGGGTTCGGTCAGATCGCCAAAAACATGCACGCGGTCCTTCAGCGCGCCAATCAGATGCGCGACATTTCCCGGCTGAAACTGCGTCACCCGGGCCACGGCCTTGCCCCGCTTGGTGAGAATGATCCCCTCCGGCCCCAGCTCATCCACCAATTGCAAGCACTTCTGCTTGAACTCCGTGATTCCCATGGTTGGCATGCATTGAGGATACGCCGGTGTCCAGTTAGGTGTCCACTTGGACGCGGCCGGTTTGGTATCTATCCGCGATGGACGGAGAGTGGATTGAGGAAGCTGCGCGCATGGAACCCTGAGAATAGAACCCATCGCAACGATCCATGCCGCGCGGCGTGACCTGATGCGCTTGGCCCGGCAGTACACATCAAGGATCTCGAGGCATCGTGACGACAGTGCATCCACGCGCTCGACTCTTTCTCGAAATCTGCCGTACTGCTCTGCCTCCTTTCTCCTATGTCCTTAATGTCCAAGTTCAGGCTGTCCCGTTTTGCCGTGCTAAGCCCAATTTTTGAGCGTCTAAAGTCGCAGGAACATGCATCCATGGACGCAATCTGACTCACTCTTGACCGTGGGCGTTATTGGACTCCGGCGAACTCCACTCTCAGAGACTGCCTTCCTTGCAGCCGGTAGGCGAAGTGATCCAATGACTATTCAGTTGCCCACGTCCACCCTCCCACTCGCCCTAAGCAATAGAATAGGGCGTGCAGTCCAGGCGAACGACTTCTTAAGATGGAGTTTCTACCGGGGCGTGCTGTTAGGAGCAAATCGAATTGACCAGCGAACAGGCAGATGAACTTTACGTCGGTATCGTCACGCTCCTGCGAGAGGAGCGCCTCGATTGGATCGTCGGCGAGGTAGAGTCGTCGGTCCGTGAGGGAAAAACCGTTGCGTCTGAGATACCACTTGAAGTGTCGCCGGAACTTCGGCCAAGTAGAACAAAGCGCACCTCGGTCACGCGCCACAGCCAGCGAGAATGGACGCCGGAAGAACGCTTAGCATTGCTCTTGGACGCTGTCGACGCGGCCGTCTGTGGCCCCGTCAGGATGGAATACGAGCTAGTTGGGCTCCTTCCTGAATTGGATGGTCATGAAATAGTCTTCGCACCGGGAGGATTTGGGGAGGAATTACCGGAGGATCTGTTTCGGGAGAAGCTTCTGCGTGTAGTCGCGATTGAGGCGGGCGATCCATTGTTTCGGCCTTATGAACCATACGCCATTAGGCTCGATCGGGGAGCCGACGAGCGCCGGATCCGCGCTTCGAGACTCGCCGGATTGATTCAAGGCGTACGGAGGGAACTAAATGCCGATCTCGACTAGCGATTTCCTTAAGGAGATCAAGGCGACACTCGGCCCGCTCGCGAAGGATGCGAGGCAGTCGACCAAATCCTGGGACCTTTACGAGGTATTGGTATTTGGAGCGGCGGTGTCGAGCGCAAGAGACCTTGGGCCTGTCGATCTTCTCGACGCTACTGGCAACCCAACCAAGAAGTTCCTGTTTCGAAGCAGTCCCGGCCCCCTGGCCCGGCCCACTCAAAACTTCACGCACGCTGAAGTCCGCCTAGGCGGACATCCTGAGCTTGAGATCCACACCGGCATATGGGTTCTCGGAAAGTCGCAATTGCCCCACGAATGCGATTGTGTTGTGCTTATGAAAGCCGAGGCGGACGCCGCACGAGGAAGCGGCCGGGCACCGCTCTGGGGGCACGTTCTTTTGCACGCCGAGAGCAAGTACTACAGACGCCCCATTCCATTCGGCCATGGGCGCGGATTTCTTGGTCTTGGATTGGACCTCGGCTGGCAAGGCAGCACACTAATAGTTAACCGGGACTCGCCGAACGCCATGAAACTGGTGCGATCCAGAAGGAAGGCTTCCGCCCTTAGACTAGTGCCCGGAGATCAAGCGGACTTGGCCCAGTTACAGCGGCGATTCCGCAAGCGCTTTGCCCAGTACCAGAAGACTGGAAAAGTTTGAAGGGCTTACGCGAAGAGAGGTCTCGCGCCGCTAACCTTCCTACTAGGCTGGAGTCGTGCGTCACGCACTTTGAGCAGTAAGCAGGGAGCGGCGGACGACTTTTTCCGGCAGAAACGACCGGGGGAAACGGGACGGGGCGGAAAAACGGGACAGCGTGAACTCGCACCTTTTCACCCAACCGTTACGGAGGCAGTCTGCTCCGTTCCCGTTCCCTTCTCTGCGCCCTTGTTCGCCGGACGCCCGCAACTCTCCATTGCCGCCCGAATCTCCGCTCGAGCGACTCCACAAATTCCGCCGGTCCCAGCGATGGTGTAGCCGGCTCATGCTTCGAACCATCATCTGCATCTTATCCGCGATGGACGGAGAGCGGGTTCAAAAAGCTGAGGCCGCGGAAGCGGGTGAAGTCGCCATCAGTGGAGACCAGGGTGAGGCCATGCTCAATCGCCAGGGCGGCCAGGTGCGTGTCGGCCACCCATTTGTGGGTACCGGGGGGGTTGCGCCATCAGGTCACGGAAGACGAGGCGGTGCTGCGGGCCAGGTAGAGGCATCCAGACCCGGGGATGGTCCAGCAGGCGGTCCAGGCGCCGTTGTGCTTCCGGCATGGCGAAGGCACCGGGGTAAATTTGGGGATTGGTGGACATGCGAAGAAATCCCAAGGCCGTGTGCCAAGGAATTCCCACCGAGCCCGCTCCACCCAGCGCATCGGCGAGCCAACCGGAGCAAGCATGATGGAACTCACTCGCCAAATCATGCGCTTGCAGAAGAACGCTCACGTCAAGTAGCGTCACTTTCCCTGGCTCTCCGCCCAATCTAGTTCGTCCAGATAGGCCTCCATATCGCTGACTTTCTGAAAGCGCGGTGGTCCGAGGGTGGCCGCTTCAATGACGAAGGGCGCAGGCGGCAGCTCTGTTGACGATCGCAACTTCCGCAGCCCCAAGCGCAGAGCCTCATTGATGGCCGCCTTGGGCGTCAAGGACTTGGCCTCCTGAAGCTCTCGAAGTCCCTGGACGACATCCGGATCGAGGGTGACAGTGGTCCTCATACATCACAGCATCTGATGGATGATGCTATTGCATCATCGGCCTGATGCGGCCAAGACCTGACCGCTCTTGCCCGAGCGGCTCCCCAACTCCACTAGAATGTTGGCCAGATGCTGCACCGCCGCCAGTTCCTGAGCTCCCTTGCCACGCCCTTGCTGGCGCAACGCCGTCCGCTGAACATTGTGGTGCTGTTTACGGATGACCAGCGCTTCTCCACCATTCGCGCGCTGGGCAATCCCGAAATCTCGACGCCGAACATGGACCGCCTGGTCCGCTCCGGCACCGCCTTTACGCATGCCCACATCATGGGCGGCACCACGGGCGCCGTCTGCGTCCCCAGCCGGGCGATATTGATGACCGGACAGAGCCTCTTCCATGTCCACCGCTCCATCGTCGAGCCGAAGCAGTTCCCTGATTCGGCCAAGAAGCCCTTCCACCTGTTCCCGGAGGTCTTCCGCCAGGCCGGGTACGACACGTTTGGCTGCGGCAAGTGGCACAACCAGCCGGAACTGTACGCGCGCTGCTTTTCCGCCGGCGGCCCGATCTTCTTCGGCGGCATGAGCGACCAGAACCACGTCTCCGTGGCCGACTTCAATCCCGCAGGCCAGTACCCGCCTAACCAGCGACATACCGCCGACCGCTATTCAAGCGAGATGTTCGCCACCGCCGCCGTCGATTTTCTGCGCCAGCGCAAGCCCGCCGGTAATCCTTTTCTGGCCTACGTCGCCTTCACCTCCCCGCACGACCCGCGGACCGCGCCGGCCAAGTTTGCCGCCATGTATTCGCCCGACAAGGTGAGCCTGCCGAAAAACTTCCGACCGGAGCATGGCTTTGACAACGGCGAACTGAAGGTCCGGGATGAGCTGCTGGCGGGCTTCCCGCGCACCGAAGCCGAGGTCCGGCGGCATTTGGCGGACTACTACGCGATGGTGAGCGAAGTGGATTCCCAGATCGGTCGCGTGCTGGATACGCTGGATTCGACAGGTTTGGCTGAGAACACGCTGGTGGTCTTCGCCGGTGACAATGGCCTGGCCGTCGGGCAGCACGGCCTGATGGGCAAGCAGAACGTCTACGACCATTCCGTCCGCGTCCCGCTGGTGCTGCGTGGCCCGGGCATCGCGCGTGGCCGCCAGGACCGCTCGTTGGTCTACACCTTCGACCTCTTCCCGACGCTCTGCCGCCAAGCCGGACTGCCGGTGCCCGCCACCGTCGAAGGCCGCGATCTGTTCTCGGGCCCCCGGCGCGACTCCATCTTTTGCGGCTACCGCACCTTCATGCGCAGCGTCCGCACCAAAGACGATTGGAAGCTGATCCGCTACACCGTCAACGGCACCGAACGCGTCCAGTTGTTCAACCTGCGCGCGGACCCGGATGAGATGAACGACCTTTCCACGCAGCAACCCCGCCGGGTCGCCCAACTCCGGACGCGATTGGCCCAATGGCAGCAAGAGCAGGACGACATCCTGACCACCTAGCGGCCCTAACCCGGAAGCGTCTCGAAGCAACCACCAGAGCCCCGGAATCCGAGCAAAAGCTGACTCTGAGCCGCGACCAGCAGGAGCGGGCTGCCCTCGTTCCGGCACCCCGATCCGTCCCCACGCAGGTCACCCATCGCAGACCGTCAGACAACGCCCCAGCGCCGAGCGCGTTTAAACTGGAGAGTTGCTTCTCACGTCCTCGGCGTTCTTTCTCTTTCTCGCCGCGCTGCTGGTGGTCTATTGGCCCATCGCGCGCTGGCGCACGCCCTGCCTCGCCCTCATCCTGCTGGCGAACTACTTTTTCTACGCCAAGTGGGACCTGCATTATCTGGCACTGATTCCGGTGGCATCGCTGGCCGATTACGCGATCGGACGGATGCTGGAACGCTGGCGGTCGCCGTGGCTGCTGGGCGTGTCGCTGCTGATGAACGTGGGCCTACTGGTCTACTTCAAGTACCTGCCCTTCTTCCCGCTGCCGATCGGTATCAGCTACTACACGTTCCAATCGCTGAGCTACACGATCGACATCTACCGCAAGGACACCAAAGCCACCAAGAGCCTGCTGGCCTACCTGACCAGCGTCGCCTTCTTCCCCACCACGCTCGCCGGACCCATCACACGGCCCGCCTCGCTGCTGCCGCAACTGGAAAAGCTGAAGTCGCTGAGCGCCACCGATGGCGGACGCGCGCTGTTTCTGATCGGTCTGGGCATGGCCAAAAAGTCATTGATCGCGGACTACCTGGGCGAAAACCTGGTCAACCGCGTCTTTGACTTCCCCAACCTCTATTCCGGCTTTGAAACGCTGGTGGCCGTCTACGCCTATGCCTTGCAGCTCTATTACGACTTCTCCGGCTACTCGGACGTCGCCATCGGTTCCGCGGCGCTGCTGGGCTTGAAGCTGCCCGCCAACTTCAACGCCCCCTATGCCGCGCAGAACCTGGCCGACTTCTGGCGGCGCTGGCACATCACGCTGTCGAACTGGCTGCGCGACTACGTTTACTTCAGCTTCCCCGGCCTGCGATCCACCAAGTACATGCAGTACGTCGCCCTGATCGTGACCATGCTGGTGGGCGGAGCCTGGCACGGCGGTACATGGAACTTCATCATCTGGGGCGCGCTGCACGGCGTCGGACTAGCCGTGGTCCGTGCCCTGCCGTTTGAAGCGAAGCAGACCTGGACCAAAGTGCTGGCCACGCTCGCCACCTTCCACTTCGTCTGCCTGGGCTGGATCTTCTTCCGCGCCGGGACGCTGGAGGGCGCCTTCGATGTGCTGAACCGGATCGGCTCCTTCACGTTTTCGGCGGCCAATGTCTCCCTGCCGCTGACGCTGGTGCTGGCCATCGGCGCGGTGACGCATTTCATCCCGAAGACCTGGTTTGAGTGGCTCCGCGAAACCTTCGCCGCCGCCCCGTTCTACGTCCAGGCGGCTCTTCTGTTTGGCTTGATCCTGACGCTGCAGTATCTGGCTGCAACGGGAGCGGCACCGTTTATCTACACGCGCTTCTGATGGCCCCGGAGCTACGATAAAGAAAGATGTCTGCCCTGCCGATTCCTCACCTAAGTTTGGAAGCCTATCTGGAAATCGAGCGCGCGGCCGTCCACCGCAGCGAGTATCGGGATGGCTTGGTGGTCTCCATGGCCGGAGGCACCAGCCTTCACGACCTGATCATCGCCAACGCCATCACCGCACTTAACAACGCATCCGTTGACCTGCCCTGCCGCGTACATGGCAGTAATCTGCAGGTCTACATTGCGTCCCTCAACGTCGCCACCTACCCGGATGCGATGGTGATTTGCGGACCCACCCTGTTCACGCGACGCCGCAATGATTTGGTGGAGAACCCGTCGCTGATTATCGAGGTGCTTTCGCCCTCAACCGAGGCCTATGACCGCGGCCGCAAATTCGAGTACTACCGGGCGCTACCCTCTTTGCGGGAGTACATTCTCATCTCCCAGGATCAGCCCCAAGTCGAGCAGTTCTCCCGCCAGCCCGACGACAGTTGGCGGATCAGCGTGCATCGCGGATTGGGCGAAGCAGTGACGCTGGCCACGATCAACTCCGCAATTCAGCTAAAAGAGCTCTACGCCAAAGTTGAATGGCCTGAAGAAGGGACCGCGCCGCAATAGTGCCCGTCAAGATTCTCCTCACCATCGGTACGCTGGCCGTTCTGCTCACCGTGCCGGACCTGATCCCGCAGTACAAGGACTATAAGGTTCTGGACTGGTCCACTATTCCCCTGCTGCTCGAATTTCACGCCAAGGCTTCCATCGAAGAGGAGCAGCTCCGGCTAAAGCCCACCGTCGACGCGGTCACGGCGCAGAATGCCACGCTGCTGGCCGGCAACATGGAGCACTTCTATGAGGCGCTCCGCCAACGCGAAACCGGGCAGGATCGCGTGGTCCGCATTCTGCACTACGGTGACTCTCCCACCACGGCCGACATGATCACCGCCGACGCCCGCGTGCTGCTGCAGAAGCGCTTTGGCGACGCCGGGCATGGTTATCACCTGATCGCAAAGCCCTGGGCCTGGTACGAGCATCGTGGCGTCACGGTGACCGCCGATGGCTGGAAGATCGACCCCGCCAATCAGTCTTCCGTAAAGGATGGCCTGTATGGGCTGGGCGGCGTTAGCTTTCGCGGCTCACCCGGCGCGCATTCCCACTTCAGCTTCCGCGCAACGCCGGCCAAGATCGAAGTGCACTTCCTGCCGGGCGAAGGCCGGTTAGAGACCAGCACCGGACCGGTTGATCTGTCGAGCCGCGAAGGCTTCATCACACTGCCCGGAGCATCGCCCTTCGAACTGAAGGTCACCTCCGGCCAAGTGCGCCTGTTCGGCATTCGCGCGCTTGATGAACGGCCCGGCGTGTTGTACGAAAGCCTGGGCTTGAACGGCGCGTACATTTCCGTGCTGGACAAGATGTTCAATGAAGCGCACTGGAGCGAGCATCTCCGCCGCGCGCAGCCCGATCTGGTGATCATCAACTACGGCACCAACGAAAGCGTCTACGCCCAGTTTGTCGACAAAGCGTTCGAGAAGGAACTGCGCGAAACCGTCCGCCGCATCCGCGCCGCGGTGCCGGATTCTTCCATCCTCATCATGAGCCCCATGGACCGCGGCCAGCGGGATTCCACCGGCAGCATCTCTACGGTGCCCGCGCTGCACCGCCTGGTCAACATCGAGCAGAAAACCGCCACCGACCTGGGTGTCGGCTTCTTCAACACCTTTGAAGCGATGGGCGGCTCCGGGACCATGGCCCGCTGGTATCAAGCCGAGCCTCGCCTCGTTGGCGCGGACTTCATCCACCCCATGCCCGCCGGAGCCAAGATCGTGGGTGGCCTGCTCGAAAAAGCCCTGATGGAAGGCTACCGCCGCTACAAGACCCGCGTGCTAACCGAGCGTTTCGCGCAACAATAGTGGCGGTGCAGTTTCTTCGCCTGATCGCCGGAGCTGGGCTTGCCTGGGTCGCCGTCTTCACGGCCTCCTCCGCCACGCCCCCGGCCACCAAGAAGGCACCAGCCAAGTCCAAGACCGCCGCCAAGACCACCCCGAAGCGAGCTGCCCCCGTCAGCGCCAAGGCCCGAGCCGCTGCGCGCGAGTATGTCGAAGAGCGCACGGACCCTGATGAGCCCGCGCAGATCGAAAATGCCGCCGCGCTGATCCCGTTTTTTGAGCGGCTCTTCCGCGCTGAACACAGCACCCCCAACGCCCCCGCGGACCCGGTGCACATCCTCCACTATGGCGACTCGCACACGGCAGCTGACGAGTGGACGGGCCGCCTGCGCTATCTTTTCCAGGCTCGTTTTGGCGATGGCGGCGACGGCTTCTCCTTACCCGGTCGGCCCTTCCGTGGATATCGTCGCCTGGGCCAACGCAGCTCCATGACCAACGGGTGGCAAGTGCATGGCCTGCTGAGCCGCGATGGAGATTCGGTGTATGGCCTGGGCGGCGCAGCTGTCGAAGCATCGCGTCCCGGAGAGATCCTCTCGCTCGACCTGACGGCGTCGACTGACAGCCCCACCGTTGAGGTTTTCTTCCTGCGCCAGCCCGGCGGCGGGTGGGTCAACATCCTGGATGAAGGCCGGCCGGTGGAAGCGTTCTCGACCAGCGGCCCCCAGGGGCCGGGCTACTTCAAGTTTGAGGCGACGTCGCCTCACATTGAACTCGAAACGCTGGATAGCGGCCCGGTACGCGTCTTTGGCTGGTCAGTGGACCGGCGGCGCGGCGTCACCTATGAGACGCTCGGCATCAATGGCGCGCAGATCTCCGTCTTTGGCCGCTGGGAGCAGCAACTGTGGGCCAACCAGCTTTCGCGGCGGGATCCGGCGCTGGTGGTGCTGGCCTATGGCACCAATGAGGCCTCCAATCGTGAATGGACCGAAGAGAGCTACCGCGACGCCTTCCGCCAAGTGCTCGCGAATATTCGCGCTGCCGCCCCCGCCGCCAGCATCCTCGTGATTGGTCCCCCGGACCGGCTGGCGCGCGTCCGCAACCGCGGCTGGAGCACGTTTCCGCGCATGGATGAGATCGTCGCGGCACAGCGTGCAGCAGCCGCCGAAATGAAGTGCGCATTCTGGGATTGGCGTGGACGCATGGGTGGCGAAGGGGCGATGAAGCGCTGGGTGTTGGCCGGATTCGCGCAGGCGGACCATGTGCATTTCACCGGCTCTGGATACCAGTTGCTCGGCGAGGTGGTCCATCGCGATATCCTGACCGAGTACGCTCGTTTCGCCAAGATTCGCGAACGACTGTTCGAACCGACTCAAAATGGACAAACAGGCGACCATCCAGCGGCTCATTGAAGCCGTCTCGAAGAAGAAAGTATCCGTGGCTCCGGACGAAAGCCTTTTCGATTCCGGATTGCTTGATTCCTTCGCACTCCCCGACCTTGTCGCGGCGCTGGAGCAGGAATACTCGATCCGGATTCCCGATTCCGATCTGAACCCGAGGAAGTTCGACACGATCGAACGCATTGAAGCCTACCTGGACTCCCTCAGCTGATGGCCTTTCTGCGCGAATTCGGCATGTGGCTCCCCTCCCGTGTGGTCACCAACGCGGAGATTGGCGAGAAGGTGGGCACCGACAACGATTGGATCCGCAACGTATCGGGTATTGAAGAACGCCGCTTTGCTGCGGCCGACGAAACCGTCGCCGTGATGGCCACGCGGGCGGCGGAAGATTGCCTCTCCCGCAGCGATGTCTCGCCCGACCAGATCGGCATGGTGATTGTCGCCAGTGGCTCCTCCGAACGGCGCTTCCCGGGCCCGGCCACCACTGCCGCCCAAGCCCTGGGCTGCAAGAACGCCGTTGCGCTCGATCTGCCGCTGGCCAGTGCCGGGGCGCTGTTCGGGCTTTCGCTCGCCAGCCGGCTGGCGGAGAAGTTCGGCCACATCCTGGTGATCGGTTCCGAGAAGATGTCCAGCGTCGTGCTAACTGAGCCGATGGAGCGCGGCGTCGCGGTCCTGTTTGGTGATGGCGCGGGCGCCTGCTTGGTTTCCGCCGACAAGGGCCTGGCGCGCATCGTCGATTCCTGGCTAGGCAGCGATGGCAGTTACGCCGAAGATCTGCGCCTGGAGTTCGACCGTCCGCTGGCCATGAACGGCCGCAGCGTCATCCTGCAAGCATCGCGCAAGATTCCGTCGGCCATCCAGTACGTGTTGGACCAAGCCGGAGTGCTGGCGCAGACCGTGCAGGTCTACCTGATGCACCAGGCCAACCAGAACTTGATCGACCGCGTGGCCCAAGCCATCGGCGTCAGCAGCGAACGCTTCTATTCGAACATCCGCCGCTACGGCAACACCTCGTCCGCCTCGATGCTGATCGCGGCCACGGAGTGGTCCCGCGAAGTAGGCTTCGCCACGGGCGAGCCGGTGGTTTTTGCCGCCTTCGGCGCGGGTTTTAATTGGGGCGCGCTGCTGGTTGAGGGCGAATAGCCCGCTAAGCCCCCAGCACGTTGGTGTCAGTCGCGCGCATAGAGGCGACGGATCTCCTGGGTGATCCCAAGCTTGAGTCGTTTGAGTGATTGGCGGCGGGGCGGATGCCCGCCGAACAAGGCTTGGTGAATCTCCTGCGAACTGAACCGTCCCGCCCGCCGGACCACAATCTCGCCTGCCCGCTCCTCCCACTGAATCACTGACCCCGGCTCAATCCCCCACTCCTGCCGGATCTCAGCAGGCACCGAGATTTGGCCCTGCGCCGTGAGCTTCGATTGGGCGATCATGCCTTGAGATTACCAGGGTAACGGGCGACCCAGTGGTAACGTCCAGCGAACAAGCGGTGCTCATCTAAGAGCCACCGCCTCACGCTGAGCCGCGACAGAATGGAGCGGAGTC
>JAPKYX010000003.1:0-15891 GCA_026394075.1 Acidobacteriota bacterium
TGTACGAGCTGCTGACCGGCGTCAGCCCCTACAAGGCCGAGACTCCGATGGATTCCATGATCATGCGGACGCACACGCTACCGGTGCCGCCCGTCAACGTGGCGCCCGATGTGCCCTCGGAGCTGAATGCGATCGCCGTCGGCTGCCTTCAGATCCAACCCGAGAACCGGATTCAAACGGCCACGGAGCTGGCGATCTGGCTGGATGAGTTCCTCCACCCCAGTGGCACCAGCACGCAGTTGGTGGCCACCGGCGTGCGCACCATGGCGTATTCGACGACGCTGTCGCCGGTGACGCCTACGATGGCCATGGACGCGGCCCCCACGGTGACGACCATGATGCCCGTGGCCGCTCCACCGGCATTGAGCCGGCGCAAATGGTTTCTGGCGGCGGGTGGTGCCGTATTGGCAGCCGGTGCCGGGTATGGAGTTTTCCGCTATACGCAACCGGCGGCGACCACACTGAAGCCGGGTGCTCCGGTGACGGTGCTGGTGGCGGATTTCGTGAACAATACGGGCGACTCGAATCTGGACGGCACGATTGAACCACTGCTCTCGCTGGCGCTGGAAGAATCCGCCGTGGTCAACATCTTCAGCCGCCGCGATGCCATCCGGGAACTGGCCGCCGTCAATGCTGGCGCGGACCGCATCGTCGGAGCCACCGCGCAGTTGCTGGCCCGCCGCCTGGGTGTGGGCCTGATCATCGATGGGACCATTGAGGGCAGCGAGGGGAAATTTGAAGTGAAGGTCCGTGCCGTGGATCCCAACGGCACCGTATTGAAAGAAACGGTGGCCACGGCCTCCAAGCGCGATCAGCTGTTGACCGCCGTCCCTAAGCTGGCCCCGGAGTTGCGCCAGGTCTTTGGTGACGCGACGCCGGGCTCTTCGGCCGAGACTTACACGACCACGTCGCTGGAAGCCGCGCACGCCTATGCGCGGGCGCAGGATCTGGGTTTCCGCGGGCGGTTCCAGGAATCGTTGGTGGAATACCAACGCACCATTTCGCTCGATCCCAGCATGGGCCGCGCCTATGCCGGGATGGCCACGGTCAACCGTAATTCCGGCCAACTGGCCGCGGCGGAGGACAACTTTAAGCAGGCCCTGTCACGCATCGACCGCATGACGGAGCGTGAACAGTACCGCACCCGCGGCAGCTACGCCATCACGGTCGAGAACTACCGCAAGGCGGTGGAAGAGTACACCCAGCTGGTCAAGAAGTTTCCGGCGGACAACACCGGCCATGGCAATCTGGCGGTGGCCCTGCTGCAGATCCGCGACGTGGACCGCGCACTGGTGGAAGGCCGCGAAGCGACGCGCATCAACCCTTCCAGCCTTTCGCAGCAGAACAACGTCGCTTATTACCTGCTCTACGCCGGCAATTTCGATGGTGCGCTGCGCCAAGCGAAACTGGTCACCGATAAGGACCCGGGTTATCTGAAGGCCCACATGGTGGCGGCGCTGGCCAATCTGGCCTTGGGCAACGTGGACGCGGCGCGAGCTTCCTTTGAACGCGCCGGGCCGTCGGGCGTGCTGGGTCTGGCGGATATCGATTTTCTGGAAGGCAGCTTCCAGGCCGTGGTCAACCGGCTGGCCAGTTCCAAATCCGAGGCGGAACAGATTGTGGCCGCGCAAGCGATGCTGCGTCTGGGTGACCGGCGCGGAGCTGCGGCGCTGGCTGAGCAGGTGGCCACGACCGGTAAATCGCTGGGTGCCCTCTATCAGGCAGCGCTCACCTTGCAGGCCGCTGGCGTCCCCGCGCGGGCTCGCACGATCGCCCGCCAGTTGGGCACGCGGCTGGGCGAAGGCCCGCAGATGTACTCAAACCTGATCGAGTCTGACGTCGCCCTGGCTGGCGGTCAGACGCAGGAAGCCGTGCGGTTTGCGTCCGACGCGCAGAAGATGGTGGATACGTGGCTGGGCCGTTATCACCTGGGGCGGGCCTATCTGCAAGCCAAGGGCTACGCCGAAGCGCAATCAGAGTTTGACCACTGCGTCCGCCGCTCGGGCGAAGCCACTGGTGTCTTCATTGACGATCTGCCCACCTGGCGCTTGATGGCACCGGCTTATTTCTATCTGGCACAGGCCGAAGAAGGCTTGGGTTCGGCCGGGGCCAAGACCAACTACCAGAAGTTCCTGAACCTGGCCAAGAACCTCTCGCCCACTGACCCGATGGCCGTCCAAGCCCGCAAGGGCAGCCGGTAGGCCCTACCGCTCTCAACAACTCACGTCAGCCGTATCTTGATTCGGACATGGTTCCAGAGTTGGTCAGCATGCTGCTGCCATGGGAGAGGCCCCTCCTGCAGGTCGGGGCTCGGTCCGAGCCGTTGGCAATCGATCGCCGACTCCTACACAGAAGCGCGCGCGTAGTCGGTGTAGCCCTTTGCTCCCGGCGTGTAGAACGTGCTGCCGTCCGCTTCACTCAGCGGCAGGCCTTGCTCAAACCGCTCCTTCAGATCCGGGTTGGCGATGTAGAACTTGCCGTAAGCGATGGCATCGGCCACGCCGCTGGCTATGGCCGCCGCACCGGATTCGGCGGTAAAGCCCGCCCCTGCCACCAGCACGCCCTTCCACAAGGGCCGCAGTAGAGCCAGATAGTCCGTCGTGGGTGAAGCGCGCATCACGTGCAGATAGGCCAGGCCCAACGGATTCAGGGCTTCCACTAACGCGGGGTAGGTGGCCGGGTCCTTGTCCTCTATGCCATTGAACGGCATCTCCGGACTGATCTTGATGCCGACACGCGCCGGCGAACCAGCGGCTGCCACCATCGCTTGCAGCGTCTCCACCACAAAGCGGATGCGGCCCGCGGCATCGCCACCATAGGCATCGGTGCGTTGATTCACGTTGGTTGACAGAAACTGGTGCGGCAGATAGCCGGAAGCGGCGTGTAGCTCCACTCCATCCAAGCCCGCTTCGATTGCCAGGCGCGTGGCCGCGGCAAACTCCGCGATCACCGCGGGGATCTCACTGAGTGCGAGCGCGCGCGGCTGGTCATAGTTCTGCAGGCCGCCCTGATCGGTCCACACTTGACCGGGAGCGCGCACGGCCGACGGGGCCACTGGCTGATCCGCCACCTGGCGATTGTTGGCTTGTGCAATCCGGCCCACATGCATCAGTTGCAGGAAGATGCGCCCACCGCGCGCGTGGACCGCGTCTGCCACCAGCTTCCAGGCCGCGGCCTGCTCCGGCGTGTGGATGCTGGGCGTGCGGGCATAGCCCTGGCCGCCGTAGCTGGGCTGGGTGCCTTCCGTGATCAGCAAGCCGGCGCTGGCGCGGCTGGAGTAGTATTCGGCCGCCAGCGGACTGGGTACGCCATCCGGCGTCGCCCGGCTGCGCGTCATGGGAGCCATCACGATGCGGTTGGCCAAAGCCAAGCCGCCGGCATTCAACGGCTGAAACAGTTCGGAAGCGTTGCTCATGGGCCATTGGATGTTGTGGCCCTCGCAATCGGCGCAAGCGAATCACCTGCTCATTCAGGCAGGTCAAGCTGAGGCGCTGTACGCCGCCCACCGCAATTCCATTACGATACGGACATGCGAAAGACCCTGTTGACTCTGGCCGCGGCCGTCACTCTGATTGCCGGAGGAAGCCTGCTGCTGCTGAATCCCGCCCCCGCACAAACCGGCGATCCCTTGCTGGATGGTTTCTCGAAAGTCGCCATCGCCTCGGTCTCCGATGCGGTGGATCAAGTGGTGGGCAAGCGCGGCTTCATGTCGCACGACATGCGCCCGCGCATCATCGGCGCCGGCGTACCGGAGCGGTTTGTGGGCCGCGCCCGGACGGCAGTGCTGCGCCAGACCACGCCCGACAAGGCCACGGCGGAAATCTCCGCCAAGCATTCGGTGGAGATGATCGATGGCGCAGCGGCGGGTGAGGTGGGCATCATCATTGTGGAAGGCACGCTGGACGTAGCGGGGCTGGGCGGCTTGATGGCGACGGCCGCGAAAGCGCGTGGCATGGCTGGGATCGTCATCGATGGCGCAGTGCGTGACGTGGTGGAAGTCCGCGGCCTGGGCCTGCCGGTCTTCGCCCGCGGCGTCGCCCCGTCCAGCTCCGTCAGCCGCTGGGCCAGCGTCTTCAATCAACAACCCGTCGAATGCGCCGGCGTCACCATCAAGCCCGGCGACATCATCGTCGCGGGTGAAGATGGCGTGGTCAGCGTCCCGCAAGATAAGGCCACGGAAGTGCTGAAGCGCAGCCAGGAGATCGACGAACGGGAAACCAAGATGGTGCCCTTCATCAAGGAACAAAAGTCGCTGTCGAAGGTGGTGGCGTTGTTCAAGCGCATTTAAGGTCGGGGCGACGCCGGACCCATCAGCGGCCAGGCCGACGGTCGCGTAGATAGACTGGAAGCGTGAGAGTTGCGGCTTTTGGTTCGGCGTTTGTCCTGACGCTCCCCTTGGTGCTGGTGGCACAGCCGGTGGGTTCCTCCGCGCCCGCGCCGATCACGCAGCAGTTGCGGGAAGTGGAGCTGGATCCCACCCAGTGCTATCGGGTGCGGGATTTCCAGTTTTCGCGCGAAGAGGCGCGGTTCTATTTGAACGAAGGGGTGCTGACCTTTCTGAAGCCCGTCCAGGGTCGTGTCATGGGGGCGGTGTTTTCAGCGGACGTGGAGGGCGGCGACGGGGAGCTGTTGCTGATCCCGCCATCGCGGGCGGAGCGGCAGTCGCTGGCCAATTTCACCAAGAGCCCGACGTTGAGCGAGCACTTTAAGACGGCGCTGTTTCTGTTCTCCGACGGCGCGGGCAATGAGCTGTTGGAGAGCCTCCGGCAAGCGGGAGCCGCGCAGCCGCCGCGGGAAGAGGCGCTGCTCCAGGCCTCGCGCTGGACCCCCGTGGTCCGGAACGTGCTGACCAGTTTCGAGCTGCGCCTGGCGCGTGATCTGCTCTCGGACGGTCCGCTCACGAACGGCATGTTTTTTGCCGCCGTTTCCGGCACTCAGTTGGGCAACTTTGATGTCTATTACGATCCACGCTCCCGGCAGCAGCTGACGGTGGGGCAGATCGTCACCCGCAATGAGCGGACGTTCTTTGATGTCTGGACCCATTTCCAGACGCGCAACTTCCGGGAAGGGCGCCGCAGCCAGCCGCCGTTGGAGTACCGGATCACGGACGCGCGCCTGGATGCGCGCCTGGATGCCAATCTCCACCTGGCGGTGACCTCCGAGCTGAAGGTGGCGCTGGACCGTCCGGCGAGCGCGCTGCCCTTTGAGATTTCGCCCCGGATGAAAGTGACGGCGGCGAATGTCGATGGCGTGCCGGTGGAGGTGCTGCGCCGGGACGCGGTCCGGTCCAACCTGATGCGGGGTGACCAGAACGATTCGTTTCTACTGGTGCTGGCTGCGCCGCTGGCGGCGGGTGATCACACAGTGACCATCCAGCACGAAGGGGATGTGATCTCCAATGCCGGCAACAAGGTTTTCTTCGTCGGCGCGCGCGGCAACTGGTACCCATCGCATGGCCTCCAGTTCGCCCGTTACGACATCACGTTCCGCTATCCACGGCGGCTGAATCTGGTGGCCTCCGGCGCCCTGATCGACGAGAAAGTGGAGGGCGAGGAGAGAATCACCCACCGGAAGTCCACCGTGCCGCTGCGTTTTGTCGGCTTCAACCTGGGCGACTACGCCAAGGTAACGGCCAGCCGGGGCGGCTATGAGGTGGTGGTCTACGCCAATCGCCAGTTGGAACCCGCTCTGGAGCGCCCTGCTACCGCCACGACGATGCCGATGCCGTCACCCTTTCCTCGCCGCCGCGCGGATGTGCCGGCTCCGCTGCTGATGTCGCCCAACCCGCTGGCTCGCGTGGAGCAGATTGCCTCCAGCATGGCGCAGGATTACGAATGGATGGCGCAGCGGCTGGGTCCACCGCCGCTGACGTCGCTGTCAGTGTCGCCGATTCCGGGAAACTTCGGGCAGGGCTTTCCGGGCTTGATCTATCTGTCGACGCTGGCCTACCTGGATTCACCGTCACAGCTGATCCAGAACCGGGAGTCGCTGCTGTATTTTGCCGAGTTGCTGGAGACGCATGAGACCGCCCACCAGTGGTGGGGCAACTCCGTCACCTCCGCCAGCTATGACGATGAGTGGCTGCAGGAGGCGCTGGCCAACTACATGTCGCTACTGGCGCTGGAAAAGCGGCACGGCGTGAAGGCGATGGATACGATTCTGGGCGAATACCGGAACCGGCTGATCGCCAAGGACCCGGACGGCCACGAGATTGAATCGGCGGGTCCGGTGACGTTTGGCCTGCGGCTGAACTCCTCCCAGTCGCCCTATGCCTGGCGCACGATCATCTATGAGAAGGGCACCTGGATCATCCACATGCTGCGGCGGCGGCTGGGGGATGACCTGTTTTGGGCGCTGCTGGCGGAAACGGCCCGCAAGTACCGGCTCCAGTCGCTGTCGACCGCGGAATTTCGAGATCTGGCGGCCACGTTTCTGGCCCAACAACCCGCGCGTGACAGCTATCGGGCCATTGACCCCAAGCTGGAGGGGTTCTTCGACACTTGGGCTTCCGGCACCGGCGTCCCCGGGCTGAAATTGAGCTGGACCACCAAGGGCGTAGCGCCCAAAGTCACCCTGACCGCGACGATCACGCAAACGGGCGTTCCGGAGGACTTTACCGATGCCGTACCGGTGGAAATTCAGTTCGCCAAAGGGAAACCGATCACCCGCTGGGTCCGGTTGAGCAGCGAGCCGGCAGCGCTGACGATGACACTTCCCACAGTGCCGGCCAAGGTCGTCCTGGACCCGGCTGGGGCTACGTTAAAGCGGTAGTGTTTTTGAAACGCGAAAGGGGTCGAAATGCACTCAAGGATTAGATCGGGTGCTCCGATAACCCAGGTACACTGCCATGCTGATACCTCGAATTTCCCGCGGCCATCGGCCAGGATGGTCAACTCTTCTCGCCAGCGGATTGACGGCTGTAGTCGCGATGGCCGTCCACAACCTTAGCTTCATGCTGTGGTTTGTCATCGCATTTTCCGCCGGGCAGCGGACCCTGTTCCAGTGGCCACCTTCGCTGGGGAACACGGAGTACTGGGTGGCGGCAGCGTTCGTGGTGGCGCTGTGGTTGTTGCAAGGATTGTTGTTTGCGCGCGTCGGCTGGCTGGTGCTGGTCAGCTTGTCGCTGGCCGCGTTTGTGCCGATCAAGGTGATGCTGGGTGGACAGGGCGAGGTCTATGCCAGCTACCTGCCGTTCTCGATTGCCGGGGCGCTGCTGGCGCTGGTGTTCGGACAACTGGGCCGCCGCCTGCGCCGCAAGCTGAGGACACTGCGTCCGCCGATGCCACCGGCTTTGGCCGCTTGATCCGGCGTCGCTTCCGGCACAGGGCGACTTTCGGCGATTTGTGCCACTTTCCCGGGGCCGCCATCATCTACTCCAGTAGTCAGAAAACATGACCAAGCGAATTTTGCGCGCGCTACCGGCGTTGGCCGGTCTGATGATGGCCTGGGGAGGCAACACGATGGCTGCTGATTTTCCCGATCCGGCGATTGATGCCAAGCTGGCCGCCACGCCCGGCAAGGCGACGGCGGTTTTGGCGGGTGGCTGCTTCTGGTGCACCGAAGCGGTCTTCGAGATTATGGACGGTGTGGAAGACGTGATCTCCGGCTACTCCGGCGGCACGGCGGATACGGCCCGCTACGATATCGTCTCCAGCGGCCGCACGGCCCACGCGGAAGCGATTCTGATCACCTACGACCCCTCCAAGGTCACCTACGGCCAGTTGCTGAAGATCTTTTTCGCGGTCGCGCATGACCCGACCACGCTGAATCGTCAAGGCGCCGACGTCGGCCCGCAGTACCGCAGTGCGATCTTCTATGCCGGCGACGAACAGAAGCGGATCGCCGAAGCCTACATCAAGCAGATCGACGCCGCCCACGTGTTGCGGAACCCCATCGTCACGCAGTTAGGCCCGCTGGAAAAGTTCTACACCGCCGAGGGGTATCACCAGAACTACGCCGTGGGCAATCGCAACAACCCCTACATTGTGAACGTCAGCGACCCGAAGGTGGAGAAGCTGAAGAAGCAGTTTCCGGGTTGCGTACGGAAGCGGAAGTAGGAAAACGGTCCATCATCCGCTCGGGCTGAGCGATACTGGGCCATTGCTCGCGCGGTACCAGGGCCAGTTTGGGCTATCCTGAGCCTAGTCATGAGCGCTAGCGAGGCCCAATAAATGGCGGTTCAACTGCTCGAACACACGGATCGCCTACGGAGGAGCGTTGCCCCCGCGCTCCCGGCTGCGCGCAAGTCCGCTTTGGGACAGTTCATGACGCCAGCCCCAGTAGCCCGTTTCATGGCGTCAATATTCCCGCCGACCTCACTGGCCAACTGCTATCTGCTCGATGCCGGCGCTGGGATGGGATCTCTCTCCTGCGCTTTTCTTGACCGCTGGGCGGCTGGAGATCAATTGCATTTCGACAAGGTCGAAGTTGAGGCCTACGAGATCGATGGGGCTCTTCGTGGTCACCTTGAGCAGACCCTTGCGAACTATGGTGGGCAACTCCCCTTGACTTACCGCATCCATGCGGAGGATTTTATTCATGCCGCTGCACTACAGACCCTGAGGCCGCGCCGGTTTACCCATGCGATTCTAAATCCGCCGTACAAGAAAATCAATAGCCTGTCGGCCCACCGCTCGATTTTGCGCCAGGCCGGAATCGAGACCGTCAACCTTTACTCAGCATTCGTTGCACTAGCTCTGGCATTAATGCAGACCAATGGCCAACTAGTGGCAATCATTCCGCGAAGCTTTTGCAATGGTCCGTATTATCGCCCTTTCCGAGAGTTCATCCTACGCCGGGCAGCATTACGGCAGATCCACCTGTTTGATTCTCGAACTAAAGCCTTTCAAGACGATGACGTCTTGCAAGAGAATGTCATTATCAGGATTGAGCGCGGCGGCATTCAAGGGGCCGTCACGATTTCAAACTCAACCGACGACAGTTTTTCAGATCTAGAGTCCCACGAACAACCATTCGAGCGCATCGTTTTTCCGGATGACCCGGAGCGCTTCATCCACGTGCCGACGGCTCCTGGTCATAACCAGATCGAGCTATCTGAGGGTGTCCGGTCTACTCTGTCGGATGTTGGGATAGGTGTTTCGACAGGTCCAGTTGTGGATTTCCGATTACTTGACCACATTCGGCAAGATCTTGGGCCGGATGCCGTCCCTTTGCTCTACCCAGCTCACTTTTGCAGTCTGAGAACGGAATGGCCTAAGGAGGGTGTCAAGCGTGGGAATGCCATCCAGCGCAATTCGGAGACGGAGCGTTGGCTTTATCCCAATGGGTTTTACACGGTTGTGAGGCGGTTCTCATCAAAAGAGGAGCCGCGGCGGATCGTGGCCAGCGTGGTCAGGCCCGACAACTTTCCTGATGTCGAAGTGCTGGGGTTCGAGAACCATCTGAATGTCTTCCACGAGAACAAGAAGGGACTGCCGGAGTCCCTTGCTTACGGCTTGGCTGTCTTCCTCAATACAACGGCGGTGGATGACCACTTCCGCCGGTTCAATGGGCATACGCAAGTCAATGCAACGGATCTCCGGCTGATGAAGTATCCAGATCGGGCCACTTTGATCGCCCTAGGCAAATGGGCCCAGACTCAAGCCACCTGGACACAGGCCATGATGGATGAACAAACCCAAAGGCTAACGGGATGAGCGTGCACCCCCATCTCGACAGCGCGCTTAAGATACTTGAGGCTCTCGGTTTGCCGCGCGCGCAGCGCAACCACAGATCGGCCCTTTGTTTATTGGCCTTGGTCGATCTTCGGCCCAAGCGGAAGTGGGCGCAAGCCACGAGTCCGCTCCTGGGAATCACGCCCATCATGGAGTGGGCACGGGAACATTACGGAAAGAGCTACGCACCGAATTCGCGGGAGACCTTCCGCCGTCAGACGATGCACCAATTCGTCGATGCTGGCCTCGCCCTCTACAACCCCGACAACCCCAGCCGCGCTGTCAATAGCCCGTCTGCGGTTTACCAGATATCGCCCGGCGCACTTAGCTTATTGCGTTGCTTCGGAACCTCGAAATGGGCCAGCCGCTTGACGGCATATCTCTCGGAGGTGGGAACGCTGACTTCGGTTTATGCCCAAGCACGGGAACAGAAACTTGTACCAGTCAAAAGCGGGGTTGACCAGCAGATCTTGCTGAGCCCAGGTGAGCATAGCGAACTGGTCCGGGCAATCATCGAGAACTTTGCCGCGCGTTTCGTTCCTGGCGGTGTGTTGATCTACGCCGGTGACACCGGCGAGAAGTGGGGTTATTTCAATGCCTCGCTTCTCAGTCAGCTTGGTGTGGATGTGGACGCCCATGGCAAGATGCCGGATGTGATCCTGTATTGCAGCAATCGGAATTGGTTGGTGCTGGTGGAGTCGGTCACCAGCCATGGTCCCGTCGATGGAAAGCGCCACGCCGAGCTGGCAAAGCTGTTTCGTGGATCCACGGCCGGTTTGGTGTACGTCACCGCATTTCCGAGCCGGGCGCTGATGCGTCGGTACCTTGACGAGATTGCATGGGAGACTGAGGTTTGGGTAGCTGATGCTCCGTCTCACTTGATCCACTTCAACGGTGAGCGTTTCCTCGGTCCGTACACGTCGCCTCCTCCGAATTGAATCAGGCCCGGCTTCCATCTAACGCCGCCTCCGCCTCCAGACTGTTATCCTGACGGGTGCCCATGGAGGAACTCAGTCCTAGTTTCCAGACGTCCGTCCTGATCGTCACCCGCAACCACTTGGATGAGTTGCGCCGGACGTTGACCTCGCTGATTCCGGTGGCCGGCGGCAAGGAGCCGGGGGTGGAGGTGCTGGTGGTGGATTTGGCTTCCACTGACGGCTGCTCTCAGCTGGACAATGAATTCCCGTTTGCCAAGTTCCTGCGCAGCCCGCGTCATTTTGGGTGGGTGCGGGGGGTGAATCTGGGGATGCGGACGGCGATCGGCGAGTTCATTTGCCTCACTGCGCCGGGCGTGCAGTTTGCTCCGGAAACCTTGGGTCTGCTGGTGGGCCACCTGGAAACCGACCCTCAGGCGCTGGCCGTTGCGCCCCTGGTGGTGGACGCCCAGGGTACTCCCGTGACGCGGGTCTATCCGCTACCGACTCGCGAGATGTTGTCCAACTTCTGGCGGACCGGAGGTCTGGGCCGGCCGGAAGCGCTTGATTTGAATGCTCCGGCGGTGACCGCGCCGTATCTGGTGAACTCTCCCCTGCTGCTCCGCCGCCGGTCATTGGCGGGAATGAACTACGTGGATGAACGGTACGGCCAGTTTTGGGCTGACGCCGACATCTGCTTTGAGATTCGGAGAGCGGGCAAGTCGATCGTGTTGCTGCCCGGGGTGAAGGTGGCGGGATTGCCGGTGCACAAGTCGATCCCCGACAACCTGGACCGCTGGGGGGCCATCCTGTCGGCGGATGCGGCCCTGGGTGCGGCGGCCTATATCGGCAAGCATGAAGGGTTCCTGGCTGGGCTGGGGTTCAAGCTGGGCACGCTGGCCCGCTCGTTTGGGGGCGTGTTTTCGTTCTCCCGCTTTGGTCCGCATATCACCCGCTTTCTGTCGATCTTGAGCGGCCAGAAAATCGACGGCACCCAAGGGTAGCCTTTTGAGCGAAGACATTCGTTAAAGCCCACCTGCAAACTAGCCGATTCTATGAGAGTGGAACTGGCCTTGTGGATCGGCCTGCCGTTGTTTGTCGCGGCGGGATCGGCGCTTTTAACCTACGTGCTGATGCTGCAGCGCATCGAAACTGCCGTGGCGCGGGAGCAGCAGCGGACCGCTGAGGCTCAGGCCCGGCTGGACGCTCAGGCCGATACGGTGGCGCAGCGGATCCGTGCCGCGGAAGAAGTGGCCCGGCGTCAGTCGTTGGACGACTTCTTTGGTGATCTGCATGTCGAGGAGCGGCGTTATCCCCGCGAATCGAAGTCTCTGTTTGTCACCCGCAAGTCCATGGTGGTGCAGGAACGGCTCTGGTTCCGCAATATTCCACTGTCGGGTTGGGTGGAGCAAGAGCTGGTGATGGAAGAAGGGGCGTCCGGCAATGGCCGCAACCCGTTCTCGATCTTTCAGGCACCGACGACGCGCGTATTGGAATAGTGCTCCAAACGGGCGGCTCTCGGTGCAGCAGGCGGGGACCTGCTCCGAGAAAGTCCCCGCCGCGAACGCATCGCCGACCACACGCGCACAACCCGAGGGCAAGCGGCCCTCCGAGCCCGGTCGAGCCAGGGCTAGAACCCCGTGCCCCCGTTGCCGCAACATCTCAATCAGCGGCCGGCCGATGTAGCCGGTGCCGCCGGTGATGAAGACTTCGCGTGCGATCGGCATGCTTATCTCTCCAATACGGAAAAGGTTCTGCAATCGGATTGCGGATATTTCTCGTACTCTAGACGTTGGTGCCCACAGAATCCATCATCGGCCGGTACGAAGTACTCGCGCAGCTGGGCGAAGGCGGGATGGGGCGGGTCTATAAGGCGCGCGATCCATTGCTGAATCGCTTTGTCGCGTTGAAGGTACTGCTGCCCGGCGTGGTGGACCCTGAGCAGCGCGCGCGGTTTTTGCAGGAAGCGCGAGCGGCCTCCGCGCTGAACCACCCCAACATCATCACCATCTACGAGGTGGGCGAAGCGGCCGGGCAGGATTACATCGCCATGGAGTATCTGGATGGCCAGGCGCTGGACCGGCTGATTCCGGCGGGCGGCCTGCCGGCAGAGGAATTGCTGGCCTATGCCCAGCAGATGGCGGGAGCATTGGAGTTAGCCGAAGCGGCCCAGGTGGTGCACCGGGATTTGAAGCCGGCCAACGTCTTTGTGACGGCCAGCGGCCGGATCAAGGTGCTCGATTTCGGTTTGGCCAAAGTAATGTTCTCTCCCGGGATGCCGGACGACGTGACGCGGAGCGTGGTGGCGGCTGTCCCGCATACCCAGGCCGGGGTGCTGCTGGGGACGGTGGCGTATATGTCGCCGGAACAGGCTGAAGGCCGGGCGGTGGACGCGCGGTCGGACATTTTCTCTTTCGGCTGCATTCTCTATGAGATGCTGACCGGGCGGCGAGCCTTTCAGGGTAGTTCGCTGGTGGCCGTGCTGTCTTCGGTGCTGCGGGATGATCCGTCACCGCTCCCCGGGCCGCTGGGTGAGGTGGTGGCGCGCTGCCTTCGCAAGTCGCCGGAGCAACGGTTCCAGAGCTTCCGCGCGGTGAGCGACGCACTGGCGGGCAAGGGCTCCGCCGGGGCGCTGGCGGCACCGGCCGAGGTTCAAGGGCCCTCGCTGGCCGTGCTGCCGTTTGCGGATATGAGCCCGCAGCGGGATCAAGAGTACTTCTGCGACGGCATCGCCGAGGAGATCATTAACTCGCTGACGCGGCTGAAGAACGTCCGGATTGCCGCGCGGACGTCAGCATTCTCGTTCAAAGGCCGGCCGGATGACATCCGCGAGATTGGCCGGAAACTGAATGTCGGCCTGGTGGTGGAAGGCAGCGTGCGGACAGCCGGGCAGCGGCTGCGGGTGACGGCGCAGTTGATAGACGTCGTTGACGGTCATCAGCTGTGGAGCGAGCGCTATGACCGGGAGATGGCGGACGTATTCGCCATCCAGGACGACATCGCGGCGGCCGTGTTTGAGGCTCTGCGCCAGCGCTTTGATGCTCAGCCGGTCTCCCAGGCCGCGCGGCGCTACACCGACAACATCGACGCATACAGCCTCTACCTGCAAGGCCGCCACGCCTGGAACCAGTGGGAGCCACAGAGTTTCCAGCAGGCGGAGACACTCTTCAAGCAGGCACTGGAGCTTGATTCCAGCTACGCCCCGGCCTGGTGCGGGCTGGCCGACACCTATAGCGTGGTGGCCTCATTTGGCATTTTTCCGCCGCGCCTGATCTATCCGCAAGCCAAGCAGGCGGCGGAGCGGGCGCTGGCACTGGACCCCAATCTGGCCGAAGGCTGGACCTCGCTGGGGGCCACCGAGGCGCTCTACGACTGGAACTGGGCCGAAGCGGAAAAACATGTGCGGCACGCCCTGGAACTGCGCCCTGGTTCGGCGGTGGCGCACCAGGTGCTGGGTCTTTGCATCATGATGCCGCAGGGCCGTTTTGCTGAAGGCTCGGAGTACCTGCGGCGGGCGCTGGAGCAGGACCCGTTTTCGCCCTCGCTGCTGCAGTCGGCTTTCTACGCCGCTTTTCTCGCCTCGGACCTTCCCCGCGCCAAGGTGCTTTGCGGGCAGATGGAGGCGCTGTTTCCGCGCACCATCTCGACTCACTTTGCCCGCATGAACCTGGCGCTGATGGAGCAGCGTTGGGATGATACGCTTTCGCTCTCTGACCTGTTTGATCAGGTGTCGCCGGGTGAGCCATATCAGTTGATGATGCGCGCCCAGGCGCTGGCCTCGGCCGGGCGGCACCAGGAGGCCGCGGCGCAAATGGCCGGTTTGGACGTGCTCTCGCAAAGCCGCTGCATCCAGCAATGCGACCTGGCAGGCGTCGTGTTGGCCATGGGTGACCGGGAGGGGGCCTATGCCCGCCTGGAACGGGCGGTGGAGAACCGTGAGGCACCGTTCTTTCTTGTCGACCCCCGGTTGAGCAGCATCTCTCAGGAGCCCCGGTTTGCCGACTTGGTCGCACGCGCTGGGGCGGCCAACAGCTAGTTCGTCCCCCGGGTCGCCACCTCACCGGATCGTTTTCAAATAGCCCTGGAAATCGACTGCGTTCTCGTCCCGGTTGCGGTAAGTCACCGGCTTAGGGTTCAGCCAGGAAACGATCTTGTCTTTGATTGAATAGGCAAAAAAGTGATTGCCTCGTGGGTTGTAGTGACCAATGAAGTAGAGCTTCATGTACTCATCAAACGGCAGCCGATACCGTGCGAAATCGCGGAGCTGAACTTCGTTCATGTCGAAGTAGTCCCAACGCTCGCGGCCCAGGTAATCCACCACGGCCTGATCGTAGCGGGTGCCATCCTGGCGCAGTTGCTTCATGGCCCGGTAGGGATCGAAAAGCACCACCATCACCTTCTTGGAGTGTTGCCGCGCGAACTCGCGCACCTTTCCCAGGGTAAACATAGTGGCTTCCAGGGAATAACGGTCTAACAGTTCCTGGGCTTGCCGCTGCCGCTGCGATGCGTCGTCCCATTCCAGGCGGTATCCCAGATGGCCAGCCAGTTGGCTCACCCGCGCACGGTCCAACTCCTGCGTATAGCCCATGGCGACCGCATAGAGTTGCAGTGCAACGTCATCGTTTAAGCTCTCCACCATGAAGCGAGGATCCGCCATGCGATAGATGTCCTTGGGCGTCTTCAGGATGTTTCCCTTTTCCTCGAACTTTCCCGTCTCTAGATTCATCGCCAAGTGGGACCAGAAATTGGCATGGAACATCGTTCCCCCGCGATCGTCCCAGCGTTCGTAGATGATGGCGTGGCGGCAACGCAACAAGCTGCGAATGTGGTCGTCACCCCAGATGTAAAAGATCAGGTTCGGCGCCGAGTGGTTTGTGCTCTCCTCGCGCACCATCCTGAGGTACGACTGGTACACACCGTAACCGCCGACACCAAAGTTGCGAATGGGCTCTCCCAGGTGTCCGGCCAAGTACTCCTGCCACGTCTCTCCGTCATTCACCTGGTCGCCGTGAGTGAAGCTGTCTCCATACGTATTGATGCGGCTCTTCTTCTGTGCATAGAGAAACGAAGTGCGGGCCCCCGTTCTGTCTACGGTTGAGATGCTGGAGCTCTTGTCCATTCCGTCCGGAGGTAGATAATTGCCGGGAACGTAACCTAGTTGAGCATCAAAGCGGGCCCACGATGGTCCGCGAAGAAACCGTTCGATGAACGCTTTGGGCACGACACTGGCCTCGAGGAACTGCTGCCAACTGGATGCGGCAGGACCTTGGGCCATCATTCCGGACGGGCCCAGTAGACCGGCC
>JAPKYX010000003.1:15896-20818 GCA_026394075.1 Acidobacteriota bacterium
CGCGAGGGTGATTCGTGAAGAGGAAGGCATAATGCAGGTCCATTCTATTCACCCCGGGATGGGCGTGGACGGTAGGCATCACTGCGTCAGAGCCCACCCGTCCGCTAAACTGTTGATGGAAGCCACATTTAGCCGGTGCTGGGCCTGGTCTTCAAAACCAGTGAGAGGCGTCACCGTCTCTGGTCGGTTCGACTCCGACTGGCTTCCGCCATCCGCCCTCGCCCCAACCCCTACAGTGCCCGCACGTAATCGACGAACCGCCGCGCGTAGCGGTCGAGAGTGTCCATGTCGCGCCCATCCCGGAGGGGGGAGCACATCTCGTAGGCGATGCTGCCGGTGAAGCCGTTCTCGGCCAAGGCTTTGAGGAAAACGGGGTAATCGATGAAACCTTCGCCCATCGGAACGGCGATGGTGGAGGGCGTCTGGGCCTCGTAGTTCACCAGATCGGGGCGGTAACGGAACCGGGGGCGGAGCTGATAGTCAGCCGTGGTGGTGTGGACCGTCATGGGCGCCATCGCCGTGGCGGCGGCTTTGAGGTCCACGCCCTGCAGCGCGGGGGCCCAGGCGTCATAGCAGGCCTGACAGTTCGGTTCGCCGATGGCGTGGATCAGGTCGTGCAGGCTTTGCCAGTCCACGGCCTGGTCATGATGATTCTGAATGCCTAACGTGACGCCGAACATGGCGGCCCGCTGGGCGGTTTCCTTCAGCGTGTCCGTGATCAGGCGCAGCTGCTTGCCCATGTCCGCGGCCGGGTGGTCGTATCCGGTGAAGACGCGCAGCAGATTCCCGCCGAGCTCGTGCGTCATCTTGACCAGTTCCAGCAGATAGGTCACCTGCAGTTCCCGGTGCGGGATCTCGGCATGCTCCAGATCCGCCGTGAGGTTGCAATATCCGGCCAGGCAGAGGTGCTTCAGGCCGCGCTGCTCCAGTTGCTGGCGGAGTTGGTCACGCTCCCGGGCTCCGTAATCGAGCGCTGAAACGTGCGGGCGCTTGGCCATCAGCATGACGCCGTCAAAACCCAACTGGGCTGCCTTGTCCAGCACTGCGGTGACGGGCAAGAAGGTCTGCCCCCACAATCCGGCATAGCTGACAGAGTGCAATAACAGCGGATTGTTCATGCCGCCGCCGGTCCACTGCTTGGTGTACTCACGACCGATCCTCCAGGAGATCTGAATGGTACTGCAACGAAAGGCACTACAACTTTATGATAATAAAGGGGGGCGAGCTCAGATGGACGGAATCGAATGACGGTCTAGATGCCGCTTGGCCGACCCGGTTCCCCTGTCGCAGCCAAGCCACCACGTGTTCGTGCTGGGTCCGGCAGCGATGTTCCCTTGGCACAAGTCTAATGGAATGAGAACGGATTGCCAACCATTTCATGAAAATGGCGTTTACAACTGGCTATCCGGCTCCACCCCTCTGTGGGTATCACGGATGGAACGGAGTGGGGATGCCTGAGGCCCTACAGCAACCGGAAGTTGACTTCGATGCTGGCGCGGACGGCGACGGGGCGGCCGTCTTTGAGGCCGGGTTTGAAGCGCCACTTGCTGACGGCTTCGATGGCCTTTTCGTCCAGACCCAGGCCGATGGCGCGGATGACGCGGACGTTTTGGGGCATGCCCTTGTCGTCCACGACCACGTCGAGAACAACCGTGCCCTGGTGCTTGGCTTTGCGGGCTTCTTCCGAGTATTCCGGTTCCACTTTGTAAATCAGCGAGGGGGCTGAGACGCCGCCGCCGATGCGGTAGACGCCGCCGCCGAAGCCGCCGCCTTCTCCCGGGCCCATACCAGCGCCACGGCCGGAGCCGACGCCGCCGCCGGAGCCACTGCCAAGGGCATCGCCACGTTCGGTACTGCCGCATCCGGCTGGATGATCAGCGTCGGTTCCATCACCAGCTTCGGTGCGGGATTGTTCACCACCGCCATGGGCGGCGTAAACTGCTTGTCGGCAAAACGGGGCAACTTGCCTTTGCTGGCCTGGGTCAGCGAACGGTCACCGCCACCGCCTCCACCGCCCATTTGCTTGGGCGAGGGCTTGGAGGCCATGTAAGGGGCCAAGTCCGGCGCAATCAACGAAGTGACGTCTTTCGCCTTCTTCTGGACCGCCGGGCTGGTCCCGATCAGGATGAGCAACAGCACCACGCCCGCATGGATCAAAATCGATCCGACACCGGCGCGGTTCTCATTGCCGCCGTAAGCACCCCAGATATCCTTCACCGGGATGGGCTTGGATGTGAGTACCAATTCCTGCTGCGGCGGCGGATTGAACCGCTCCTTGACCTGCCGGACCAGGGACGCAAACCACGGCTCTTCTTCGTAGCCGCCAAATACACCGGCTAAACGAGCCTCAGCCTCACCGGGTTTATAGAGTTGCTGCTTGTCCTGCTGCTCGACCATAGTCTTCGCTCTCTAGCACTTCCCGCAAGCCGTTCAACGCGCCTGCCACACGAGTATGACGCCACCCGGGACCGAATCGGTTCCAAAATCCGGGACAAAATCCCAAACTTGGAAAATACCCCGCCTGCTCGGAGTTTAACACGCCCGCCAAAATAGATCGTCTGGCAGTGTATCAGGCTTTACGGGACCTGGAGGCGGAACGTATAGCCTTCTTCCAGGGCTTCCGGAAACTTGTACAGCCTGACATCCAGAGATCCGGTCCGCGGGGCCGAAAATTCCAATGCCACCATCGATTCCGGCGGAATGTAAGCGTTCTGCGGCCGTTGCCCCACGGTCACCTCCACATTGCAGGCATTGGCCAGGGTGTTCTCCACCAGGACGGCCAAAACTTCCCCCTGCCGCCGGGCGGTCAAGAAGACACGCGGGGTGATCTCCAACTCCGCGGGTCCGGAATAGTTTTCGGCTTCCAGGAGATTCTCCCCACGGCGCAGGAAGGGCGTCAGTGCGATGCTTCCGCTGGCCTGGTCCTGCGGTCGAGTGGGGACCAGGGTGCCGTTGACGCGGACGGTGCCGGAGCCCAGGAGACGGACCCAACGGTCCGCGGTGGGTCCGATAAACTTGGCCGCAACCTGGCCTTCAGTGCGGTGAAAAACCAGCTGGACGCGTTCCGGTCCGATAAGAGGCTCATCCGGGACGCCGGTCCAGAAAGTTAGTAGCCCAAGATTTAGGACCCGCAGCACGCTGAGCAGCATCATCCAAAGCGTACAACGGGATGGAAACGAGGACCCCAATTTGCCGCCGATGACATATGCCCGGGCGCGGCTGTGGCTGGGGATTTCGGGCGTTGGGTTTTTTGTCCTGCTCGCTTCCGTCGCTCTGGTGACCCGGCTGCCCTACCGGATCCTGCCTGTCACACAACAGCCCTGGTGGCAGGAACTGTTGTGGATTTCGGCCGTGCTGGCCGTTTACACGGTGTTGAGCTGGCCGCTCGATTTTCTCGGCGGCTACCACCTGCCGTGCACCCATGCGCGGATGTGCCAGATGTTGCCGGCATTCGTCTGGACCTGCGTGCGTGGCGCGGCGGGCCATTGCACGATCACTCTGCTGGGCGCCGCCGCTCTGCTGACGGCCGGCCGGGCGGGAGGCCGCGCGGGCGCTGTGGTGGCGGCAGCGATCTCGATGTCCCTGTTAGTGGCGCTGCAGGCTCCACTGAGCCGGTTGGTGGGCGGGCTGCACCGGGTTTCCCCGGATCTCGAGCGCGTGGAAGCCGTTCTGCGGCAGTGGCAGATGCCGGTGCCACCGATTCTTGTCCTGCGCGGCGTGGACGGAGGCTTCTCCGGCGGCGTGACCGGGTGGCCGGGGGCGACGCATATCGTGATTCCTGACCACTGGTTGCGGCACTTGGCGCCGGAAGAGGTGGCCGTGGAAGTGATGCGCCGCTATGGAGCCGTGCAGAGCGGCAGCCGGGCCCGGGGCATCTTGCTGGCGATGGGTTGGAACCTGCTTGGTTTATGGCTTTCGACTTATCAGCCGCTGGCCAACTTTGATTCAGTGGCGGGGCTGGTCAGCCTGGCGCTGGCCTTCAACGCCTGGTCATTCTTGGGGCTGCTGGTGCTGCCGACGCTGAGCCGGGCGGGGGTGTTGGAAGCGGATGGTTACGCGCGCCGGAGAGGTGTCCCGCAAGTCTGGTTTGACCGCACCATTTCATCGCTGGACCAGATGCAGGACGATGAACCGGCGCGGCCGGGCGGCATTGAAACGATCTTCCACCCGATTCCGTCGGTATCCCGGCGGCAGCAGGAGTTCGCGGCAGGCACCGATCACTGGGGTGCATGGCATGCGGCGCGCATGGCTCTGTTTCTCTCCTGGGGGTCGATGGGTCTGTTGGCCCGGGCGGTGCACTGCAACTCAGGCCGACCTGAGCTGTGGGTGCTGCTGCCGGCAGACTAGCCAGATCTCCTCCATCACGTCCGTGAGCTCGTGGCCGGAATCGAAGAGCTGTAAGCGCGCATTCATGTTGCGTGCACAGAACCGCATCGACGCCTCGGCTGGTACGACGTTGTCGCGGATGCCGTGAAAGATCATGGCCGGGCAGGTGAGCGGCGGCTCATCCGGGAACTGCAAGGCATCTTCGATCAGCCCATAGCCGACGCGCGCCGGACGGTTCTCGGCGTAGTGGAAGACTTCCATCGACCCTTCCTGCTTCCACTTGTCGAGTGCGGGGCCCCAGTTGCGCGCAAAGCCAAAGGCCGGGGCCATCAGGATCACCGAATGGGTCTCCTCATGCCGCGCGGCGTAGAGCGCCGCCAAGTAGCCACCCATGCTGGAACCCATCAAGACTGCCGGCTCGCCCTTGAGCAGCCGCTCGACGACGGCCAACTGTCCGGTGACGGTGAGGTTCTCAAAGCCCTGGTCATCCAGCGCGGGAACCTCCAGATCCAGGCCGAGTTCGGCGAAGCAGCGGTGGAAGTATTGGGCTTTCTTCGAGCGGGGGCTGGAAGCAAAGCCATGCAGATAGGCGTATC
>JAPKYX010000295.1 GCA_026394075.1 Acidobacteriota bacterium
GATTATGACCCCACCAACAACGTCCAACCCGCCCAAGGCCACATCACCCTAGCCCTAGGCCGCGACTTCGGCGACGTAACCCCAGTAAAAGGCATCACCGTCGGCGGCGGCGCGCACACCCTGGAAGTAGACGTCCGCGTCGTACCGGCCTAGGCCCGGGAGCCGTTGACAATGCTCGTGTGGTGCCCAAGAATCTAGGCATGTAATGTGGCGCAGGCTGTCAGCCTGCAGGCGGACTTTCAGTCCGCCCCGGGAACGATTCGGGGCGAAGTGGACTGACTGGGGTGTGTGCGATGAGCTGGCGGGACTAAAGATCCCGCTGCAGGCTGACAGCCTGCGCCACACCCCCGACAGTCCGTTGCCCTCATTCCGGTCACTCTGTGTGATGCACCACCCTACACACTGATCACCGGGCAGGGGGCCATGCGAATGATCGAGTAGGCTTTGGCGCGGAGGCGTCCGAACATGCCCTCGGCGGTGTGGCCGCGGCCGATCACGATCAAGTCCGCGCGTTCCGCGGCGGCCAGTTCGCACACCTGATGCGCGGGATCGCCGAAGTCAATCACGATCGTTGTACCTTTCAGGCCCACTTCGCCCAGCATCTCTTCCAGGCTCGCCTTGGCCGATGCGGCAAAGTACTCCCGCCAGTTGGGATCAAACGATTCGCCAGCTTGGCCTTCCAGCGACGGTGCGACGTGCGTCACCACCAGCCGGGCGCCCATCTCCTGGGCGAAATCCGCCGCCCAGCGCAGCACCTTGACACTTTCCGGAGTGAAGTCCAGCGCCACCAGAATCCGGTGGAACTCAATCTTCTCCTGGGGCGGAGCATTCTCCATGTGGACCCCGGTCAGCACCGGGCAGCGGGCATCATGCAAGATCTGCGCCGCCACCGAACCCAGCAGAAACCGCCGGAAGATCCCATAGCCGTGGGTAGAGATCGCAATCAGATCAGCCTGTTCAGCAGCGGCATACTCCGCCAGGCGCGTGCCGGGCTCGCCGTCCAGCAGTGTCCGCTGGACCTCAAAGCTGGCCATCTCATCCGTCAGAAATCCAGCCAGTTGCTTCTTCGCATGCGCCTCGCGGGCGGCCAGTACTTCGGCCAGCGCCGGACCACTCACTTCAATCGACATCGCTTCGTAGTGGGGTGGCGGCAGCACGTGCACCATGTGAATGGTGGGATTGAAGCGCCGGGCCAGTGCCTCCACGTAGCGGGCCGCTCCCCGGCTTCGGGCCGAGAAATCGACCGGGAAAACGATCTTGTTGAACTTCATGGTTCTACCTCCCAAATCAATTGACTGATTGGCCGCCACGGGCTGGCTTGTCAAAATGCGTCCGGGCGTGCAACTGCGCCGCCATCACCGCCAGCACAATCGTGCTGGTGGAGTCATCGTGGAACAGGACCGTCTTGACGCCCGCGTTCCACGCCCTGGACATTCCAGCCTCATCACCCCGGTCCGCCAACACGACAACGCGGTCCGGATGCGCCAGGCAATCCGGGGCCGAAGAGAGCCGGGCGCAATCAACCACCAGCACACCTTCGTGGGCTGGATCAGGCTGGTCGACCACCTCGATATTCAGACCGCAGGTGGTCAACAACACCCGCCGGAGATCCTCGGCCTCCCGCCGGTCTACAAGCGCGACCTGGATGCGGTTCGTCATCTCTTGTGCCAGTGCAATCTGGTCACCACACTGTTTTTTCAATAGGATCAATCAACTACCGCCCTGGGCAGTGGGTAAATTCCCCCAGTTGGGTTATTTTCCACAAACTTTACCGGCCCAGTTCCGCCAGCCGCATAAACGAATAGAATGGGGTTGAACTGATGCACAACCTACTGGATGTTCTGTTTCGCGCAATTCCCGATGGCCTGGTGGTATATGACCGCGACATGCGAATCACGGCGGCCAATCCAGCGGCGGAGCATATCTTCGGAATGTCGGCTGAAGCCATGGTCGGCCGGCCCTGCCGCGAGGTGTTTGGCTGCGGCAGCTGTGATCATCACTGTGGAATTGCCGAGGGGCTGATTCCCGGCCCGGATGAACGGAACTCGACCGTCCACATTCATGACGGCCGAGGGCTGGACCGGGTGGCGCTGATTCGGACCGTGGCCCTGCTGGACGAACAGGGGGAGCCCAACGGTGCCGTGGCCACCTTCCGGGCGGTGTCCAATTCGTTTGTGCCGGTTAGCAATTTCGAGATCATCGCCGAATCCAGTTCGATGAAGGACGTGATGACCTTCGTGCGCCGCGTGGCCGCCAGCGAGGCCTCGACGATCTTGCTGGAAGGTGAAAACGGAACCGGTAAAGACCTGCTGGCCAAGGCGCTCCACTACCAGAGCCTGCACCAGGGCGGCGCGTTTACTGCGATCAACTGCGCCGCGATTCCGGACACACTGCTGGAAAGCGAACTGTTCGGCCATGAGAAAGGTGCTTACACCGACGCGCGGGCGCAGAAGCGAGGCTTGTTCGAATTGGCCGCGGGCGGCACGCTGTTCCTGGATGAGATCGGCGAGATCCCGATGCCGCTGCAAGCCAAGCTGCTGCGCTGCCTGGAAGAACGTACGTTCAAGCGCTTGGGTGGCTTGAAGGACATTGATCTCGATGCCCGCGTGATCGCCGCCACCAACCGCAATCTACGCGAAGCCGTCAAGGAAGGTGCCTTCCGTCAGGACCTCTACTTCCGTCTGAACGTCATCCACATCGACATCCCCCCGTTGCGCGAGCGCCGGGCGGACATCGTTCCCCTGGCTCGCTTTTTTGTCGACCAGTACAACCGGAAGTTCAAGCGCCACATCGACGGCCTGACCGCCGAAGCGGAAACCGCGCTGCTGCTGCATAACTGGCCGGGCAACGTGCGGGAACTGCGCAACGCCATTGAGCGGGCGATGATTCTGGAAGACAGTTCCCGGATCACGGCCGGCAGTTTGCCGCTGGAAACCGCGGCGCGGGAGGTGCTAGCGGCGCAAGCAGCGGCTACCCCGGAAGAGTGGGTGCCGCTGGAAGAAAGCGAGCGGCGGCTGGTGGAACGCGCGCTGGCGACGGCCGCGGGCAATCAAACCCAGGCCGCGCGGCTGCTGTCGATCACCCGTGACACACTGCGCTACAAGATGAAGAAGTTCGGCTTCAAGTAACGCCCGCGCCGGCCACACTATACTCGACTCATGATTGCCCACCTGCGCGGAAGCGTGCTCGAAAAAGAACCCGGCCACCTGATCGTGGATGTGGCGGGCGTGGGCTATGAGGTCACCGTACCCATCTCCACCTGGACCCGCATTCCCGATGTGGGCCACACCGTTTCCCTGCTGATCTACACCGTGGTCCGCGAGGATGCACTGCTGCTGTTCGGCTTTCTGACAAAAGATGAAAAGGCGCTGTTTGAGAAGCTGATCAGCGTCAGCGGCATCGGCCCCAAATTGGCCGTAACGGTATTGTCCGGCTTGGCGGCTCCGGACCTGATCGCTGCCATCAAGGGTGGGGACCTGGCGCGGCTGACGCGTATCCCCGGAGTCGGCAAGAAGACGGCGGAGCGGCTGGTGGTGGAACTGCGGGACAAGGTGGGTGCCGCGACGGACACTCCGTTCCCGGTGGCCACGGCCATTACGGCGCTCGATCAGGACGTGCTGTCGGCGCTGGTGAACCTCGGCTGCCAGCGGAACGCCGCCGAAGCAGCGCTGGCCAAGCTGAAAGCCTCCGGAGCGCCACAGGACTTTGAGACCCTGTTCCGGCGCGCCCTGGAACTGGTGCGCTAGCCTCAATAAGGATGAAGGAGAAAGGCATTGTCTCAGGCGCGGCGCTGGAGGGCGAAAAGCTCTTCGAGGCCAGCCTGCGCCCGCAGCGCCTGGCCGATTTTACCGGCCAAGCCAAGCTGAAGGAGAATCTGTCGATCGCCATTGAAGCCGCCCGGCAGCGCGGCGAAGCGATGGACCACGTGTTGCTCTACGGCCCGCCGGGCTTGGGCAAGACCACGCTGGCATTGCTGATCTCCCAGGAGCTGGAAGTGTCCTTTGACCAGACCTCCGGCCCGATTCTGCAAAAGAAGCTCGACCTGACGGGCATCCTGTCCAACATCCGGTCCAAGCAAGTCTTCTTCATCGATGAAGTGCACCGCCTGCTGCCCGATGTGGAGGAGATGCTCTATTCGGCGCTGGAAGACTTCCGGGTGGACATCCTGATCGGCAGTGGACCCGGCGCGCGCACGCATACGTTGCCGGTGCCCAAGTTCACGGCCATCGGAGCGACCACCCGGCAGGGCCTGGTCAGTGCTCCATTGCGCGGCCGCTTTGGGTTGGTGCTGCGCCTGGATCACTATTCGGCGCAGGATCTGGCCAAGATCGTCCTGCGTTCGGCGGGCATTTTGGGGATTGAGGTGGATGCCGAAGCCGCCGCCGAGGTGGCCCGCCGCAGCCGGGGGACGCCACGCATCGCCAATCGGCTCTTACGCCGCGTCAGGGACTATGCCCAGGTGCGCGCGGGCGGCGCGGTGACGCATGAGGTAGCGGTGACGGCGCTGGATCTGCTGGATGTCGACCGCTTTGGCCTGGATGAAATCGACCAGAAGATCATGATGACCATCTGCGACAAGTACGGCGGCGGACCGGTGGGCGTCAATACGATTGCCGCCTCGATTGACGAAGAGTCAGCCACCATCGAAGAGGTCTACGAGCCGTACCTGATCCAACTGGGCTTCATCGACCGCACTCCCCGAGGCCGCGTCGCCACCGACCGGGCCTTCGAGTACTTCGGCATCTTCCGCCAGAAACTGCCGCAGCGGATGCTGTTCTAAAACGAAAACCGCTCCAAATCTCCCGGCCGCCTTGTGGGCGGTGCCAGGGAAATCTGGAGCGGTGCTGTCGAACAGCGGACGGCCTTAGAAGTTCAGCCGCAGTGCGAACTGGAACTGCCGCGGTGTGCCCTGGCCGGTGACGCCGTCGTTGGCGGTGGTCAGGATGGTGCCGAAGGTGCCGTTGGAGAAGTTGTTCACCGGGTTGCCGTACTGCGCCCGGTTGAACAGGTTGAACGTCTCGGCCCGGAATTCCACGTTGAACTGCTCAGTGATCCGGGTGCGCTTGGTGATGGCGCTATCCACCTGCCACAGGCCTGGGCCTTGGCCCACATTGCGGCCCAGGTTGCCCCAGGTGCCGTTGGCGGGAATCGCAAAGGCGGCCCGGTTGAGGTAAGCGCCGGGAATCGGGTCGGCCAGGACCACGGCTCCGCCCAGGTAGGTGGGCCGTTGGTTGACCGTGTTGCCATCGGGTACGGTGGCCTGCGCGCGGTTGAGAATAACGTTCACCGGACGGCCGGTGCGGACGAAGTAGAAGCCGCTGACGGCCCAGCCGCCCCACAGCTTGTTCCTGGCCCAGGGCAGTTCGTAGACGGCGTTGGCGGTCATGGTCTGGCGGATGTCAAAGTCGGCGCGGCCACGGTCGCAGCTGCGGCAGTTGGAGCGCATCACTTCCGCCCCTTCGCCTGACCCGGCGTTGTCGTCCACCACCTTGCCATACAGATACTGCATCTGGAACATGAAGCCGCGCTTCAGGCTGCGGTTCAGCGACGCCTGGAGGCCATTGAAGCTATTGCGGTTATAGTTCACTTTGCGGTCGATGCTGGAGAAGCCGGCGTAGGGGCGGCGTCCGGTGACCGGATCGATGTTGTTCAAACGGTCCCGGCCAAACAGGTGCGTGCCTTTGTTGCCCACATAGGCGGCCTGCATCACGAAAGAGGCGGGCAGTTGGTGCTGGACGGAGAACGTCCAGTTGGTGGTGTAGGCATCGCGGCGGTCACGCTGCAAGGCGCGCGGCGCGACGGCGCTGGTCCGGGCCTGCGCGAGGAATGAATCGAACGGGAACGAGAGCCCCGCCTGCTCAGCAATGGTCAGCGTGTAGGATTCGCCAAAGCTGTCGAGTGCGGCGTTGACGTCGTCGCCCTGGCCGGGCGTGTGATAGATACCCGTGCCGGCGCGGAACACCGTGCGGCCCTTAAACATCTCCGGCGACCACGCCAGTGAGACGCGGGGCGCAAAGTTGTTGTTGTCGCGGAAGTACCAGGGCGTGTTGGCCGGGCACAACCCACCACAGCGCTCAAAGTCGAGCACCTTGCCGCGCTTGTAAACTTCGTTCGCCAGGCCGTAGTTCTCGTAGCGGACGCCATAGTTCAGCGTCAGGTTCGGGCGTACCTTGTACTCGTCCTGCACATAGAAGAAGTTGAAGAACCGCCGCGCGCCCAGCATGGGATAGTTGGTCGACCGCGCCACGCTGTCCAGACGGTTGGCCGTAAAGTTCGCCAAGCTGCCGTAGGCCAGCGTGAACTGGCCGTTATCAGCGACGTTGATATCCACCCGGCGGGCTTCAAAACCGGCCTTAAAGGTGTGGCGGCCGAAGATCCGGGAGAAGTTGTCGAGAATCGAGTACGAGGTCGGCTTCTCGATTTCCGTGCGGCCGGCTTGCGTGCCGGTAAAGCCCGGCACCGAAACCTGGAACGGCAGGCGTCCCACCTGGGTGCGCTCCAGCGCGGAGCGGTTGACGCCCACGCGGACTTCATTCACCGTCGCCGCGCCAAACACTGATTGGAACTGGATCGTGCCCTGCACCGGATTGATGTCGGAGTCGCGGGTCTCCAAAAGGGCGTTGCGAGGTTCGCTGACGAAGCCGGTGTTGGAGTTGTAGCGGGCAAACAACGAGTGCCGATCATTGATTCGGTAATCGACGCGGAACATGCCCGAATCTTCATTCCAAATCTGGCGGGGTGTACCGACAAAGCGGTCAACGTTGGCATTCACCGACCCCGCGTTACCGAGCGGAAGTCCTTCGAGGATCGGCCGCAGTGCGGGCGTGGAGGCCGCTGTTGCCGCGCGATACGCCTGGCTGGGCACCAGTCCGGTGGCGGACGTGGCGGTCAGCCGCTGGCGCAGACCTTCATAGTTGGCAAAAAAGAACAGCTTGTTCTTCTTGATGGGGCCGCCCACATTGGCTCCGTACTGGTTCAAGCGCACCGGCGGGATGGTCGGGCCATCGATAAAGCGGCGGGCATCGAAGAAGCTGTTGCGGACAAACCAGAACGTGCTGCCGTGGAACTCATTGGTGCCGGTCTTGGACACCAGATTCACCAAGCCACCACCACCACCACCGCCTTCGGCCGTGTACATGGAGGAGCTAACGCGGAACTCAGCGATCGAATCCAGCGAGATCACGAGGCGCAAATTGGCCTCCTGCCGGGGGTCCTTCACGCCGGTGGCGTCGACGCCATCAAAGGTCCAGTTGTTCTCGTCACGCGGGCGGCCAAAGAAGCGAATCGAGTTCTGGTTGCCTTCCCCCGTATTGGTGGCACCGGGGGCCAGCAGCATCAGCGAGGTCCAGTTGCGGCCGTTGATCGGGATGTTGCGCATCTGCGTCTCACCGATCGCCGTGCCGATCTCGGACGTGCTGCGGTCGATCACCGAAGTCTCCGCCGTCACCTCGACCTGAGTCGATACAGTTCCCGTCTCCAACTGCGCGTCCAGCGTGCGCACCTGCCCCACCGAAAGCTGCACGGCGTCGATCTTGGCCGTCTTGAACCCATCTTTCGAGATGGTCACCGTGTAGCGGCCAATGGGCAGCCGGACCAGCTGATAAGTGCCCGTAGCGTCCGTCTTGATTTCACGGCGGAGGCCATCGGCGGGATTGACAGCTTCAATTTTCGCCTCCGGCACCACCAGCCCGGACGCATCGCGAACCGTGCCGTTGAGTGAAGCACGATCCGCCTGAGCCCAGAGACTGCCGCTAACGAGGAGACAGACAAGAGGAATCTGTAAATAGGTACGCATGTTTTAACATTTAGGCTAACAACTACATGTTTCTTTTCCATGACGACTTGGCGTATTTTTCGTGACTGACGCTCCGCCTGATGTCAGCTAAGCTTTTGGTCATGGCTGGCTATCGCATCCTGCTACTGATCACCGTCTCGGCGACCCTGGCCGCTTGGCAAGCACCGCGGATTTTTGAGGTCAAGCCCGCGCTGGGCACTCAGAAAGTCACCAACGACCCCGATGATCCAGCCATCTGGATCAACCAGGCCAACCCGGAAGCCAGCCTGGTGCTGGGCACCAACAAGGTGCAAGCACCACATGGTGCGCTGGTCGTGTTCGGCCTGGACGGACAGATCCGCCAAACATTCTCCAATATCGACCGCCCCAACAATGTCGACGTCGAGTACGATCTCCAGCCCGCCACCCCGGCCGCGAATGGAACCGGCAGCATGGACATCGCCGTGGTGACGGAGCGGCTGAAGGACCGGCTCCGCGTCTTCAGCATCTCGGCGCAAGGCGTGCGCGAGGCAGGCACGGTGGATTGCTGCCGGGAACCGATGGGCGTCGGGCTCTACCGGCGTCCCCGCGATGGAGCGATTTTCGCCATCGTGGCACCCAAGGGCCGGCCGGACAGCCTGCGGACGAACTACCTGCTGCAGTTCCGTTTAGAGAACCGGGGCGGCAAAGTCACTGGGACGCTGGTGCGCCGGTTCGGCCTTTTTAGCGGGACCAAGGAGATTGAGGCTGTGGCCGTGGACGACGAACTGGGCTTCGTTTACTACGCCGATGAGGGCGCGGGCATCCGCAAGTATCACGCGGACCCGGACCACGCCCAGGCGGCCCAGGAAGTAGCGGTATTCGGCACGACGGGTTACCGGGGTGACCGCGAAGGCCTGGCCCTCTACACCAAACCGGGTGGCGCGGGTTTTCTGATCTCCACCGATCAACTGCCCTTCAGCAGCGAGCATCAAGTCTATGCGCGCGGCGGCGACAACCGGCTGCTGCTCACCTTCAAGGGCGGAGCCGACACCACCGATGGCGTCGAAGTAACGTCTACGCCACTGGGTCCGCGTTTCCCCGCGGGTTTGTTTGTGGCCATGAACTCGGCCCCTAAGAATTTTCTTTTCTATGACATGCGGGACATCTTGAAGGTGGCGGGGCGCTAACGGCGGGCGGCCGCCAAGTGAGAACCCGGCCTCAGGCTGGTCGGCCCGTGAGAACCTAGTAGTTTGTCGCCTCTCGCCGTCATCTTCCTGATCGTGTTCCTGGACCTGCTGGGTGCCGGCATTCTGGTGCCGGTCTTCCCTTTTCTGGTCCGCCAGTTCCAGAACGACGCCATGGCCGTCGGCCTGATGTCGGTGGCCTTTTCCGGTGCCCAGTTTTTCGCGACACCCATCCTCGGCGTGTTGAGCGACCGTTTTGGCCGCCGCCCCGTACTGCTGATCAGCCTGGCCGGGACCGCGTTCGGGTACTTTCTGTTCGGCTGGGCCGGTACGCTGTGGCTGATGTACCTTTCGCGCGTCATCGATGGCGTCACCGGCGGCAACATCTCCACCGCGCAAGCCTACATCGCTGACATCACCCCGCCGGAGCAGCGGGCCAAGAATTTCGGCCTGATCGGAGCCGCCTTCGGCCTGGGCTTCATCATCGGCCCGGCGCTGGGCGGAGTGCTTTCCAAGATCAGCCTGACCGCCCCCGCGTTTGGGGCCGGAGCGTTGTCGCTGGTGACGCTGGCGGCCACCTGGTTCTTCCTGCCGGAATCGCACCCGGTAGAGAAGCGCGGCGTGCGCATCACGGACTGGCGTCAACTGGACCCTCTGCGCCAGATCGGCCGCGCGCTGGTGCGCCCGGAGCTCACCTTGCTGCTGCTGGCCTTTTTTTCGGCCAACTTCGCCATGGCGGCCCTGCAAACCAACTTCGCCGTCTACGCGTTTGACACCTTCCAGATCGGCCCCGCCCAGATCGCCGGCATTTTTGCCGCCATCGGCGTGGTCGGCGTGCTGACCCAAGGGCTGCTGATGAGGCGGATCTCCGGTGTGGTGGATGGCCGCAAACTGGCCGTTATCGGCACGGCCATCGCGGGTGCGGCCTTTGCCGGCCTGCCGTTCATCCCCAGTGGCCCGCTGCTGTTCATCCCCTGCGGCTTCATCTCGTTCGGCATGGGTCTCACTGGACCCAGCCTCACCAGCCTGCTGTCGCGCGTGGTTTCCTCGCAGGAACAGGGCAGCATCCTGGGTGTCTCACAGAGCCTGGGCAGTTTGACCCGCGTGCTCAGCCCCATCGCCGCCGGAGCGCTGTATGACCACGTCAGCCACACCTCGCCCTACTACGCCGGGGCGTTGTGTTTGTGGCTGGCGCTCGCGCTGGTCGTGAGTTCATGGGCCAGCCAAGGACGCAAAGTCGAATCGGCCAGCGCCGATTAATCCAGCCCCAACCGCGAACGGACTAAGGCGTTTTCTTTTCCGCCAGAAACTTGGCGTAGCGGCTTTCCAGACGCTTCAACACGGGGCTGGCGGCTGGCAACTCGTGGCGCAGATCCTCGATGGCCTTCTTCGCCAACGGAGCGCTGGCCGCGCGCCCCTGCACATGGTCGATCGCCAGGGCCAGGTTAAAGCGGGCGGTCGCTAAGTTGGCGCCCGAGGTGCCGGAAACACGCAGCCAAGTGGCCACGGCATCCGAGAGGATCGCCTGTGCCTGCGGATACCGTCGAGCCAGCATCAACAGTGAGCCGAGATTCCCCTTGGCCCGCGCCACCTGAACGCTGTCCGGCCCATAGAGCTTGGTGCGGATGGCCAGCGAACGGCGGAACAGCGGCTCGGCGCCGGCCAGGTCGCCCTGGTCCTGATGCAGGGAGGCCAGGTTGTTCAACGTGATGGCCACGCCCGGCCCTTCCGGGCCTTGAATCTTTTCCTGAGCGGCCAGCGCCCTCCGATATAGAGATCCGGCGTCGTCGTAACGCTTACCATCGTGCAGCACCGAAGCCAGGCTGTTGACCATCGTGGCCGTCATGGGGTGCTCCGCGCCATAGAGCGACTCATATACGCCGATCGCCCGCCGGAACCACTTCTCGCTATCTTCCAACTGGCCCACGCTATTCAGACACATGGCCAGCGAATGCATGGCCCGGGCACTACGGGCATCACTGTCCCCATAGAGCCGTTGCCGGATCTCGAGCGATTCGCGCAACAGCGGCAGCGCCGCTTGATACTGCCCCCGCGCCGAAAGATTGTCGGCCAGGTTCTGCAGCGTCACCGCCACCTCATAGCCGGCCACCGGGTAGAGCCGCCGCTTGATGGCCAACGCTTCCCGCAACGGCTGCTCCGCTTCGGCGGGCTTTCCGCGGGCGTTCAGGATGAGGCCCACCAAATTCAAGGAATCGGCTACCGGTTGCGAATCGGCCGGGCCCGCACGCCGCGACAACTCCAGCGCCTCCCGGGCCAAAGCAATCGCCGGGTCGTACTTGGCCTGCTGCCGGTAGGTCTCGCCCAGACGCTTCAAGCTGGAGGCCAACAGAAGGTCATCGGCGCAAGCCGCCCGGCAGAGCATCACTTCCTTCTCAAACACCTGCCGCGCTGGCTCCAGCAAACCGAGATTCTGGTACACCTCACCAATCGCGCCAAACAGCTTGGCCTGAGCCTTCGGCTGCCCGCGGAGCTCGGTTTCCACGCGCGCCGCGCCGCGGTCCAGCAACTGGCGGGCGTTCACCGCTTCTCCGTTGGTCTTGCCCCGGTCCGCCGATTCAAAGATGCTGACCAAAAACGCCGTCACTTGGTTGGCCGTGTCGCGTTCGGCGGCCACCCGCCGCGCCTGGATCGTTGCCGTCACACCAAACGCCACAATCAGTAGCAACGCCATGGCCCCCAAGGCCGAGGCCGCCGGGTTGCGAGCCACGAACTTCCGCGTCCGGTAGCCCCAGGAATCGGGCCGGGCCATGATCGGGAAACCCTTCAGCCAGCGATTGAGATCTTCCGCCAGCGCCGCTGGAGAGCTGTAGCGTCGCGCCGCGTCTTTCTGCATGGCGGTGCGGACAATCACTTCCAGGTCGCCTTCCAGCAGCTTGCGGTAAGGGCGCGTCTGTCCGGCGGCCTGGGCGGCCTGGCTGAGCGAAGGTGGCTGGGTTTCGCGGATCGTCCGTTCCAGCGCGCCGGGTTGCGACGGCACCGCATGATAGGGCAAGCGGCCGCTCAATAACTCATAGAGCACGACGCCCAAGGAATAGACATCCGTGGCGGTGGTCAACGGTTGGCCGCCCACCTGTTCCGGGCTGGCATACTGCGGGGTCAGCGGCCGGAATTGAGTCCGCGTCTGCGCCTCCTCACCCGCTTCCGCCAGCAACTTGGCAATGCCGAAATCGAGCAGTTTCGGTTCGCCCGCCGCGCCCACCAGAATATTGGCGGGCTTGATGTCGCGGTGGACCACCAGATTGCCATGGGCGTACTGCACAGCGCCGCAGACCTTGACAAACAGGGCCACCCGCTCCGCAATACCCAATTGCCGGGCCGCGCACGCTTCATTCAGGGTCTGGCCATCGACGTACTCCATGGCCACCCACGGCAACCCGGCCGGCGTTGCCCCGGCATCGAGAAACCGGGCGATGTGCGGATGATCGAGGCTGGCCAGAATGCGCCGCTCCGCCAGAAACCGCCGGTTCGCTTCCGGCGTCGCCAGACCTGCCGACGCGATCTTGATGGCCACCCGCTGGTTAAGATCATCGGAGCGCCGGGCCAGGAAAACCTCGCCCATGCCGCCTCGGCCAATCGGCTCGACGATCTCGTACTGTGCGAATCGGTCGCCCGCGTTGATGGCTGGTCTGGCGGCACCACTCAGCGCGCGGTCCAGTAACTGCTCCGCCCCGGCGTCGGCATTCAGCAGGGATTCCACCTGCAGGCGCAGGCTCTCTTCTGGCACACCCGCTAGTAGTTCTGCCCTTTGACCGGTCGGTAAAGCAACCGCCTGATCAAACAAATCGCGCAAGCGCGCCCAATTTACAGTAGTCACGGAAAGATTCCGGAGTATATCAGCCCGCGCGGAGACCTCATCGCGCATCAGGGCGCAGCGATCGATGCGTCATGATAAAGAGCAATGGATCCAAGCCCCAGCACCGTCACCAGCCTCTTGGCTGCGTGGTCGCAAGGGGACCGCGGCAGCATGGACCAGCTGTTCACGCTGCTCTACCGGGAGCTGCGGCAGATCGCCGGTAACGCCCTCAACTCCCGCCAGCGGGCAGTCCCTCTCCAGCCCACTGAGTTGCTGAATGAGGCCTATCTGCGTTTGTCGGCCGCGGCTGGCTTGCGCGTAGAGGATCGCGCCCATTTTTTGGCCCTCGCCTGCCGTGCGATGCGAATGGTGCTGGTGGACAGCGCCCGGGCAGCCAACCGCGACAAGCGCGGCGGTGGAGCGCCCATAGTTACCCTGGGTGCCGCCTCAGCTGTCGCCGTCACCCACAGCTCCGCCACGTTGCTCGACCTGGACACGGCCTTGAACAAGTTGTTTGCGCTGGACCCCGGCCCCGCCCGGATGGTCGAGCTGCACTACTTTGCCGGGCTCAGCTATGCCGAGATCGCCAGCGAGGTGGACCTTTCAGAAGCCACGGTCCATCGCCATCTGCGGCTGGCCAAGGCCTGGCTGGCCCGGGAACTGGCCCAAACGGCCGTACCCCTCAGCAGCTAAGAGAAATTTCGGTTTTCTTGAGGGTGGACTCCGCCTTTTGGCGAATACCCAATAGGAGCAGAAACTTCCCGCTCCGGTACACAAGGAAAACTGAGCATCATGTCCAATCTCAACGGCCCGCAGCAGCGGTCGTCTTCATCGCCCAGCCGCGTCGCCGGCTCGTTCATCCGGGCCTTCGCCCTCAGCCTCGCCGCCGGTTCCGTGGCGTTGGCAGGAGTCGTGTTCGACAGCGGCCCCACTGAGTTCAACGGCGCTGGCTGGTATTTGGCGGACAGCGGCAAGATCAGCCAGCAATTCAGCCTGTCCGAGCCTTCCCTGCTGATGTCTTTCACCTTCTCGACCCTGCGGTCTCAGTTCGGCCCAGGCGCCACCTTCGTAAACTGGGAAATCTCCAAAGAGGCTATGGGCGTGAAGTCCCTCGCCAAGGGCACATCGTCCGTCTCTAACCAGTACATCGGCGCTAGCGGTAACGGATACGTTTACTTCGCAACCACAGCCAGCCTCCCGGATGTCAAGTTGAACGCGGGCGACTACTGGCTGACGCTGCAAACCGACCGTGGTTCCGATGGAGCCTACATTAACTCAGCCGTCCGGTATGGATCGGGAGGGTTCATCAGAACTACTTTCTGCTGTGACTATTGGTACGACGCCTCTGTGTCGGGTGGGCAACTCCCGCTCCAGATCAGCGGCACGACGCTAGCGCCCGAACCGGGCACGATGGGCTTGTTCGGCGCCAGTCTGGCCGGGGCCGTCGTGTTCCTCCGCCGCCGCCGCGCATAACTGCCGCAACAAGCGACTTTCCAGCGAAGCGTTCACCCCGGCCACTCAAAAGGCTCGGGGTGAACGCTTTTTTTCATCGACCGCCGGGCCGTCCGGAGCTGCCAATACGCGCTGCTACTCCAGCATCGAGCGGAGCATCCAGGCCATCTTCTCGTGATCTTCCATCACGCCCGTCAGAAAGTCCTGGTTACCGGTGTCGCCGTGCTCCACGCCTACCGTATCGATGTCGCTGCGCACCTGCCGGATGATCGCTTCGTGATCGTTGAGCAGCGCGGCAATCATCTGGGTGGCCGTCAGCGTCCCCGTTGATTCGCTCAGCCGCGTGACCGCCAGAAAATCCTTCATGCTACCCAGCGCCGGTTCGCCCAGTGCCCGGACCCGCTCAGCGATCTCGTCGATCGCGCCGTCAATCGTGTCGTATTGCGACTCAAACAGCTTGTGCAGGTCATGGAAGTGTGGACCCTTCACGTTCCAGTGGTAGTTTCGCGTCTTGGTGTAGAGCACGTAGGCATCCGCCAGCACGGCATTCAGAATCTGCGCCACCGCCTTGCGGGACGCGTCGGGGAGTCCAATGTTCACTTGCATACCGGGTTTGATCCACTAACTGCCGAAAGGTTGCAAGAGAACGCTATTCCTTCTGCTTGGGAGAAGGCGCAGCTTTTTGTGCGGGTGAAGGGGCGTCCATGTCCGGTAGCGCCTCGTGGGTCCGCTCGCGGAACTTGCCCTTCAGTCCCCGCGCCAGCGAGACGGCGTCGCTGCCAAACCGCTCCCGCAGCTTGTCCACCGCCGTCAGCGCCGTCTCCCAGCGCTGATTGGCTGGCGCATCAAACAACCCCTGCTGCCCGGCAGCGACATCCAGGCCGGAGACCCCGACACCCAGCAGCCGGATCGGCTCCCCCGCCCGCCACGCCTTGCGGAACATCTCCCGCGCCGCATCGGCAATGGCGCGATCCAGCGCCGTCGGCTCCCGCAGCGTGTGGGCTCGCGTGAACGTCGAAAAGTCCGAGTAGCGGAGCTTCAAGTTCACCGTGCGGGCGAAGAACTGGTGCTTGCGCAACCGCTCCGCCACCATCTCGGACAACCGGTCCAGCGTCGCCAGCAGCTTCACTTCATCGGCGGTGTCGTCGTTGAACGTATGCTCGTGACTGATCGACTTCGGGTCTTCATGGCCACCCACCTGGGCATCAAACCAGCCGCCCGCGTCCGCTCCGCGCGCCTTGCCCGCCAGGGCCAAACCCCATTTGCCAAACTTAGCCCGCAGAAACGCTTCGTCGAGCGCCGCCAGGTGCCCCACCTGACGGATGCCCAGCTCATGCAGGTGCTTCTCGGTCACTTTGCCGACACCCGGGATCTTGCGGACGTCGAGCGGCGCCAGAAACTCCGCCTCCTGCCCCGGCGCAATCCAGAGCACGCCATTGGGCTTGGCTTGATCAGAAGCCACCTTTGACACCAGGCGCGTTTGCGATGCGCCAATCGAGCAGTTCAGCTGCGTCTCCTGCTTGATGGCTTCATGGATCCGGTGCGCCGCGGCCAGCGGCGAACCCAGCAGCCGCTCCGTGCCCGTCATGTCCAGATACGCCTCATCAATCGACGCCATCTCCACCACCGGCGTGAACCGGCCGAAGATCTGCTGCACGCGCTTGGAATAGTCGCGGTAGCGATCCGGGTGTCCTTCGACAAAGATCGCCTGCGGGCATAGCTGCGCCGCCGTCCGCAATGGCATCGCGGAATGAACGCCAAAACACCACGCCCCGCTGGTCGCGCGCGCCGCCCACCACCACCGGCTTGCCCTTCAGCGACGGGTCATAAAGCTCCTCCACGCTGACAAAGAAGGCATCCATGTCGACGTGGAAGATGCGGGGCTGCCTGGGTGCCGGCATGTCCGGGATGTCTCTCCTTTGCTCACTCGTTCACGAGTTGCCCCGCCCCGACGATAAGCCTCGCGAGGCGGTGCCTCTCTAGATCATGAACCAGATTTCCACCAAGTCCCTCGCCACCCTCTGCCTGACGCTGGCCGCCGCGTCCGCCGCGCCGATCATTGAGACCTCCGGCATCAGCTTCACGGGCCTGGACACCGAATGGCAAGCCCGCGCCCGCAACTTCCGCAACCGCGCCGGCACCTGGAAGCCGATCATCTTCGGCGATGGCGGCTCCACCAACAACTCCTTCGCCATCAGCTCGAACAATGCCTGGAGCGTCACCGGCAACACCATCACCGGCATCTTTTCGCTGGAGTATGCGCAACTGGGTTCCGGCCCCGGTGGGTCAGTGCGATTCAAGACCGGCAATCACGACATCACCAACAAGAACGTCGGCACCGACAGCGGCCCAGGCGACTCGGACGGCCCGCTGACGAACTTGTTCATTGACGTGGTGGACAACGCACAAGTGGTCTTCTCCCTCACCAATCTCACGTTGAAATACGGCAAGCAGACCGTGCTGCTGCCGAATCTGGTAACTGGCTCGGGCGCCACGGTGGACAGCAAACAGATGATGGTGGGCAACCTGCTGCCGGAGTTCGGCAAAGGCTTTACGCTATCCGGCGAGTACCAGATGGTTTCCAGCGTCGCCGTCAGCAAGTTGTCTGACGAATCGCCGCGCATCGACTTCAAGGCGCTCAGCGGTGGCGTGGTGGATAACCCCGTCCCGGAACCCGCCACCTGGGCGCTGATCGGCGGCTCCTTGATCGGCCTAGGCGTCTACCGCAAGCGCCAGCGCCGCCGCGACTAGGGCCGCTGAGATTGAGGGCAGACTCGGCGCGGCCCGGTGTGGCGCAGGCTGTCAGCCTGCAGCGGGACTTTCAGTCCCGCCGGTTCACCGCGGACGCCTCCGACCAAAGCCTTTCCCTCTGCCCCACGGACCCCGAGGCGGAATGAATTCCGCCTGCAGGCTGACAGCCTGCGCCACCATGTAACCACCAGAATCCTGACGCACTCCGCTAGCGCCGCGCCCGCACAACTCGGGGCCGCCCGGCCAAGTCGGGCAATACCGCAAACTCATGCCATCCGCCAAACAGTGGGGCCATTTCCGCGCGCGCATCAATCTCGCCGATCAGAAAGCCGCCTGGAGCCAGCACTCGCGCCGCTTGCGGCACCAGCCGCCGCCAGACATCCAACCCGTCGTCGCCCCCAAACAGCGCCAACCCTGGCTCCCATTCCCGCACCTCGCGCTCTAGCTGATCCCCCGCCGGAACGTACGGCGGATTGCTCACTAACAGCGCGGCACTGCCGATTGCGGTCAACAGATCGCCTTCCAGAAACTCCACCGCCGCCCCCAAGCGTTCTGCATTGCCGCGGGCGATCTCCAGGGCCCGGCGGGAGATGTCCACCGCAAAGACGGTCCGCTTCAGCTCCAGCGCCAGCGTGATGGCAATGCAGCCGCTACCGGTGCCGACATCGACGATGGGCCCCTCAATCGAAGGCAGCTCCAGCACGGCTTCGATGAGATGCTCCGTCTCCGGACGCGGGATCAGTACGCCAGGTTCGACATGGAAGGGACGGCCGTAGAACTCCTGCTGCCGGGTGATGTACTGGGTGGGCTTGCCGCCCATCCGTTCGTGCAACCACCGGCCATAGTGGATCCAGGCCAGCTCAGATAGCCGGTCGTTCGAGTGGGCGATCAGGTAGGTGCGATCCTTCCCCAAGGCATGCGCCAGCAGGACTTCCGCCGTCAAACGGGGCGCGTCCACGCCTTCCCGCTCCAGCAGGTCCGCCCCTTGGCGCACGGCTTGCCCCAGGGTGAGATCAGGTTGCATCGGCGGCCACGGACTCATCATCGCACCGCCGGAAGCCGCCAGACTACACTGGGAAGTTGGCCGCCTTTCGCGCCCTCCGCCACCGCAACTTCCGCCTCTTCTTCATGGGCCAGACCACTTCTCTGGTCGGCACCTGGATGCAGAATGTCGCGCTGACGTGGCTGGTCTACCGGCTGAGCCACTCGGAACTGCTGCTCGGCTTCACGGGCTTCCTCACCCATCTGCCCACGCTGATTCTCGGCCCCGTGGGCGGCGTGGTGGCAGACCGCGTGGACCGGCGCAAGATCGTCATCCTGTGCCAGGCGCTCTTCCTGCTGCAAGCGGTGCTGCTGGCGGGGCTGACGCTGACCGGCCGCGTGACGGTGGCGCACGTGATGGGGTTGGCCTTCTTCCAGGGCCTGGTGGATGCGTTTGACCGGCCCGCCCGGCAATCCTTGCTGGTCCATCTGGCGGGCCGCGAGGATCTGCTGAATGCGGTTTCGCTGAACTCGCTGATGTACAACACCGCCCGCGTCATCGGCCCCTCCATTGGCGGCGTGATGGTGGCGGCTTTTGGCGAAGGCATCTGCTTCAGCGTCAACTCGCTCTCGTTTCTGGCGGTGCTGGGCAGCCTGTTTCTGGTGACGGCACCGCCCGCCGAGCCGTCGTCGGACACAAGCGCCCTGGCGCACCTGAAAGAGGGTTTCCGGTATGTCTCCCAGGAGGCGCACGCCCGCCGCATGTTGCTGCTGAACGGGGTGGTCAACCTGGCGGTGGCGCCCATCTGGGTGGTGCTACCGCACTTTGCCGATTCGGTATTTCACCGGGGCAGCTCCGGCGTGGGTTTCCTGACGGCCTCCATGGGCCTGGGCGCAGTGGTGGGCATGCTGGGGCTGGCGGCGCGGACCACCACCGTCGGGCTACGCAGCCTGGCCTTCTGGAGTGTCCTGCTGCTGGGTGGGGCCATGGCGGCTTTTGCCTTCTCCCCGCTGTTCGCGCTGTCGGCGGCGATGATGGCGCTGCTGGGCTTCAGCGTTATGCGGATGAATGGAGCCACCAACACGGAGTTGCAGTCCCGGGTGCCGGAAGCGCTCCGTGGCCGCGTGATGGGCTTTTTTGCGATGGCCAACGTCGGCGTACTGCCGCTGGGTTCTCTGGGCGGCGGAGCGCTGGCGGAAACCGTGGGTGCCAGCTGGGTGGTGCTGGGCGGCGGCCTGATCTGCATCATGGCGGCGGTTGTGTTCCGCTGGAGAGAGGCTTCATGATCACGCTCCTACTGCTGACGCTCGCGGCCGATCTGCCTTCGCAGCGCGAGGTGGACGAGATTACGCGGCGGTTGGGCGAGGTGATGCAGTTGAAGCCCCGCCGGTCGATCCCGGTCCATCAGATGACGCGCGACGCTCTGAAACGCGACTTCGCCCGCCGCGCCGACAAGGTGATGAAACCGGAAGAACAGCGGGTGGACGAATTGACGCTGCAATGGCTGGGCTTTGTCGCGCCCGGCTTTAATCTGAAAACCACCACGGTCGATCTGCTGTCCGAGCAAGCCGCCGCCTTCTACGACTACCGCCGCAAGCGCCTGGTGATGCTGGCCAACCCGCTGGGCGAGTTCGACCCCAACGTCCTCGCGCACGAACTGTCCCACGCCCTGGCCGACCAGCACTTCAAGATCGGCCGCTTCATCGACGGGGCCAAGGCCGGTGATGACGCCGAACTGGCCCGGCAGTCGGTGGTAGAAGGTCAAGCCTCCTGGCTGATGGCCGATTACGAATCCCGGCAACGCGACGGCACCAGCGTGGCTGAAGCTCCCGGACGCTTGCCGGCCTGGAGCTCATTTGACGAAAAGGCCAGCTTCGCGTTTCCGGAACTGGAGAAGGCACCACTCTATTTGCGGGTGAATCTGCTATTCCCGTATTGGGAAGGCGGCCGGTTCCAGCAGGCGGTGCTGGCCCGCAGCGGCCCGCGCGGTTTCCGGGAAGTGTTTACAACTCCGCCGGTCTCGTCGCAGCAGATCCTGCATCCGGAGGCTTACTTTGAGAACCGCATGCCGGAGCAACCCGCGTTGCCACTGGCCCGCCTGAAAGGCTACCGGACGCTGAGCGCGGGGGTTCTGGGAGAAGCCGACCATCTGGTGCTGTTCAAGCAGTATGGCGACCCCCATCCGGAGCGGGTGGCGGAGGGCTGGCGCGGCGGCCAGTACCGGATTCTGGAACGGCGGCGGAACGGCGCCACGGAGTGCTGTGTCGTGCTCTACAGCTCCAGCTGGAAAGACGAGGCGGCCGCCGAAGCGGCGGAGAAGGCGTGGGCGCGGGTGGTGGCTAACAAGCCAGTGCAAGCTTCCGGCAACGCGCGCGGGCGAGTGAGCCGGCAACAGCGGAACGTCATCAGCATCGAAGGTCTATCCGCCCCCTCCCGTCCGGAATGACATCCGTCCGCGCGCGCCACCCTGGCCGAATATGCAACAATTGCCTCAGCAGTTTTGCCGACGGTACCGCGATTTTGATGGGCTACCGGGCGGCTGCAATACCAGGAGAGGGTGTAGTGAAAGAAAGAGGCATCGTAAAGTGGTTTAACGCCGCCAAAGGCTATGGATTTATCCAGCGCTCAACCGGCGAGGATGTGTTCGTTCACTTTTCGGCGATCGAAATGACCGGATACAGGACCCTGGAAGAGGGCACCGAGGTGGAGTTCGAGGTGAAAAAGGGTCCCAAGGGCCTCCAAGCCGAGGGCGTAACGCGCCCTTCATAACAACTGTTCGCACCAGATTCTCAAAAGGGCCGTCCATGCCGCCGGCCCTTTTTTCATTTAGATCTCCTTTAGTTTGATCCTTTTACATAATGACCACGCGGCGACTTGACGGTAAATCTGCTCTTGTAACGGGAGCCTCCGGTGGCATCGGCGCAGCCATCGTCGAGCGGTTCCGGGCCGAAGGGGCCCAGGTGATCACTTGTGACATCACCGGAACGCCAGATTTCCTGGTGGACGTCTCCCAAGAGGATCAGGTGTGCGGCATGTTCCGGCAGCTGCCCGAACTGGATGTATTGGTCAATAATGCCGGGATTCAGATCCAAACGCCCAGTCACCAACTGGAGATGGCGGAATTTGACCGGGTGGTCAACATCAACCTCCGCGGCACCGTTCTGTGCTGCCGGGAGGCCCTGAAACTCTTCCTCCACAGTGGCCGGGGTGGCGTAATTGTAAACAACTCCAGTTGCGCGCAAACGATCCCCAAGCCCGAGTTTCTGTCCTACGCCATCTCAAAAGGCGCGCTGGACAATCTGTGCAAGACGCTGGCGCTGGAGTACGCCGGACGCGGCATTCGAGTAAACAACGTCGGTCCTGGCGCGGTGCTGACGCCCATGAACGCCAACTGGAAAGACGACCCGCAGCTGCGCGCCTCTGTCGAAACGCACATCCCGCTGGGCCGGGCGGCCACGGCGGACGAGATGGCGGCCGTGTTCGCCTTTCTGGCCTCGCCTGAAGCCGCCTACATCACCGGCCAAACGCTCTACGCCTGCGGCGGCGTGACGCTCTACGCCGACTTCCGGGACAACTGGGCGTCGTAGGCGCACCCGGCCTGGTGCGGGCCGCGATGTCATAATCACGAGTGCTTCGCCATGAACACCGCACTCCGCTTTTCCTGTCTGCTGACTCTCGCCGCTCTGAGCACCTTGGGGCAGGCACCCCAACAGAAGCGCATCCCCCCGGCGGGCGTCGCCATTCCGGCACCGGAGCGGGCACAGCTAGAGGCGCTGCTCGCGCAAAAGCGCGCCGCCTTTGAGAAGTCGCCCGACCTCGCCGTCCGCGTCAAGGCAGTGGATTGGGCACTGCGCTACAACGAGTTCTTCAAGCCGGAAGATGCCGGGCACGCGCGGGAGATTCTGGACGAGAAGTTCGGCCAGCCAGGCTTGGTGGTCCACGGCTTCAAGAGCGATGTTGACGACAGCATCCAGCCCTACGGCGTCGTGCTGCCTCCCTCCTACTCGCCCACGGCCAAAGGTAAGTGGCGCCTCGATATCTGGCTGCACGGTCGCGGCGACACGACGACGGAGCTGAACTTCATCCATGACCGGCTGACCAAGCGCGGCGAGTTTACGCCGCCGGACACCATCGTGCTGCATCCGTTTGGGCGCTACAACAACGCCTTCAAGTTCGCGGGTGAGACCGACGTCTTTGAGGCGCTGGCCGACATCCAGAAGCGCTACGCAATCGACCCGGACCGGATCGCCCTCCGTGGATTTTCCATGGGTGGCGCGGGCACGTGGCACATCGCGGTGCATCATCCGGGCGAGTTTGTGCTGGCCAACCCGGGTGCCGGGTTCATCGACACGGAAGAGTACCTGAACAAGCGCCCTACCTGGGTGATGCCATCCACCTGGGAGCAGAAGCTGTGGCGGCTGACCAACGCCAAGGAGTATGCCGCCAACCTGCTGAACCTGCCGGTGGTGGCCTATTCCGGCGAGGATGATCCGCAGAAAGCCGCCGCTGACATCATGGCGCGCGAGCTTTCGAAATCCGGCGTCACGCTCACCCACATCATCGGACCCAAGACCGGCCACAAGTACGAGCCCGGTGCCAAGGCCGAGGTCGCCCGCCGCGTGGGGGCACTGATGGACCGGGGCCGCCAGCCGCAAACCCGCGTTCGCTTCGCCACCTACACGACGCGCTACAGCCATTCGCATTGGGTGCTGGTGCATGAACTGAAGCAACACTGGGAGCGCGCCGAGGTGGACGCTCAACTGGTCAACGGCGGCATTGCGGCGACGACCAAAAACATCGGCCGCGTCGAGTTCTACTTTGGTCCGGCGCAGGCGCCATTTCCGGTGGGGCAGTCCGTGAAGGTGACGCTCGATGGCCGTACGTTTGACGCACCGGGTCCACGGAGCGATGGCAGCTGGAACTGGGTGTCGCCCGGAGCAGAGCAGGAGGTCTATAAGCGCCCCGGCTTGCAGGGGCCGATTGATGATGCGTTCGGGTCCCGCTTTGTGATGGTCCGCCCGGCGGCCAACGCGCCGGCTTGGGTGAAGAGTGAGTTTGAGCGCGCGGTCCGCGAATGGCGCGCGATCTTCCGCGGCGATGCGTTGCTGGTGGACGAAGCGGCCGTAACGCCGGAACTGATGAAGTCGGCGAATCTGGTGCTGTGGGGCACGCCGCAAACTTCAAAGCTGATTGCGCAGTTCCCGGCCCCTATCAGCTGGCCCACGGCCAAGGATCAGATGCTGATCGCGATCTACCCCAACCCGGCCGCGCCGAAGCGCTACCTGGTGCTGAACAGTGCGGTGACGTTCCGGGAGGATCAATCCTACACGAACGCTCTGCAGACGCCGAAGCTGCCCGATTGGGCGATTATCGACACAACCACGCCGCCCGATGGCGAGAAGCCGGGGCGCGTGGTGGAAGCCGGGTTCTTTCAAGAGGACTGGCGCCTGGCGAAGAAGTAGCCGACGGACCGCTTGCTGACGTGCGCGGCTCAGTAGCATGGATACGTTACCGAGCCGCGACCGCGAGGGGGCGGTGTTTGCGCGCTTAGCTGCCCGAGACCTTCTTCAGGTTGTCATCCGGCACGCGGTCCACCAGCATGCGGAACGGGTCGATGCCGGCTTTTTCAGGGAGTTCATCGGTGACGAACTTGTACTGCGCCTGTCCGGACTTCATGAGCAGGCGCTGGCGGTAGAGGGTCTTGCCGTACTTTTTGTCCTTTTCCGGCTTGGCGAAAGCGCCGATGTCAATGTAGTCAGTCACCGCCACCTCTACTTCATTGCCCTTGTCGTCGGCTTTGAACTTCTTGGTTTCGACATTGATGGTGACGTCGAACTTGCCGTCGGCGCGCTTGGCGGCTTTGGCTTCGAGCGTCCGGTTGCCGAACAGGGTCATGTCTTCGAACAGATCCTTGATCAGGTACCGCAGATTCTCGGGCGTCTCCTCCCGTAGAGCATCCACCAGCACGTGGGCGGTGGGATACGGCGGCTCAGCGTAGGCATACTTCTCGATCACCTTGCGCAAGGCGCGGTTGACGGCCTCTTCGCCGATCATCTCCTTCAGGTAGTACATCGCCGCCGAGCCCTTCTGGTAGTGGATATAGCCCTGCTGGGCTTCGACATTGATCAGCGGGCGCTCCTTCAACCGCTCCGCGCCACGGGCTCGCAGGTAACGGTCCATTTCGTACTCCATGAACTTGCGCATCATGTCACGGCCGTATTCCTTTTCCATCACCATCAGCGCGGAATACTGGGCCAGCGTTTCTGACAGCAGCGTGGCTCCCTGCATGTTGGCGCCAACCACTTGGTGGGCCCACCACTGGTGGCCGATCTCATGCGCCACGACGTAGTGGACAAAGTCGATCGAATCCGGCTTATCGAGCTTGGCGATGAAGCCAATCGACTCCGAATAGGGCATCGTGCCCGGGAAGGCCTGCGCGAAGCTGGCCACGCGGGGGAACTCGAGAATCCGAACCTGCTTGTGATAGTACGGCCCGAAATTCTTCGTGAAGTAGTCCAGCGAATTGCGGATGGACTTGCGCATCTTCTCGATGTTCCAGGGATGTTCCTTGTGCCAGTAGACCTCGGCCTTGATGCCATTGATCTCTTCGCGCGCCACCTCATAGCGGGCGGAAGCGAAGGCGTAGAAGTTCATCGAGTTCTTGTCCAGCTTGTACTCGAAGTACCGCCGGCCGTTCTCCATCCATTCGCGCTGCAGCGTGCCCGGGGCCACGGCGATCTGATCGGGGGACGTGGACATCACCGTCTCCACGCTGACCCAATCGGAGCTATTGGAGAGGTAGGTATTCATGCAATGTTCCGTGCAGTTGCGCTCTAGCGCCGGCATCAGGTCCTTTTCCGGCAGGCCGCGCTTTTTGCGGTCATTGCGATCATCGAGCTCGCGATCGGTCTGGTAGCCGATCTGCGGTGCGATGCCGTTGTTGAAGAAGGTGCCGTTCTGCGCGATCTGGGGGTAACGCACACTGTTGGAAATACCCTTCGGCGCAAAGGCAACCGTAAAGCGCATCTGCCGCGTTTCGCCGGGCTGCATGGGCGGGGACAGCTTGTAGGTTTGGAACAGCAAGGGCTGATCCTCTTTGTCCAGTTGCCCGCCATCAATGGAGACCGTGTAGTCGAAGTCCGGTTCCAGGTTCAGGTAGATCAGGGAGATCGGCTGTTTGGTCTGGTTGATGATGGTCTGTTGCGCCTTCATCGTCATGGTGCGCGTTTCTGGGCGGAGATCGATCTGGTACTTGATGGCCGTCACCCGCGGTTGCGGAGCAGTGGCCAGCTTCTTGTAGTTCTTCTCGTAGGTGGCCTGCCGGTCGAGCGACGTGTCCGGGCCCACCACCTTGTTCAGGATGAGGGTGTTGTAGCTGAGCCAGCCCAGCACGGCCAGAAACGCGACCGCGAGGCCAGAAACCACCATCCGCGTTGACCCGTGCCAGCGCAGCCGTACTTCCGCAAAGCGCTTGGCCAAATTGGTCTCCTTGCCTCGCGGCCACAGCAGGATGCTGGCCGCCACCACCAGTAGCGCGAACAGCGCCCAGTAGAGCGTAAACCACAGCCACGCCTCGCGAAACGGCGCAAAGCCGAACAGGTCGGAGTACGTGTATTCGGGACGCGAGCCGTAACGCACCAGCCGCGTGGCCACATTCAGCGGCCGCCAAATGAAGGCGTTGGCGATCAGAAAGCCGATGAAGCCGAAGTAGCCCGCGTACTTGTTGGGCGAGATGACGTGCACAAAGAACGCCAGCACCGCCATGAACACGAGGAACGAGAAGTCCGCAAAGAACAGCTCCGTCAGGTAGAGATCCAGTTGGTAGCGCGTGTAGCCATAGTAGGTCTGCACCCCAATGCCCACCAGCATGACGAGCGTCTGGATCAGCACCAGCGACCCCATCAAGGCGCCGAACTTGGCCGCGTACTGAATCCAGTTGGCGCGCGGCGTACAGTCCTCAATCTCGTCCATCTTGGCATCGCGTTCCCGCCACACCAGCACGCCGGCGTAGTAGGTGATCATGGCCATCAGGAAGCCGTAGAGCGTGCCGGCCACGAGGTTGACGATCCAGTAAGTGACCGGGTAGCTGCTATTGCCATAGCTTTCCGTGGCGGACAGGATCAGATTCGGCAGACAGTTCAACAGCGCCGCCACCAGGATGACGATGAAGGACGTGGTCTTCACCAAGCCCCAGAACTCAAAGTCCAGGGCGCCGCGGAAGGCCGCCCAGTCGGCGGCAAAGCCCCGAGAACCTTCCACCACCGGAACGGTGACCGGCATGGTGGAAGAGGGCTCATCCTCTTCCTTCTGCTTGCCCTTCTTGTTGCGGTCAGCAAAGCTGAACCGGGAGTAGGCGAAGGCGAGGATCGCCACGGTGATACCCATCCACAGCAAGCGGTTCCAGAGCAGCAACCCTTCAAACCCGAGCGAGAGATGGTTCTTGTCGGCCACGGTCCAATACTTGGTCATCAGCGTGAAGGCGCGAGACCCAAACGGGTCGATCATCGCGGCCAGCACTTCGTTGTCCAGGTCCTGCGTGAGTGTGTCCGACAGCGCCGACGCCACCAGCAAAACCAGCGACCCCAGGAAGCTGGCGATGGTGCTGCGCGTCAACACCGCGATGGTGAAGACCACGGCCGCGCCGAACAGAGTATTGGGCAGCGCAAAGACGAGGATGCCCTTCAAGTGGGCCGCCCAATCAATGGGACCAAACCGTTCCGGGTCCACCCAAGGCATAAACCGGGCAATGATGATGCCCATGCTGGTGCCCATCAGCGGAATCACGGCCACCAGCGCGGAGCCCAGGTAGCGGCCGAACACATAATCGCGTTTGCTGAGCGGCGTCGTGAAGATCATGCCGCTGGTGCCATAGGCAAAGTCGCGCGAGGCGGCCGAGTTGACGAAGGCGGTGGTCATCAACAGCGTCAACACCGCCATGAACGAATAGAAGTTCTGGATCACCCAAGGGGCATTGCGAAATGTGTTCTGCAGGGAGCCGCCGACGGTGATGACATCGGAGCTGGTGGCGCCGAAAATCATCAGGCCGATGATGACAAGGAACACCCACACCATCATGCCGCGCAGCCAGTAGCGCAGCTCGAAACTGAGGAACTCTAGAAACATAGTGGCAAGCTCCTAGTTCAACCCGGCGATCTTCGAGAAAAACACGTCTTCCAGGTCCGGCTTGGCGGGCGTGAAGCCATCTTCCGGGGCCTGCTCAGCAAAGACATGGATCAGCGGCTGGCCGGCCACCATCTTGGACGAGATCACTTTGTGGCGTTCGCTATAGGCTGCCGCCTCCGCCTTGGGAATGCGGCGTTCCCAGATGCGGCCTTCGAGGGAATTCACCGCATCATCGGGCGCGCCTTCATAGAGCACGCGGCCCTGATGGATGATGGCCATCTTGCGGCAAAGCTCCATGACGTCTTCCACGATGTGCGTCGAGAGAATGACGATGACGTTCTCGCCGACCTCGGCCAGCAGGTTGTAGAAGCGGTTGCGCTCGCCGGGGTCAAGACCGGCGGTCGGCTCATCGACGATCAGCAGCTTGGGGTTGCCGATCAGCGCCTGGGCAATTCCGAATCGCTGCCGCATGCCGCCCGAGAAGCTGGAGAGCGCCTTTTTGCGGTGCTGGAAGAGGTTCACGCGGTTCAGCATCGCCTCCACCACTTCCTTGCGTTGTTTGCCGTTGGCCAAGCCCTTGAGCAAGGCCAGATGGTCCAGCATGTCTGCGGCGGAGATGCGCGGGTAGACGCCGAAATCCTGCGGCAGATAGCCCAACTGGCGGCGGACGCCTTCCTTGTCTTTCAGCACGTCGGTGTCGCCCAGATGCACGTCGCCCGAATCGGCCTCCTGCAAGGTGGCGATGGTCCGCATCAGGGTGGATTTGCCCGCCCCGTTCTGACCCAAAAGACCGTACATCCCTTGCGGCACTGTAAGCGAAACATTATCCAGCGCCTTCACACCATTACCGTAAGTTTTTGAAAGTCCCGTTACGCGCAGTTCCATAGTTCTTTGGATGGTACGATTTTTCCATGGCCAAAGGTTCCCCAGGCGCCCCAACTATTTCAGTTACCTGCCCGTGTTGCCAGGCGAAACTGGTGATCGACCCGAAGTTTGAAACAGTGATCCGGCACGAGGAACCGCCCCGCAAGCTGGCCATTGATGATCTGGCCGCCGCGGCCCAAGCGCTGAAGGGCGAATCTGCCAAGCGGGACAAGCTGTTTGAAAAGTCGTTTGAGCAGCACCGAAACGCGGAGGAGATCCGGTCCCGCAAGTTTGATGAGCTGTTCAAGAAGGCCAAGGAAGACGACCCCACCAAGCCCCCGCCGAAGCCCTTGGGGTTGGAGTAACGAAGATCGCCATGAAGATTGTACTCACCAGCATCATGGTGGACGACCAGGATAAGGCGCTGCATTTCTACACCGAGGTGCTCGGCTTTGTGAAGCAGACCGAGGTTCCGATGGGCGAGTACCGCTGGTTGACCGTGGTGTCGCCCGAGGGCGCGCATGGGGTGGAACTGTTGCTGGAACCGACCGCCTTTCCTCCGGCGAAGGTTTATCAGCAGGAGTTGTTTGACGCCGGGATTGCGCACGCTTCGTTCGCGGTGGACGACGTGCCGGCTGAGTATGAGCGGCTGAAGGCGCTGGGCGTCGTGTTCCGGATGGAGCCCACCGTGATGGGTCCGGTGACGATTGCGTTGTTTGAGGATGGCTGCGGCAACCTGATCCAGATGGCGCAGGCGTAGGTGCTTCGCCCGCCGTCGATCCTCAGTTTGGCTTTGCTGGCGGCGGCTCCGGTGCTGGGTCAAGAGTTTCTGGCCAAGATTCTGTTGGAGGATGGGACGCCGATGCAGGCGAATCCGCTGATTCTGCCCAACCCTGCCGATGCTTGCCAGATCATCAATTCGTTCTCCAATGGCAATGTGGTTTACCGGACGCGCGCCGCGCTGAATGACCCGCAACGGGACTACTGCCCGGTGATGATTCGGCTGGCGGGCTATCAGAAGACAGATGTCATCCTCCGCGACGGCAAGACGGTGGTGCTGAAGCGCGTGAACTCCGGCGGCGGTGCTACGGTTTCGGCCGCGACTTTGGATGCTCCTAAGCCCGCAGTGAAGGCCTATGAGGCCGGCGTGGCGCGGATGAACAAGCAGCAGTGGGCAGAGGCGCAGCAGAAGTTTGAGGCGGCGGTTGCCATTTACCCCAAGTACGCGCCTGCCTGGAGCGATCTGGGCGAGGTCTTGAACCAGCAAGGCAAACCGCAGGAAGCTCGGGCCGCTTTTGAAAGGGCTCGTACTACCGACGCCCAGTTCTTGAAACCGTACCTGGAACTGGCCAAGTTGAACCTGATGGAGAACCGGCCCCAGGACGCCATTGATGTCTCGACGGCGGCACTGGAGAAGACCCCTTCGCCCCTGCCCATCCTGCACTTCTACGCCGCCTTCGGCCACTTCAACCTGCGCCGCTGGGAACTGGCAGAGCGTGCGGCGCGGCAGGCGATTGAACTGGATGCGAACCATCAGGTGCCGCGCGCGCATCATCTGTTGGCACGAATTCTGCTGACCAAGGGAGACCGCCCGGGTGCGGCGGAGCAGTTCCGTCTTTACCTGGAGCACTGGCCGAAGGCTCCGGATGCGGCTGAGGTGAAGCGCTCCATTGCCGATCTGGGGAGTGGCAGCCCGAGACGGTAAGGCGAGGTTTCACCGCAAATTGTCATGGACTTGTGAACC
>JAPKYX010000252.1 GCA_026394075.1 Acidobacteriota bacterium
GCCCACATGTCGCGCGACAAGGTGCTGATGGAAGCCTTTATCAATGGCGAGGACATCCACACCCGCACCGCCGCCGAGGTGTTCGGCGTGCCGCCCATGATGGTGTCCCCCGAGATGCGCCGCAACGCCAAGGCCGTCAACTTTGGCATCGTCTACGGCCAAACCGCCTTCGGCCTCGCCTCCCAAATCGGCGTCTCCCGCGCCGAAGCCGACACCTACATCCGCAGCTACTTCTCGCGCTACTCCGGCGTCCGCAAGTGGCTGGATGCGACCATCGCCCAAACGCGCCGCGACGGCTACGTCTCGACGCTCCATGGCCGCCGCCGCCCCATCCCGGACATCCAGAGCCGCAACCCCAACGCCCGGGGCTTCGCCGAACGGACCGCCGTCAACACGCCACTGCAAGGCACCGCCGCCGACCTGATCAAGGTGGCCATGATCCGCATCGACCGTCTGTTGCGGGAAGAAGGCTGGCAATCCCGCCTGCTGCTGCAGGTCCACGATGAACTGGTGCTCGAAGCTCCGGCCGATGAAGCGCCGCGCTTGGCCAAGATGGTGAAGCGCGAAATGGAGAGCGTCTACAAACTCGCCGTCCCCCTGATCGTCGACACCGGCACCGGCACCAACTGGCGCGACGCGAAGTAGACGCCCGAAGGGACTTGGTAGAATCTGGCCATGAAGTACCGTGTCCTGCTCGAACCAGACGAAGACGGTGTTTTTGTCGCCACTTGTCCGTCACTTCCCGGCTGTATTTCCCAGGGATCGACACGCGCCGAAGCGATGGCGAACATTCGGGAGGCCATTGAAGGGTACTTGGAGAGCCTGCAGCGCCATGGTGACCCGATACCGCCCCCACTTGCAGCGAGACACCACCCATCGTGCTAACGTCCTTGAATGGGACCCCTTAGCCGTCGCCTTTTCCTCGCCTCCACCGCCGGAGCGCTTGCCGCTCCCGCTCAAGATTCACCCTTAAGCGGCATCACCCTGTCCGAAGCCGCCGCCCGCCTCCGCGCCCGCAGCGTCACCTCGGCCCAACTGACAGAAGCGTGCCTCAAGCGCATTGAGACCTACAACCCCAAACTGAACGCCTTCATCACGGTCATGAAGGCCCAGGCCATGGCCATGGCCCGCCAGGCCGACTCGGAAATCCGCGCTGGCAAGCTCCGCGGCCCCCTGCATGGCATTCCGATCGGCTTGAAAGACAACATCGACACCGCCGGAGTCCGCACCACCGGTGCCAGCGCCGTCTATGATTCCCGCGTACCCGACGAAGACGCCGACGTCACTCGGCGGCTGCTGGCGGCTGGGGCGGTGATCGTCGGCAAGACCAATCTGCATGAGTTCGCCAACGGCGGCACCTCGGCGATCAGCTACTTTGGCCCGGTGCGCAATCCCTGGGCGCTGGACCGGCATCCCGGCGGCTCCTCCGGTGGCTCCGGCGCGGCCGTGGCTGCCGAAATGTGCTTTGGCGCGCTCGGCACCGATACCGGTGGCTCCATCCGCACCCCGGCCTCGCTGTGCGGCATCACGGGCCTTAAGCCCACCCACGGCCTGGTCTCGATCCGCGGCATCATCCCACTCGTCTGGACGCTGGACCACTGCGGGCCGATGACCCGCACGGCCGAAGACGCCGCGCTCATCCTGCAAGTGCTGGCCGGCTACGACAAACTCGACGTCCATTCCATCGAACGGCCCATCCCGGACTATCTGGCTGAGATGAAGCGCCCGGTAAAGGATCTGCGCTTGGGCGTGCTCCGCGTCCCCTTCTTTGATCACGTCGAGGCCGACGTCCTGAAGCCGGTGGAAGAGGCGATCGAAGCCGCAGCGAAGATGACCAAGGGGCAAAAAGACGTCGTCCTGCCTTCCCTGCGCGGCACCCAGACTCCCGGTGAGATGTACGCCTATCACGAAGACCTCTACAAAGCCGGTGCCGGCCGTTACCAGATCCCGACACGGCGCAACCTCGCCCGCGGTGCCGAAGCCCGCGCGTTCGAGTACGTCAAAGGCTGGCGTCAACTGATGCTGCTCCGCCGCACCATCGGCGACTGGTTCGACAAGAATGAAGTGGACCTGGTCCTGCTGCCCACCATGCGGCGCGCCCCACGGACCGTGGACGACACGATCAAGCGCACCGAAAGCGAGAAACCGGCCAACCCCGAACTCGCCAACACCGCCGAGTTCAACATCCTCGGCATTCCCGCCATCACCGTCCCCTGCGGCCTCAACGCCAAAGGCATCCCCGTGGGCCTGATGATCGCCGGACGCCCGTGGGCGGAAGGCCAAGTGCTCGCCCTCGCCCACGCCTACCAGAAGGCCACGGACTGGCACACCAGGAAACCAACCCTGACGCCCGACATGCCCGTCCCGGCCCTCAAACAAGACGCCGAAGACGAGTAGCGGCAGGTGGCGCAGGCTTCAGCCTGCAAGCGGGACCTTCAGTCCCGCCTTTTCAAGCGATGGACGGCGCCCACACCAAGCCCCGACTTGCAGGAGGGGCCTCTCCCGTCACAGCCGCATGGTGACCCATCGCCGAAATCGGTCGGCATCGAGAGTCGCGGCGGACAGGGGCTGTGGTGCGTTTTGAGGGCGGGCCCCTCCTGCGGGGTCGGGGCTCGGTTATGGACCTCATGACGAGCCGCGACGGCAACGGAGCGGTCTACACGGTTCGGATATGCAGTAACAAAATGAAAAAGGGCAGGCCCCGAAGGACCTGCCCTTTCCTTTGCTCAATCCGGCAGTTTAGAAGAAGTACTTCAAACCAAACTGGATGTTGCGCGGCGCCTGTACTTGGCCGCCGACCACACCGAAGCTGGCCGGAGCACCGACGTTCGCACCGGGAGGCGCCCAGCTGACGTTGTTGAACGCATTGAACATTTCCATGCGGAAGTCAATGTACGTCTTCTCGGTCACGCTAAAGCGCTTGCCGAGCGAGATGTCGGCGCTGAAGAAGCCGGGGCCACGCTCGGTGCCGATACCCGCGTTGCCGAAGCTGCCATCGGCCGGTTGGCCGTAGGCGCACTTGCCATCGTTGACCGCCGAAACACCGCCCGCGCAGAACAGCGTCGAGCGGTCAGCCGGCAGGCCGAACCAGTTGTCCACCGTGCGAGCGGACTCGTCGATGGTCAACTCACGGTAGTAGTTGGCACGGACGTTGCCGCGCACGGCTTGGCCGGTACGGTCGTTCGCGCGAACGGTAATTGGCAGGCCAGTGCGGGCCGCGATGGAGAAGTTGGAATTCCAACCGCCCGCCAGCAGGTCAGCCGCCTTGCCCATGCCACTGCCGAACTTCTTACCCTTGCCCACCGGGACAAAGTAGGTGCCGGCGATGGTGAAGTTCTGGCGGATATCGAAGAACGATGGGCCACGGTTGGACCGGCGATCATACGCATTCTGCCAGTAAGCACCCTCACCCGACGTGTTGCCGGAGCCATAGTAGCCCAGGTTGTCGGTCAGCGTCTTGCCGAATGTGTAGGCCGCCAGGAACTCAACACCACCGGAGAAACGGCGACGGCCCGTCACCTGCAGCGAGTGATAATCCATCGTCGCGGACGATTCCGTGCGCGCGATGTTGCCCAGGTTCGGCAGCTTGTTGATCAGCGGACGGCGCAGGTTCAGGTTGGTCCAGGTGGAGAATGCACCCGTGCCCGCCACCGGCTGGTTGGCTTCAACAGGGGCCACCAGGTGGGTGCCCTTCTGGCCAACATAACCGGCCTGGATCGAGGTGGCGTTGTCGAACTGATACTCCATGGTGAAGTTGACTTGCCCCGTCGTCTGGGGACGCAGGTTCAGGTCCCAAGCGCGGCCCTGGAGCTGCGGAACAACACCGGCGGAAGCCGGACGCGCCATGTCGAGCGCGATGCCCGTCGTCACCACATCCGAGAAGCCCGACCGGATGGAGCCCGGCGTGCGCGGATCGTAGGAGAAGTCGGTTTCGACGAAGAACGGAGCGTTCAAGGGCAGGCGGAGATTAGCTCCGGTACCTTCCATGAAGCTCTGGTAGGCGTAACCGCCACGGACCACCAGCTTGCCGTTGAACATGTCCGGCGTGTAATCAAAGCCGATACGCGGCATGTACTGCTTGTTGTAGCCGTTGTAAAGGGCGCGGCCTGACGGTCGTCCTTCTCATAGATCGGCTGCATGTACTCCCAGCGCAGGCCGATGTTGAGGGTGAAGTTGCGCGACACCTTGAAGTCGTCCTGGAAGAACAGCGCGGAGCGCCAGAACCGGTGTCCCCACGGAGGAGCCACGGCACCACGGCCCTTGCCGTTCAGTGCATCGATCAGGAAGTCGCCGTAATCGAGGCCCGTGTAGGTACCGTTGTAGCGGAACAGGCCGAGAGCGCCGTTGTTGCCGGCGTAGTAGCGGTCCTGATTGTACTTGGTGAACTGGCCGCCCATCTTGATGAGGTGCTTGCCCTTCTGCAAGGTCAGGTTGTCGTAGATGATGTACTTGGTGTCGGTGGTGTTGGAGATGCTGGCACCGGATCCGATACCCGACAAGCTGCCGCCCAGGGCGACACTGCTCAAGCCAGCGATCGGCTGGCCACCGGGGATACCAAACTTGGCGTTGCCGTCCGCACCCAACTGGCCGCTCCAGTCAAGCACCACGTCATCGATCTTGATCTGCGAATAGGAGAAACGAGCTTCGTTCACGATGCTCGGTGAGATCGTGCGGTTCCAGTTGCCCACCCAAGAAGTGGTGGGGCCTTCCTGGCCGGACGTCATAAACACGGGCAAGGCAGCCTGGCTGCCGACCGATTCATACCGGCCGATCGACCAGCGGGCCATCAGCGAATCCTTGTCGGAGGCGCGATAATCGACCTTCGCGTCTGCCTGGTGGTTGTTCAGCTTGGAAGCCGAGGCGGAGGCATAGTTGCCCGCCACACCCAGCGGACCAGCACCGGCTTGGCTCGGCAGCGGGTAGAGGCTGGGGTTGGCAAACAGGAAGCGGGCCACCGGGTTGAACCGGGCCTGCGGAATCTGCTTATTGGGGAAGGGCTGGCCCGTGGTCGGGTCAGTGATCTGCGGGTTCGGAAACTGGTTTAAGTCACCATTGCGCCACGCCTGCGGGGCCACGCTGGCCGTCGCCGGACCGTCGGTGCGCTGCACAGTGCCCTCGTAGTCGACAAAGAAGAACATCTTGTTCTTCTTGATCGGGCCACCCAGGGTACCGCCGAAGATGTTGCGCTTGAAACCGGTCCGCTGCGCGGTCGAAACCACGCGGTTGCGGAAATAGCCGTTGGCGTTCAACACCTTGTTCTGCAGGAACTCAAACACATTGCCATGGAACTGGTTGGTGCCGCTCTTCAGCGACATCATCACCGTCGCACCACCGGAGTTGCCGTAGTCGGCCGCGGCGTTGCCGGTGAGCACTTTCACTTCTTCCAGCGCGTCCACGTTCGGCGAATAGCCGACGCGGTTGTCGATCGAATCGTTGACGTCCACGCCGTCCAACATGAAGTTGTTGGTCTGCTCACGGTTGCCGTTCACATAGGGACGGGCACCAAAGCGGCTGTTCATCGCTTCCGGGTTGGGCGAAACCGCACCCGGGATCAGCAGCGTCAGCGAAACAAAGTTGCGGCCCTTCAACGGAATCGCGGCCAGCTTGCGGGAATCAAGCGATTCACCGGTCTGGGTGGATTCCGTCTGCAGCACCGGAGCAATGCCGGTCACTTCGACGGCCTGCGTCGTGTCACCGACTTCCAGCTTCACGTCGACGCGCGCCGTCTGGTTCACCTGAATGGCGAAAGTGGGCGTCGAAGACTTCTTGAAGCCCGATGCTTCCGCGCTCAGCTTGTAGTTACCCACCGGCAGGAACAGCAGGTTGTAGACACCCGCTTCGTTGGAGACTGCCTGATAGGTAATGTTCGTGCCGGTGTTGGTTCCGGTCACCTTAACGTTGGGGGCTACCGCGCCCGATTGATCGGTCACGGTACCGGTAATGGCACCCGTAATCGTCTGCGCACCCGCCAAGCTGGCGAACGCGAGCAGACACACGAGGCCCAGGAGAATACATTTGTTGATTTTTCTCATAAGACTACCTCTCACTAAATCTTAACAAGTTTCACCGCAGCCGGAACTACTTTGACTGCCACACTTTGGCCAATTGGCCAGCCAGCGTGGCGGGTTCCGTATGGGCAGGGGTGGATGACGGCAATACTGGGGCCGCAGGGCTGAGAGCCCCTTCACTGGCCAGGAACTTGTCCTTTTTCAATAGCCCGCGTTCCAGCGAATTGACGTAGCCCGTCCATTCGCCGTCAACCCGGTTATCATCCGCAATGGCGGCCCGGACGGCCTCCATCTTCGAATCCATCATGTCGATCTGGTGGAGCAACATCGCTTCCAGAAACACCGGCACTTTGGGCGACCCGTACTCCAGCGTCCCGTGATGGGAAAGAATCAGATGCTCCAGCAGCATCCGTTTCTTGGCCGGAAATTCCGGCAGCTTCCGGAACGCGTCGATGATGATGCCCAACCCGATGTGGATATGCCCCAGCAATTGACCTTCGGTCGAATAGCCAAAGCTCCGCCGATAGGTCAGCTCGCGCGTTTTCCCGATGTCGTGCAGCACTACGCCCGCCAGCAGCAAATCCGCATCAATGCCCGGGTAGTGCTTGGCCAGCGTTTGGCCGATCTTCGCCATCGACAGCACGTGCTCCAGTAAGCCACCCAGAAACGCGTGGTGTACCGTCTTGGCCGCCGGAGCCTGCTTAAAAGCCGACACCAGTTCGGAATCCGCAAAGATGGTGTCCAGCAGTTGCCGCAAGTCAGCGTCGGCCATGCTGGCCACCATCGCCTGCAACTCCGCGAACATCGCTTCGCCCGAATAGCGCGAAGCGGGCATAAAGTCGCCCAGATCAACCGAAGCATCTTCCAGCTTCTTCAAGCGCTGGATGGTGAGTTGGATGCGCCCCTGGAAGACCTGGACGGTCCCCTTCACCTCAATGATGTCGTCCTTGGCGAACTTGTCCGCCACCGATGCGGCGTTGTCCCACATCTTGGCGTCGACATCGCCCGTGCGGTCCTGCAGCATCAACGAGAGGAACGGCTCCCCAGTCCGCTTCTGGCGGACTTCTTTATTGGCGACGAGAAAAGCGGCCGTGATTTCCTGGTCCGGCTTCAGATCAGCAGCGTAGACCGTCTTCACTTCTGTTTGACGACCTTCGATTTCGACTCGCCCTTTTTCTCTTTTTCCGGCTTCATGGCGGACCTGGAGGTTCCCAGAATCGGCACGCCCAGCAGACGCTTGCGGCGCTTCTGGTTGGCCAGCTCTTCCTTGGAAATCGTCTCCGGCTTCAGTTGCGCCGGGTCCGTCCACTTGGTGTCCTTGCCGGGGGCGGCACCGGAATCGATGAAGCCGTCGCGAATCTCCAAAAACGCATCCTGGCGCAGCTTCGTCAAGTATTCCTGCATCGCGGGCTTCATGCGCGGCATGAAGACACGCTCCATCACTTCGTTTTCCACTTCCTCAAACGCCGCTTGACCCGCCTTGTGCACTTCATCCAAGCGCAGGATCAGCAGACCGTTGCCGCGCTTCAACGGTGGGTCGGTCATGGCGTTGCGGGCGGACTTGAACGCCCACTCTTCGATCGCCGGGTCCAGCTCGCCCTTCTTGAAGCCCCCGATGTCGCCAAACTGTTGAGCAGAATCGGAATCAGAATTGTCGCGGGCCAGTTCCGGGAACTTCTCGCCCTTCTTGGCGCGAGCAATCAGATCCTTGGCCTTCTTCTCCACCAGGGCATCGTTCTTGCCGTCCATCTTCAGGAAGATCTCGCGCAGGAACACGCGCTCTTCGCGCACAAACTCCGTCTTGTGCTCTTCGTAGTACTTCTGCACTTCCGGCTTCGGCACGTTGATCTTGGACTGCACTTCCTGTCCAATCACGCGCTGCGTCAGCATGTTGTTGCGGACGTCGGCTTTCCAGTCCTCAAACGCCAAACCGGTCTGCTCGCGGATTTCCTTGGCCAGGATTTCCAGATCCGCTGTCTTGGTGGAGCGCTGGATGTCGGCAATGTACTTCGACAACTGCGCATCCACGTTGACGCTCATCTCCTTGCCCTTCTGCACCAGCAGCAGCGAATCGATGCGCTCCTTCAGCAGATCCTTTTCCTTCTCCTTCAGCGCATCTTCCAGCTGGGGCGACGGCACCTTGCGGGCACGCAATTCGGCCTCAAACTGACGCCGGGATTTCTCGATTTCGCCACGCGTGATGATGTCGCCATTGACCTTCGCAATGATCTCTTCGATCACCGCGATGTCGGCGGAAAGGGACAGGAGGGTGAGTAGAACAACCGGACTCATACAGAATAGAGTTTACCAGCGCCCCGCGGCGGGTGGGGATTCGGCTTGCAAAAGTTGCGGGGCCGAAGGGCCGAGACACGTAAAGGTCCACTGGCAGTGCACACGGCCCTGTGTACACTGGTTCTATGAAGAACATCACGCTCAGCGCCGACGAAGCATTAATCCAGCATGCTCGGGACCGAGCGGCCCGCGATGGCTCGACCATAAACACCGAGTTTCGCAAGTGGCTGGTTGAGTACACCAAAGGTGAAGACCGAGTCGCGGCCTACGACGCGCTGATGAAGGAATTGAGCTATGTCCGCATCGGGCGCAAGTTCACTCGCGACGAAATGAATGAGCGGTAGAGTTTTTCTCGACACAAATATCTTTGTCTATGCAATAGATGGAGAAGCCCCGCCTTCGAAATCGAGCCGGGCAGCGGCGGTCGTTCACGATGCCCTTCAGTCCAGAACGGGTGTGATCAGCTATCAGGTGGTACAGGAATTCATCAACGTCGCTCGGAAGGGCCACCCAGGCATCACGGAGGCTCACCTCATCCGGGTTCTTGACAGCATGTTGTTTCCCATGCTGCAAGTTCATTCCTCCAGTCAGCTGTTTCGTGAAGCCATGCAACTCGCCAGCCGCTTCCAGTTCCCCTGGTACGACTCACTGATCGTCGCCGCCGCGTTGGAAGCTGGCTGCACGATTTTGTATTCAGAAGATCTCCAGCATGGGATGAAGGTGGCAAATCTGACCATCATCAACCCATTCACGGAGTCCCGTTTGATGTGAGGCCGCTGCCGTCAAGCCAGCCTCCTGCCTAAACCGCCGTCTTCTCCGTCAACGGCCGCTGCCGGATCTCCATGCAGCCGCGCCCGGTCGGCAGCAGCTTCCCGGGATTCAACCGGCATTGCGGGTCAAACAGGTTCTTGAACTTCGCAATCATGTCCAGCGTTTCCGGCGGAAACTGCTTCGACATCAGCTCCATCTTTTCCATGCCCACGCCATGCTCACCCGTAATGGAGCCACCCACTGAAATACAGTGCTCCAGAATGTCTTCCCCGGCATGCTGCGCGGCTTCCAGTTGTCCCGGGATCCGGGCGTTGAACAGGATGATCGGGTGCATGTTGCCGTCTCCGGCATGGAAGATGTTCGAGATGCTCAAGCCGTACTTGTCCGCCACCTCGCCGATCTTTTTGAGCGTCCCGGCGATCTGCGTCCGCGGCACTACGCCATCCTGCACGTAGTAGAACGGGCTCATGCGGCCGACAGCGCCAAAGGCATTCTTGCGGCCCTTCCACAACAGATCCCGCTCTTCGGCCGACTTGGCGACGCGGAACTCCCGCGCCCGGCAGGATTGGCAGACCTCGCGGATCTGTTCCACCTGCTCCTCGACCGCCTCTTTCAATCCCTCCAGCTCAATCAACAGCACCGCCGCCGCATCCATCGGATAGCCGGCATGCGTGGCTTCTTCCACCATCCGCAGCATCGGCCCGTCTAGCATTTCGACCGCCACCGGAGTGATCGCCCGCGCCGTAATCTCGGCCACCGTCGCGCCGCAATCCTCGGTGCTGTCATAGATCGCCAGCAGCGTCTTCACCATCTCCGGAGCCCGCATCAGCCGCAGTGTGACCTTGGTCACCAGCGCCATCGTGCCTTCGCTGCCCGTGAACAGGCCCACCAGGTCGTAGCCCGGCAAGTCCGGCTCCTTGCCCCCGGTCTCAATAATCGAGCCGTCCGGCAGCACCAACTCCAGCGCCAGCACGTGGTTGGTCGTGACGCCATAGGCCAGCGTATGCGGACCGCCCGCGTTCTCGGCCACATTGCCGCCGATCGTGCACGCGCGTTGCGACGACGGGTCCGGCGCGTAGAAGTACTTTTCACCCTGCACCGCCAGCGTGACATCCAGATTGACCACACCCGGCTGCACCACGCACCGCTCGTTCATCAAGTCGATTTCGAGGATCCGGTTCATCTTGGCGAACGAGATCATCACGCCACCGGCGCGCGGAATCACGCCGCCCGAAAGTCCGGTGCCCGCGCCGCGCCCGACAAATGGCAGGTTGTGCTGATTGGCGATCTTCACCAGCGCCGCCACTTCCTCGGTGGACCGGGGAAACACAACGATGTCCGGCTTGTGTTTATCGACGCCGCCGTCGTACTCATAAAGCGTCAGGTCGTGCGGCTGGTCCAAAAAGCCCTTGGGGCCCACGACATTGATGATTTGCTGTTTGGCCGTTGAGTTCACTGTGGGAGGCTCCGCCTACATCAACTTTTTGATGCGTTCAATCAGCCGCGGATCAGCCCAGTTCTCTTCGCCGATAAACTTCTCCAGCACCTCACCCCGCTGGTTGATCACGTAGGTTTCCGGGTACCGATAAGTTCCAAACGACGCGCTGATGTTGGCTTCCGCGTCGCGCGCCACTTGAAATTGCAGGCCGTAGCGTTCAATGAACTTCTTGTAGGCCGCCTCATTCTGGTCGACACTCACGGCCAGCACCACCACGCCCGAATCCCGCAACTGCTTCTGGAACTCGTTCAGCGACGGCATCTCTTCCACACAGGGTGGGCACCAGGTGGCCCAGAAATTCAGCACCAGCAGTTTGCCGCCAAACGAGTCGCGGGTGAGGGGCTCGCCCTTCTCCGAGACGATACTGAATTTGGGGGCTTTATCCCCAACTTGTATGACCGGGTCCCGCATCGTATCCGCCACCAGCGCCACCAGGCCCAGCGCCAGCGCTCCGGCCACCAGTCTCAACGTTTTATCCAGATTCATCCGTGCCTCGATTTTAGAGTATCCCGGATACGCGTGCCCGCATCGAATGAGGGAGACACAATGATTATCACGCGGCGGGTTGAATTTTCGGCTTCCCACATTTGCGCCTCACCCCAACTGACGCCCGAAGAGAACTTCCGCGTCTATGGCGAAGCGGCAAATCCGCACGGCCACGGCCACAACTATGTGCTGGAGGTGGCGCTGGAAGGCGAACCGGACCCCGTCACCGGCATGATCGTCGACCTGAAGGACGTAAAGCAGATCCTCAACCAGGAAGTGGTGGACCCGTTCGACCACCGGCACCTCAACTTCGAAGTGCCACCGTTTGACCGCATCGTCCCCACCACTGAAAACATCGCCCTCGAGGTCTGGCGTCGCGTGGCCCCCCACTTTGCCGGCACTCGCGCCACGCTCAAAACCGTCCGCCTTTTCGAAACCGAAGACCTATACGTCGAGGTAGGCGAATGAGCAGCGCAGGCCAGAGTGGTGGCGCAGGCTTCAGCCTGCAGCGGGACTTCAGTCCCGCCTCTTCAACCAGCGCCGGAAAGCTGACGCCCGACGCTCAGTCCCAACTCCAACCCTTCGATCCAGCGGGCAGCCCCGGTACCGTGCGCCTTACCCGCCGCTACCGCTTCGCCGCCTCGCACCGCCTCCACTCGCCCCATTTGAGCGAAGAAGAAAATTGCGCCCTCTACGGCAAATGCAACAACCCCTATGGTCACGGCCATAACTACATCGTCGAAGTCACCATCCGCGGCCCCGTCGACCCCATCTTCGGCCGCGCGGTTGACCTGGAACGCCTGGATAGTCTAGTCCAGGCCACCATTGTGAAACACTTCGATCACCGCAACCTCAACCAGGACGTCGCGGAGTTTATGGGTGCCCTGGTGCCCACCACGGAGAATCTGGCGGCCATCGTCCAGTCTCGTCTGTCCGCCGCCTGGCCGGCCGGCTTACCGCCGCTCGACCGGGTGCGAATTTTTGAGACGCGCAACAACATTTTTGAGATCAAACACTCATGAGAGCGAAGAAAGTTCACAAGCTGTCCTCACCCCGCCTGGAGTCGAACCCGCAAACCGGCTTGATCGCGGACAATGTCGCAAGCATCATCCGCGAACTGGGCGAAGATCCGGCCCGCGAAGGACTGCTCAAAACTCCGGAACGCAGCGAGAAAGCGCTCCGCTTCCTGACCTCCGGCTACCACGCCGACATTGAGCAGATCGTCAACGGCGCTCTTTTCGACGTCGAATACGACGAGATGGTGCTCGTCAAGGACATCGAGTTCTTCTCGATGTGCGAACACCACATGCTGCCCTTCTTCGGCAAGATGCACGTCGCTTACCTGCCGGGCAAGAAGGTGATCGGCCTCTCGAAGATCCCGCGCATCGTCGACATGTTCGCCCGCCGCCTGCAAGTCCAGGAACGGCTGACCCAGCAAGTGGCCGAAGCCATCCGCGACGTCCTCGATGCCCGCGGCGTCGGCGTCATCGCCGAAGCCCAACACTTCTGCATGATGATGCGCGGCGTCGAGAAACAGTGCTCCTCCACCGCCACCAGCGCCATGCTGGGCAGCTTCCGCACCGATAAGGCCACTCGCGACGAGTTCCTGTCGCTGGTCAGGCTCTAACCGTCCCCAACAGGGCCGTGCGCTTGCGTCTAGAATGGTTTTGGGATGACCAACTTTCGCCAATTCGAAGCCATCGACCCGTTCGGCCGCAGCTGGACCGCTGAGTTCACCTGGCAGCAGACCGCCATCTCCATCCGCCACGCCGATTGCGTCGACGTGAAATGGGCGATCTCGACCACCGGCGAGACGATGGACAAAGTAATTGCCCTGCCCTTGCCACAACTGATGGCCGAAAGCGCCAAATCCGGCCGCGCACTCACTGACCCCTGGTGCATGAAGCTGGCCGCCGCGCATCTGAAGAAGATGCTCGAAACCTGGCAGGACATGGACAAAACTCTGGTCACTCTGAACGCCGTCGAGCTCGGCGAAGCCGCCGCCGTGGTAGCCGAATGGGCCGCCGGAGTGCTGGCCGAAGCACAATTGGCGTAGACCGCCCAAGTACCCGTTATTACTCTTCACGCAACTGGGCCGCCAAGTTCAGGTGCGTGGCCCTCCAGCAGGGCACCAGCGTGGCGACCAGCGCTAGCAGCAGGACTATGCAGGCGGCTAGCCCATAGGGCGCCAGATCATTCACCGTCAAGCCGAATAGCAGACTCGACACCCAGCGGGAACAGATGCGCGCCAGCACCACTCCGGCCATCAAGCCGGGCAGTGCCAACCGCAGGCTGACCCCCATCACGTGGCTCGCAATCCCCGCCGGCGTTGCACCCAGCGCCTGCCGTATGCTCCATTCGGGTGCGCGCTGGGCGATCGAGTAATAAAGTAGGCCAAACACGCCCACCGCGGTGATGATCAACGCCAGAAACGCCAGGGCTCCAAAAACAGATGCCCCTAACCGCCAGGGTCGCACGGCGGGCTCTACTGCCAACCACAACGGCTTCACTTCGACAAAGGCTAGCGAAGGGGCCAGTTTCTGTAACTCCTGCTGGACCATGGCCTGCACCTGCTCCGGCCTGTCCGTGGCCCGCACCAATAAACCAGAAGCGGATTCTTCCCGCTCCGGCTGCGCCAATGGCCGGTAGTATTGCGCCGGCGGGGCTTCAAACCAGTTCTCCACCCGGCTGTTGTTGACGATGCCCACCACCCGTGTACAGGGAGCGTCCGGCCGCAACAAATGGAGACACCGCCCCAACGGATCATCTTGCGGCCACACCTCGCGGGCCAACTGCTCGTTGATGATGGCCACCGGCTCGGAAGTGGGCTGATCTGTTTCAAGAAACCACCGGCCCCGCTGCAAGCGCAGATTCAAAGCCTCCATGCCGCCGGGCTCGATAAAGGTACTCAGGCGGTTGACGATACCGCCGCCTTCTTCCCAAAACCGAAGCGGGTCGCGGCCCGGCAGGTAGAAACGCGTCCTCCAGGCCGACTCGCCCGGTATCGTATGCGCGGCCCCCGCCGCGGCAATGCCCGGCAATTCACGGCTCCGGGCCGCCAGCCGGTCATACAGCGCGGCCAGTTTCTCGCCACTAAGCCCGGGAATCGCCTGCGCGTCCAAGTGGACCACCAGGAGATGGTCAAGATCGAAACCCGGATCCAGCCTTCGCACCCCGTTCAGGCTGCCCACAAACAGGCCCGCACCCACCACGACCACCACCGTCAGCGCGATTTGCGCCATCACCAGGCCGCTACGCCAGTGATGGCTGGCGTTGGTCCCCGCCCGGCCCGTGCCCTTCAGATCCGCCAGCAGATGGCCCCGAAGGGAGAGCCAGGCAGGGCCCAAGCCAGTCAGTACCCCCGAAATCACTGTCAACGCCAGCGCCACCAGCAGACCGCGCCATCCCAGCCGGGCTGCGGGAGCCGGCAGGTCCGGCAGGAGCAGCCGGTAGACCAGTTGCGTGCAGACAAACATGATACCCAGCGCCGCCGCGCCACCTAGTAAAGCCAGCAACAGGCTTTCCGAGATCCACTGGCGGATTAAGCGCGTCCGGCTGGCACCCAGGGCCAGATGAATCGCCGTCTCCCGTGCCCGCCGGGCCGCCCGGGCCGTCAACAACTGCGCAATGTTCAGCCATCCCGCCAGCAGCACCAACGCCGCGGCAACACTCAGCCACACCGAAACCCGGATCTCGCGTGGTGCCGAAGGCCCTTGCGTGATCGGCAGCGCCCCTAGCTGCATCACATCCTCGCCGCCTTTCAGTCCGTCCGCACGGATCCCTTGCTGATTGGCCCGATTGGCTTCCTGGTTGGCTTGCGCCATTGAGACTTCCGGCCGCAGCCGGGCGATGACGTTCACCGCTCCATAGTTGCCTCGGTCCCGGACCAGTTCACGCAGTGGCGTCCACACTGAAGTCGCCGCGGGGTCCACTCCCGTGAACTCCGCCGGAGCCACACCCACCACCGTGTGCACGACGTCGCCCAGCCGCAAGGTCTCCCCGGCCACGTCCCGGCGGCCACCGAATTCGCCCTGCCACAGCCCGTAACTAATCACCGCCACCGGAGGCGGATTCACGCCGCCTTCCATTTCTTCGCGGAACAGGCGTCCGGCCTCGGCCTGCAGGCCCAAAACCGCGAAGTAAGACGCCGTCACCGCTTCGCGCCGTAGCTGACGGATTGTCTGCTTAGCTACCGGCACGCGGCCTGCCTGAAACGCCGCCACGCCGGAGAACACATTGGTGTGATCGCGCAGGTCAAGAAAATCAGGCCAGCTGCGCGTCAGGGCCGTCCAATAGCCCTGGCCATACACCCTGACCACCCGCCCCGGCTCCGCCACGCCCGGCACCGGGCGGAGGAGCAGTTGATCCAAGATGCCCAGCATGGTGGCATTGGCACCTAGCGCCAGCGCCAGGGTAAGCACCATGAGGCCACTCGCCAACCGGTCCTTACGGATAGCTTGCCAGGCCAGCCGCAAGTCGCGCGCCGCTATGCGGACATGTTCCAGCGGTGCCTCACGCAGGATTCCGGCAAACGACTCGAACGCGATGCCCCAGCCCGTCGCCGTGCCTTCCCCGCGCAACCGGTCCCGGAAGACCAGACTCAGTTCCCGCCCGTACTCTTCGCGGAACTCCCCCGGATACAAACGCAGCAGCAGCCGGAAGGCCTCCAAGGCCGCGGAATCGCCGATCATTGGGTGGCCCCCGGAATCAAGCCCACTTGACGGGCGCTGGCCAGCAGTTGTTCCATGCGCCGGATTTCGACTTGCGCCACTGCACGGCCCAGCGGCGTCAGCCGGTAGTACCGGCGGCGCTCGTCATCCTGCGCCGGCCGCTCCGCCAGCTCAGTAATCAGCCCCTGCTCCAGCAAGCGCCGAATCGCCGAATAGAGCGAACTGGGGCTCAGCCGGACGGCTCCGCTGGTCCGGTCTGCCACGTCCTGCATCACGGAGTAACCGTGGCGGTCTTGATCGGCCAGTGACACCAGAATGTGGAAGACGTCTTTGGCCAGCGGCAAGAACGAATCCGGCAGTGGGCCGGCAGGAGGTTCACGGCGAAGGGTCATGCGGAACTATATCACACTTCGATATAGATTTTCATGCTATAGCAACCGCCGAGCGATATTCCCCGCCAACTAGCGGATCGTCAACGTCCCACCGTCGACTGGCAAGCCCGTCCCGGTGATAAACCGCGCGTCGTCCGAGCACAAAAACAGCGCCGCCGTCGCAATTTCGTCCGGCTCGGCCATGCGCCCAATCGGCTGGGCCTTCGACAGCTTGTCGAACATCTCCGCCTCGCGTCCGGGGTAGTTTTTGGCGATAAAGCCATCGACAAACGGCGTATGTACGCGTCCCGGCAACAGCGCGTTGCAGCGGATGTTGTGAGCCAGAAAATCCTTGGCGACGGCATAGGTCATCGACAGCACCGCGCCCTTGCTGGTGGCATAAGCGAACCGGTCCGGAATTGCCATCACCGAGACGCAGGAGGCCAAATTCAGGATCACGCCGCCGCCGTCGGCCACCATAAACTTCAGCGTCGAACGCAGGCAGTTGGCTGGTCCGAACACATTCACGCGTTGTACGCGCTCAAAATCCTCGGGCGTGGTGGTCAGAGCGTTGCCCACATGCGCGATTCCGGCGTTGTTCACCAGAATGTCGATGCGCCCACGGCGTGCATGAACGCGGTTGATCACTTCGTCTACCTGCGCCGTGTCCGCGACATTGCAGCTTTCCGCGGTGGCCACCCCGCCGGCCGCCGTGATCTCGGCCACCGCCCGGTCCATTTCCCCTTGGTTCAGGTCGAGAATCTCCACCACCGCGCCTTCGCGGGCAAACAGATGAGCGATCGCCAAACCAATGCCGGAAGCGCCTCCGGTGATGATCGCGGTCTTTGATTGAAGCTTGGACATGCACTGATAGCATGCCAGAAAGTCAGCCCCCAACTGGGTTAGCCGTGACGCACCAGAGCTACCGAGCCGCGCGCGCAAGCAAGCGGTCAATTGAGACCTTCAGCAAAGGCCGTTAAACGATGGATGTTTGGTCCACCGGGTTCACGACCGCAAACCCGCAAGCGGCCACCGCCAGAAAGACGTGGAGCACTTCGCTATTGCCCAGGTTGTACTCAAACAGGCCACCGACAGCAGTCGCGATCACCGCCGCCACCGCAGCGTGGCGCAGCACCGGATCAGCTTGCCTCCTGGCCCCCAGCACCAGTGCCCCAAACAGCCACAGCAGGATGGCCAGCGCGGGCAACCCGCGTTCGGCCGCTAATTGCAGGTAGACATTGTGCAAGTGCCCGTAGTAGCCCACCGGTAATGGCAGCAAGTCTTTCGGGACAAACTCCAGGAACCGCTTGCCCGGCATTTCCGGACCCAGGCCGAACAGCGGATGGGCCTTAATCATCTCGATACCCGCCACGCGGGTGACCACGCGATGCTGGTTGGAATCCGTTTCGCCATGGGGCTCGACAATGGAGCGCACCCGCTCCTGCACCGCGCCCGGCGACGCCACATACCCGAGCACCGCCAGGACCGGCAGGGCAAGCAGCCACCGGGGCTGCCACGCGGCCACCAGATACACCACCACCGCCGCCGCTGCCAGCCAGATGGACCGCGTCTGGTTCAACACCAGGGCCACTGCCGCCACACCCGCCAGCGCCAGCGCCGCCCAGCGATTGGTGAACGGCATTGCCCACCAGCCCCCACCGGACCTCGCGCGATTCGCCCACAGAGCGAAAGCCAGGACGATGCCCAGCACCACCACCAATTCCCCGGAGAACGTCATCCAGTGGCTCATAAACCCGGTGGTGCGGCGCGGCGTGTAGTAGGTGTAAAAGTCCTCGCTGGCGGCAGCCGCTTCCGCCATCCGGCGGCCAAACTGGACGAAGCTCCACAGCGCGGACAGCGTTCCCGCCGCTGCCATCGCCATCAAGACCGCCCGCGCCCGCCGCACCGTGCCACAGGCCGTAGCCACCACCGCAAACTCCGCGAAGACGAAGAACTTCTTCAACTGCGGCCACCCGGCGCGCAGTTCCCCGGCCGCGACCATCGCCACCACCGTCCAGCCAAGCAGTGCCACCACCGCCCAGCCGATCGCGGGAAAACGCCACTTCGCGCGAGCCACCACGCGAGCCACCAGCAGTGCCAGCAGCGCGGCACCCAGCAGGATCTGCGCCACGGCAATCGAGAACAAAATCGCCACCGCCGACCCGCCAGCCAGCCACGGGGCCGCCCGGGCCGCGCGCGTAGCCCAAACATGATTCGTCAATTCTGTTTTGGCCGTCATCAAAACGTCGCTATCAGTATGACAAACTGAGGAAAAGCACCGGCTGGAATTTCGGCCCGTCCGATCCGTTCCATCCGGAACGCGCCGCCCGGTCGCTATGGCGTCACCAGCAGCGCGGAGAACTTCAGGAGAGACATGCAGATTTACCTGCTACGGCATGCGATCGCCGAGGACGGGCGCCCCGGCTCCAGCGACAGCGAACGGGCGTTGGTACCCGAGGGGCGCAAGAAACTGAAGGAGGTGCTCCGTCTGGCCCGCCAGGCAGACACGGCCGTCTCCTTGATCCTGACCAGCCCTTACCGGCGCGCCCGCCAGACGGCGGACATGGTGGCCGATCTGCTGGCACCGGAAGCGGAGATGCTGGAAACCTCAACGCTCACGCCGGATGGCCGCGCAGACCTGGTGTGGCAGGAGATCCGCGCCCACCGCCCGGTGGATTCGGTGATGCTGGTCAGCCATGAGCCGTTGATTTCCTCCGTCGCCGCGTACCTGCTGAATGCCCCGGCCCTCCGCATCGACTTCAAGAAGGGCGGCCTGATGCGCATCGACGTCGAAAGCGTTGGCCTGCAGCCGCACGGCGTCTTGAAGTGGTACGTCACCTCGCGCCTGGCCGCCGCGGGCGCGTAGCGCAGTCCAAACGCTGTCTAGCCCAAACGCTGTTTCGCCAGCGCCAGCGCCGGTCCGTGAGTGGTCAGCAATCCGTCCAGTTGGGCGTCTTCTATTTCCGCCAGAACCTTCTTGAACTCCGGGCCGGGAGCATATCCTGCGGCGACCAGGTCGGCCCCCGTCAGCAGTCGGGCCGGGCGGAGCACCTCCGGAGCCATCTCCTCGAATCGCCGCAGCATCAACTCGTAGTTCTCTAGCTTCCGATGGCTCGATTCGCAGTCCAGGCGATGCAGTTCCAGGTGCTCGTCAAACCGCTCCAACCGCAAAAACCGCTTGATCGTCGATTCCTTCATCCGCGCCACATCGCCAAACCGCATGTGGTTGGCCACCAGCAGTTCCACCTGAGCCAAGTCCGCATTGGAGAAACGGAGCCGCTGCCCGATCTGCCGGGCGATCTTCACCCCCAGCTCCACGTGGCCGTTGAACCGGATCCGGTCGGTTCGGGTAAAGGCACCGGGCTTGCCCACATCGTGCAGCAGGACACCCCAGGCCAGCGTCGCGGAAGCACCGGGCGGCAAGCCTTCTATCATTCGCATCACGTGCGTCCAGACATCGCCCTCCGGGTGATAGTCCGGCGGCTGCTCCACTCCTTGGAACGCCTTTACCTCCGGCAACACATGCTCCAGCAGACCGGCCTGGTCCAGCAACTCCAGCGCGCGCCGCGCCTGACCCTCGGTCAGCATCCGCGTCAACTCTTCCCGCACCCGTTCCGCCGCGATCGACTGGATCAATGCGGCCTGGACCCGCATCGCCCGCATCGTCTCCGGTTCAATCTCAAAGCCGAACCGCGCGGCAAACCGGACGGCACGCAGCAGGCGCAGATGGTCGTCCTGAAAGCGGGCCGCCGGATCACCGATCGCCCGGATGACGCAAGACGTCAGGTCCGCCTGCCCGCCCACGAAATCGAGAATCTCGCCTGACTCAGGATCAAGAAACAAGCCGTTGATGGTAAAGTCCCGGCGGGAAGCATCGCGTTCAGGCCTAGCCTCAAAGGTCACCTCGTCCGGGTGCCGACCGTCCTGATAGGCTCCATCGGAGCGGAACGTCGCCACCTCAACCCGCCCCACCAGCACGACGCCAAAATGCGCGCCCACGGCCAGCGATCCCGGGAATAACGCCTGTACCTGGTCCGGCCGGGCACTGGTGGCGACGTCCTCATCCTTGACGACGCGCCCCAGTAAACGGTCGCGCACACAGCCGCCCACCAGGTAGGCCAGGTGGCCCGCCCGCCGTAGCTCCGCAATGACGGTTCTCCCATCCATCTCAATTGAGCGTAGAATAAACCTCTGTGAGCACTTCGCAGCCTGACGGGCCAACTCCCGCGGGCTCTCCCACTCGCATCGTCGTCGCGACGACGGTTGCGTTATCGTTTATCTCCTTCTGGCGTGGCGCGGCCATCGTCCTCAGCGACCTCGCCTCCTCTTCTTACTATGCCGGCGGCATCGCGGAAGAAGCCATCGGGCGTTCGGCGCCTTGGTTTGTCCTGGCCGTCATGCTGTTCAGCTTCGCGGTCCGCAGTGTCTATATGGAGAGCTGCTCCATGTTCGTCCGCGGCGGTGTCTACGTCGTGGTGCGGGATTCCCTAGGCCCCAACATGGCCAAGATCTCGGTCTCTGCCCTGGTGGTCGATTATGTCCTCACCGGACCCATCAGCGCCGTCAGTGCCGGCCAGTATCTAGGCCGCCTGCTGAATGAGATCTTTGAGCTGCTCCATCAGCCTTATCACATCGACCCCAACTGGTTTGCGATGTTCTTTGGCCTCATCGTCACCGTCTACTTCTGGCGGTCCAACGTCAAGGGCATCCATGAATCCAGCGGCAAAGCGCTGCGGATCATGCAGATCATGACGGTGATGGTGGTGTCGCTCATCGTCTGGTCACTCATCACCATCACGGTCAACGGGCGCTGGGGAGCCTTCCCGCCATTGCCCAGCATGTCGAACATCGAGTTTTCCGATGACGCATTGGGCTGGTTGAAGGGCACCATCTGGCCCACCATCCCCGCCGCGGCCGTCGTCGTCTGCTTCGGCCACTCGCTGCTGGCCATGTCCGGCTTTGAAACGCTGGCCCAGGTCTACCGCGAAATCGCATCGCCGAAGATGACCAATCTGAAGATCACGGCGATGATCGTCTGCACCTACGCGGTGGTCTCCACCGGTATCGTGACGCTGCTGGCCGCCATGGTGATCCCGGACGCGGAACGGCCAAAGTACTACCAGAACCTGATCGGCGGCATGTCGATGAACCTGGTGGGTCCGGATCTGCTGAAGCTGGGCTTCCACATCTTTGTGGTCATCGTCGGCGTGTTGATTCTCTCCGGTGCCGTGAACACGTCCATGATCGGTGCCAACGGCGTGCTAAACCGCGTGGCCGAAGATGGCGTCCTGCTGAACTGGTTCCGCAAACCACACACCAAGTTCGGCACCACGTTCCGCATGGTCAACCTGATCACGCTGTTGCAGGTGATCACCATCCTCGCCTCCCAGGGCAATGTTTACCTGTTGGGCGAAGCGTACGCGTTCGGCGTTATCTGGAGCTTCTTCTTGAAGTCGCTGGGCGTGCTCGCCTTGCGCTTCCTGCGGCATGACCAGGAATACAAAGTCCCCTTCAACATCCACATCGGCAAAACCGAGATCCCGATCGGCCTGGGCCTGCTGACGCTGACGTTGTTCACCATCGCCATCGCCAACCTGTTTTCGAAGAAGATCGCCACCATCTCGGGCCTCGCCTTTACGGTGGTGCTCTACATCCTGTTCCGCGTCTCTGAGCACATCAACGCCAAAGCGCGGCTGACCAAAGGCCACGGCCTGGAGATGTTCAACCTGGAGCATTCGCCCCAGATTGAAACCGAAATGCTGCACGCCCGCACGGGCTGCATCCTGGTGGCCGTGCGCGGCTATTCGCAAATGGAGCATCTCCGCAAGACGCTGCAAAAGGCCAACCTCCGCCGGCATGACATTGTCGTGATGACGGTCCGCCCGGTCGCCGGTGAAGGTGAGTATGCCTTGACGGACGACCAGTTATTCTCCACCTACGAGCAGGAATTGTTCTCCCACGTCGTCGAGATGGCGGAGAAGGAAGGCAAGCCGGTTGAACTGCTGGTGGTGCCCGCCAACGATCCCTTTATCGCCATGGTGCAGACCGCGCAGCGGCTGAAGGCCTCGCGCATGGTCACCGGTGTATCGGCCAAGATGCCGTCTGACGAACTGGCCCGCCGCA
>JAPKYX010000231.1 GCA_026394075.1 Acidobacteriota bacterium
GGCACTGCCACCGGCCAGTCCGGCGGTCGTGCCATTGGGGTCGTAGGGGACGCCGAAATACTCGTAGCGGAGGCCCAGGTTGAGGGTCATGTTTTTGGAGACCCGGTAGTCGTCCTTGACGAAGAAGAAGTATTCCTGGTTCTTCCAGGTGCGTTGCTTGTATTCGCCGGGCAGGAATTGCGGGTTGGCACCGCCGGGCGCGTTGACGGCTTGCGAGACCGTGCTGATGGAGCCCGCGAGGTTGTTCAGCATGTTCTCCGCGCCACCGCGGTTGACGCCCAAGCCCACCACGTTGCCCATGTTCTGCACCGGCTGGATGCCATTGCCCAGGACGACGCGCGGCATCACGTCAAAGGAGTTGAAGCCATTGCTCGAGACAAACCAGACACCGCCGCCCGCGCGGAGGTTGTGCTTGCCTTTCAGCCAGGAGATGGTATCGCTCCACTGATAGTTGGGCGAGATGCGGCCTTGCGGATCGTTATCGACGAGGATCGGATCGGTGACGGTGAGCAGGTCGATCAGATAGGGGCGGCCGTTGATCTTGGGGAGGGCGTCCAAGCCGCCTTCCACTTCCCAGGGAGCCAAGCTGCGGGAGCGGCTGCGGAGGACACCAACGTTAAATTCGTTCATCAGGTTGGGCCGGATGATGGAGAAGAACTTCAGCGAATAGACGCTATCGGGCGAATCGACATTGCCGCCGGGGGCTTGCGGGAAGCGCTGGCTTTGGAAGCCGTTGAAGCTGAGGCTATCTTCGCGATTCCAGCTGAAAGTGAGGCGGTGACGGTCGTTGAAGTTGTGGTCGATCTTGACGTTGTATTGATCGCGGCGCGAGCGGGCGCTCTGGATCCAGGCATAGCCGGCCGTGTTCAGGCCATCGCCCACGTTGAAGACGTTGGGCAGCGGCATCAGGTTCAGCATTTGCTGGACGGCTCCGCTGGGGTCGGGGCGGCTGCGCAAGGGGTCCACTGAATAGACGTTGACGCTGCTCAGCGGGCCGGTGGCGGTGCGGGGGGCTGTGGGGTTGCCCTGGAAGTCGACCACGGGAATGTTGGCGGTGGCGTTGGCGTTCTGCGCGCCGGGGAAGAAGCGGTAGATGCCGCGGCGGGCCGGTTCCGTGTAGACGGTCCGGGTGACGCGATTGCGCTGGGCGATGCGTTCAGCTTCCCAGAGGAAGTGGAAGAAGGTGCGGTTTTTGCCGTTGTAGACCTTCGGCAGCACCACCGGTCCGCCGACGCGGCCGCCGTACTGATTGCGGATGAGAATATTGCGCGGGGCGATGGGGTTGCCATTGGCATCGCTGCCCTGGAAGTTGTTGAACCAGGTGTTGGCGTTGAGGACGGTGTTGCGGTGGAACTCAAAGAGGCTGCCGTGCAGTTCGTTGGTCCCGGAGCGGGTGATCATCTGGATCTGCCCGCTGCCACGGCCGTATTCGGCGTCGGCGGGCGAGGTGACCACGCGAAACTCCGCGACGCGATCGGTGGAGAGGAAGAACGGCGTCGAGCGGCCCTGGTTGATGCGGGCGTCCTGGATGTTGACGCCATCGACCTGGATATTCAAGGTGCCGATGCGGGCGCCGCTGAAGTAATCGCCAAAGGTGCCGGCCTGGGTGGTGGCAAAGATGATGGCGTTGCGGCTGGTGAGGGGGAGTTCGAGAATCTTCTTCTCGGTGAGCACACCGCCGACGGTTGCCGTGGCGGCGGCGAGGTCGAGCTTGGATTCGGCCACCACTTCGATGCTCTGACCGGCGACGGCCACTTCCAGCTTGAGGTCAATGGCCAGGCGCGCGCCGACATCCAGTTGGATGTTCTGCAGGATGCTGGTCTGAAATCCGGGATGGGTCGCGGTGATGCGGTACCGGCCGGTGGTCAGGGCCGGGAACGAATAGATGCCCTGGCCGTTGGTTTCCGCGCGGGTGTTGACGCCGGTGTTGGCGTTGAGGATCTCCAGATTGGCTCCGGCAACGATGGCACCGCTGGAATCCCGCACGGTGCCCGAGATCAAGCCGTCGGTGGACTGGGCGAACAGAAAAGGCACGGCCACCAAGGCCAGCAGAACTTTACACATCTATCTAATTTAGCGGGTGAGGCGGCTTCCTGAAAACCGTTGACCCAATAAATCTGCGAGTGCGGGTGGCCTAGTTGAAGATATCCTTCATCCGATCGAAGAAGCCTTTTTCGCGCGGCCGGTTGTCTTCCGGCACGGCGTCGCGGAGCTGTTCGAAGAGCTTGCGCTGTTCTTTGTTCAGCTTTTCGGGAATGCGGACGTGGACGCGGACAAACAGATCGCCGCGGCCGGAGGAGTTGATGCGCGGGACACCTAGGCCGCGCAGGCGGAACCGGGTGCCGGGCTGCGTGCCTTCCGGGATCTTCACTTCGCGGATGCCGTCAAAGGTATCCACTTCGATCAGAGCACCTAAGGCCGCTTGCGCGACGCTGATGGGCACGGTGCAGTGCAGGTCGTTTTCCGAGCGCTCAAAGAAGGCGTGTTCGCGGACGCGCAACACGACATAGAGATCGCCGGCTGGTCCGCCCGCCGTGGGGCTGGGCTGGCCTTCGCCAGTGACGCGCATCTGGACGCCGGTATCGACGCCGGCCGGGATGCTGACTTTCAGCTTGCGGTCAGTCCGGAGAAAGCGTGAGCCTTTGCATTCTTTGCAAGGACGCCGGATCAGCTGACCGCTGCCGCCGCACTGGCCGCAGGTCTGCTGATAGGTCATGAAGCCCTGCGAGTAGCTGACGCGGCCGCGGCCACGGCAAGTGGGACACACCGTCAGGCCGTCTTCTTTTTCCGCCCCGGTGGCATCGCACTTGGGACAGGGCTGCATGCGCGGCACGGAGATCTCCACCTGGGTACCGCGGATGGAATCTTCAAAGCTGATTTCCAGCTCATAGGAGAGATCCTCACCGCGCCGGACGCGGGCGCGTCCCCCTCGGGAGCTGCCGCCGAAAAAGTCGCTGAACAGGTCGCCAAAGACGTCCTGGAAGTCAGTGAAGTTGTTCGGGTCAAACCCGGCACCGCCCCCACCGCCACCGGAGCGCGCCAGGCCGTCATGGCCATAGCGGTCATAGGCGGCGCGTTTCTGCGGATCGCTGAGAACGCTGTAGGCTTCCGCGGCTTCCTTGAACTTGTCCTCGGCCTCGGCACTGCCCGGATTGCGGTCCGGGTGGTACTTCATGGCCATCTTACGGTAGGCACCCTTCAGGGATTGATCATCCGCATCCCGGGCGACACCCAATACGTCGTAGTAATCCGATTTAGCCACTTGCTTACCGAACCGCCACCTTCACCAGGGCCGGCCGCAGCAGGCGTCCCCGGAACTGATAGCCGCGCTGGAACTCCGACAGGATGGCCTGATCTTCCGCTTCTTCGGTCGGCATCATTTCGATGGCGTGATGGAGGTTGGGGTCGAACTTGGCACCGCTGGTCGCGATGGGCTCCAGACCCTGCTTCTTCATCAGCTCAAACATCCGGCTGTGGATCAGCTCAACGCCTTTTAAGAAATCCTTGTCGGCGGTTTCCACCTTCAGGCCACGTTCAAAATCATCGAGCACCGGCAGCAACGCCTTCAGTGTGTCCATGGCGGCGTATTCGCTGAATTCCAGGCGCTCGCGCTCGGTGCGGCGGCGGAAATTCTCAAACTCCGCCGTGCGCCGCAGCAGCTGCTCGTAGAGGTCATTTTTCTCGAGCGCCAACCGGTCCCGCTCTTCGGTTAGAGCAACCATGTCCGCGCCGGCGTCGGAGCCTAATTCAGGCACGTCCACCACATCCACCAATTTATCCTGGGGGTCCATTCCGGAGCCCTCCTGCTTATCTGTTTGCATGTTCAAGTTCGATAGAAAACTGCGCAGTGAGCCTAAGATGGTAACGCTCGCAAGGCCTGCTGCATATGGACCACGGCCGATAGTGCCTTGGCGTAATCCATGCGCAAGGGCCCCAGCACCGCCATGCGCGTGGCGGTACCGCCCGGCTGCTCAATCGTCACGCCAATCAACGACAGCTGGCTCATCGCCGGGTGCACGTCGGCCAGCCCGACCTGCACGCCCAATTCATCGGAGTTCTTGTCGAGGAACCGGTCCAGAATCTCGATCAACCGCTTCTTCTGTTCCAGGGTCCGGAAGATATCCCGCATCGCTTCCCGCGTGAGATGGAGATCGATGCCCACCAGGTTGGACGCGCCACCGATGAAGACTTCCGCGTCGAGAGCCAGATCCAGCAAACCATGGACGCGCAGTTCCATTAAGCGGCGCAGCACGGTGTCGTAGGCGGCGCTTTCCAGTTCCAGGCGGCGCGAAAGCTCCCGCCGGACCACGGGGAGTTCCCAGCCCGAAAAATTCTGATTCAGATAGTTCCGCAGCGTCACCAGTTCGCCATCAGCGGCCGGCTTGTCCAGGTCGATCACGCGATTGTGCACGCGGCCGTCACCGGTGACGACGACAATCAGCAGGCGGTCACCGGGGATGGCGACGAACTGCACTTCGCGCAAGATCTGCCCGGCTCCGGGGACCGATGAGACGATGGCGACGTTGTGCGTTAGGTCAGTCAAAATGCGCGTCGAGCATTCCACACGCTCTTCCACGGTCTGGGCGCGGCGCAGTTCGGTGCGCAGACGGGAGAGTTCCGCACTGACGACGCGCACGGCCAGAGTCTTCACGTAGCTCTCGATGGCGCGTTCGGTCGGGATGCGGCCGGCGGAGGCGTGGGGCTGGGAGAGCAGGCCCTGCTCAGCCAGATCGGCCATGACGTTGCGGATGGAGGCGGCGCTTAACTTCATGCGGCGCAGGCGCGCCAATGAGAGAGAGCCGACGGGCTCCCCGGTGTGGATGTAAGATTCCACGATCGAGTGCAAGATTCCCGCCTCGCGCGGAGAGAGTGGACTCGACATAAGCCTTCCTAGATTGTATTGTAGCGTGGCTCACCAGTGGGGTTCACCGCCGGGGCCGCGGCCTGGGCGGGGGCGGCTTGATCCTTCCAGATCCGGTTTTGGCGCATGCGGCCTCAGGATTGCTACAATGGCGGCTTCATGAAAATTCTGCACGCCCTGATGCGCGCCTACGCCTACATCTATCATTTCCTGCTGGCCGCGGTATTGGTGGGAATCGCCACCGTCGCTTACCTGAGCGGGGTGCACAACATCAACACGGGCGGCATGATGACCCTGACCGGACTGCAACTGACGCAGTGCCTGCTGGGCATTGGACTGATGGGAATTGTGGCGGTGCTGCTGGCGGTGTTCGGCATTTTGCGCTTCCTGTTTCCCATCTACGCCGCAGGTGCGGCCTTTACGCTGTTCCGCTGGTTTTTCGCCTCGGGCTACCGGTTTGGCAGCATGGAAGCGTTCCAGTGGGGCATCGCCCTGGTTGTGGGTGCGCTGGGCGCGCTGCTTTGCAGCTTGCTCGAGCTAAAAGCCCGCGACCGGAAACGCTCCCGCAGCATCTAACGGGTTATGGATCGCCGCCGCTTTCTTCCGCTGTTGCTGACACCCGTGGTGGGTGCCTGGGCGGAAGGCACCGGCAAAGTACTGCGCGGCCGCCTGACGCAGCGTGAAGGGCAACCCACCGTTTTGACTCTGCCAGGCGGAAAAACCGTTTCTCTCGATGGCGATGAACCGACGCGAGGCGTCCTGAAGGACGACCGGCTGCAGGACACCGACTTTGAAGTGCGCGGCGATTACACGCAGCCGGGCCAGTTCCAGATTTCGCCCATCCATACGCGCAGCTTGTTCGTCTGGCAAAAGGGCGAGCGGCTGATGGTGACCTACTGGTGCGACATCTGCTACATCCGCACCTTTACGCCAGGCGTCTGCTGGTGCTGCCAGGACAACACGCGGCTGGACTTGAAGGATCCCGACACGCCGGACCCGAAGCCGTAACGGCCGGTGGGCCAAGATCTCACCGAAGATGGGACGGAGGAATTCCGAGCCGCGACTAGCAGGAGCGGGCTCTTCCTCAATAAACCAATCTTGCATCCCCGAGCAAATGACCACCGCAGGATTGCCAAGGTAAGCCGGGGTGATTTGTCGGCGGGTGCCTGATTGGAGGCAGCCCGCTCCTGCTGGTCGCGGCTCAGAGTGAGGCTTTTTCTCGTGCTTGGATGACGGCGAGCCACCCGGGCATAGTACGCTAGGGCCATGATCGCCACGGCGCTGATCGCCCTATCCACTATGACTGCACAATACACCGTCTCCACTGCGGAGCCTGAAGTTGGCTTGACGGTCGTCAAGCTGCGCGACGCGGCCCACAAAGTAGAGGTCTCGATTACGCCCACCGTGGGCAACATGGCCTTTTCCATGATCGTCAATGGCACGGAGGTCTTCTGGTCGCCCTACAAGACGGCGTCCGAACTGCGGGCCAAGCCGGCACTGGTGGGCAATCCGTTTTTGGCGCCCTGGGCCAACCGCATCGACGGCATGTCGTATTGGGCAGGCGGTCAGCAGTATGTGCTGAACCCGCATTTGGGCAATCTGCGGCCGGACCAGAACCGCAATCCGATCCATGGCTTGGTGGTGTTTTCCGATCGCTGGAAGGTGGCGTATCTAAATGCCGATACTGACGGGGCCGTGCTGCGGTCGCGCCTGGAGGTCTGGCGTTACGCGGACTGGATGGCGCAGTTCCCTTTTGCGCACTCCATTGAGATGACCTACCGGTTGCAGAACGGTGTGCTGTCGGTGGAGACCGAGATCGAGAATCTCGGCAGCCAGGCGATGCCGGTGGCGATTGGCTATCACCCCTACTACCAGATCCCTGGCGGCCGCGACGCCTGGACCATTCACATCCCGGCCAAAGAGCACGTCGAGTTGAACGCTTCCTTGATCCCCAACGGCCAACGCACCCCGGTGGCTTCCATGGACATGGCGCTGAAGGGAGCAAAGCAGGACGACGTCTACACCGGGCTGGTCCGCAATGCCGAAGGCCAGGCGGAGTTCTCGGTGACCAATGGCAAGCAGAAGCTCGAGTTCCTGTTCGGACCCAAGTTCCCCGTGGGCGTCGTCTATGCCCCGCCCGGCCGGGACTTTGTCTGCTTTGAACCGATGGCCGGGATCACGGATGCGTTTAACCAGAACCACAAGGGTCAATACGCCGAGCTGCAAACGGTGGCCGCGGGTGCCAAGTGGCGCGAGGTGTGGTCGATCAAGCCGAGCGGCTTTTAGCTAGGGAGTGTTCACACAAACACGGGCAAAAGGAAGCCAGGCCCGAGTGAAGCAATTGACGCCTCTCGCCGAGCCGCGACAGGATGGAGCGGAGTTTTGACCATTTGATGCAGCCACGGGAATTCGCCGTGTTTCCCCGGCCATTGGAGGCGCGGAGTAATGGCTTGCTCGATTAGGGAGGGGTAGGCGGCGGCCGCAGAGGCACTCCGCTCCATTCTGTCGCGGCTCGGCGAGAGGCGATCCTTTTCGTTTGAGCCAGTTGCGAGTTAGTGGGGGATCCCGTCGGGAGCTTCTGTCTCTCTAGGTAACGGGCGCCTGGGATCAGGCGCTAGCGTCCACCGCGCAGCAGGGCTTCAAACTCCGCCGCCCCGCGCGTGTTGATCACGTCGGCTTTGGTCAACCAACCGCGGCGGGCGGTGAGCACGCCGTAGCGCATGTTCTGCAAATGCTTGGGGTGGTGCGCGTCGGTGGAGATCACGAATTGGCAGCCCTTGCGTTTGGCGGCGCGGAGCATGGTGTCGTTCAGGTCCAGGCGCTCCGGCGAGGCGTTGAGTTCCAACCACACGCCATGCTCGGCCGCGGCGGCGGCGATGCGTTCGAAGTCAAAGGGGAAGCCTTCCCGGTGCAGCAGGACGCGGCCGGTGGGGTGGCCGATGACGCGGACGTGTTTGTTCTCGATGGCGGCCAGGTAGCGCTCAGTCATTTCGGCCGACGACAGGTTCATGTAGCTGTGGACGCTGGCGACCACAAAGTCAAGCGCGGCCAGGGCTTCATCGTCCAAGTCCATGCGGCCATCGCGGAGAATGTCGCATTCCAGGCCCGAGAAGACGCGGAGCGGGTAGTTGGCCTGGTCGTCCCGGACGCGGCGGGCGAAGGCGATAGCGCGGGCCTCATCGAGACCATTGGCCATGGCGAGCGCCTTGGAATGGTCCGTGATGGCGATGTAATCGTAGCCCAGCGCATGCGCATGCCCGGCCATCTCTTCCAGCGTCGCTCGGCCATCGGTCTCGGTGGTGTGCATGTGCAGGTCGCCCCGGAGGTCGGCGGCTTCCAGCAGGACCGGTAAGGTGCCGTTCTCGGCTGCTTCCAGTTCGCCGCGATTTTCGCGCAACTCCGGCGGGATCCAACTCAGGCCTAGGGCGGCGTAGATCTCTTCCTCGGTCCGCGTGGCGACAAATGAGCCGTCGGAGGCGCGGGAGAGCCCGTATTCGTTCAGCGACATCCCCATCCGCACGGCGCGGGTCCGGAGCACGACGTTGTGGTCCTTGGACCCGGTAAAGTACTGCAGCGCCGCCCCGTAGTTTTCTTCGGGCAGCGTGCGGACGTCTACTTGCAGCCCTTCCACGCCCACATGAGCACTGGCCTTGTTTTCGCCATGGGCCAGGACGCCGGTCACCCGCGGGTGCTTCACGAAGACCTCCAGTGCGGCGACGGCGTCCGGTCCGGTGACCAGCAGGTCCAGGTCGCCAATCGTTTCCCGGCCACGGCGCAGGCTGCCGGCGGGTGTCACGGCGGTTACTCCGGGCACGGCACCCAGGTCGGCTTTCAGTTGCGCGGCCGTCACATCGGCAAAGCTCAGCAGGAAGCGGCCGACGCTGCGACGGTACTGGGCGATGGATTTTAAGACTTTTTCTTCCAGTTTGGCACCCATGCGCGGAAGGGTTTGCAGGCGGTGCTCCAGACACAGCTTTTCCAGGTCATCAATGGTGGTGACGCGGAAATGCTCAATGATCAGGGCGATGGACTTGGGACCTAAGCCTTGAATTTTCAATAGCTCCAGTGCCGTGGGCGGGTACTTCTCCAGCATTTGATCCCGCCGCTCAAACGAGCCGCGGTCGGCCAGTTCAGCCAGAATTGCCGCGATCCCCTTGCCGATGCCGGGAATATCGGTGACTTTCCGTTCTGTATCTTTCAGTACGTCCAGAACGCGTTCGGGGAACCCTTCGATGGCAGAAGCGGCGTTGCGGTAGCTCCGGATGCGGAATCCATCTTCGGCGGCAATCTCCATTAGGTCTGCTGTTTCAATCAGTAGACGCGCGATTTCAACATTTTCCATCTCGTTCCATCCTAAACCGGCGGCGCGACCAAGCTGGAGAAACCGATGGAGGCGCAACTAGGGGATATACCCCAGTACCATTTGAAGTGTAGTGGAAGCAGTATGAAAATCTGGTGTACAATCGCCAAAGACTGACAGGCGGCCAACAGCCTGCAGGGAGTGGTGTGCCTCTGGCAGAAACCGCACAATTTCGAGGAAGGGAATCGATGGAAAAGCTCGCACAACAACAAAATATTCAAGAAGCTTTCCTCAACAATGCTCGTAAGGAAAAGATTTACCTCACGATTTACCTGATGAGTGGGGTTAAACTTTCGGGCCGGATCAGGAGTTTCGACAAGTACTCAGTGATCCTGGAAGCCAACAACCAGGAGCAGTTGATCTTCAAGCACGCCATCTCAACGGTGGTGGTTTCTCGCGCCACTCATCCGGCGAATTACATGCCTCCGCCCGTGGGTGCTTCCGCCCCTGGGCAACCCATTGCCGGAATGGCAGTGGCCGCAGGAGCACCAGGAGAATAGCCGCATTCGGGGAAACTAACTGGCCCACATCGAAACCGCCATTCTGGTTGGTCTGGAGATTCGGAGCACGCGGACCCAGTCGGCGACACGCGCGGAAGAATCTCTAGACGAATTGGCTGTCCTCGCGCAAACCGCGGGTGCGCAGGTGGCGGAGCGCGTCATCCAGTACCGTGAGTCGGCCGAGGCCGCGACGCTGGTGGGCTCCGGTAAAGTACTAGAACTCCGGCAGGCCGTTGAACTGCATCGCGCCGACGTCGTGGTCTTCGACGTTGAACTGACCACTACCCACCTGCGCAATCTGGAACGCGAGCTGGACACTCGCGTGGTGGACCGCACCCAGTTGATCCTGGATATCTTTGCCAGCCGCGCGCGGACGCGGGAAGGCCAGTTGCAAGTGGAACTCGCGCAGCTGAACTATCTGATGCCCCGTTTGGCCGGACGGGGCATTGCTATGTCTCGGCTGGGTGGCGGCATCGGGACCCGTGGTCCGGGTGAAACTCAGCTGGAAACCGATCGCCGCAAGATCGCCCGCCGTATCAAGCGCATCCAGCAAGACATCGAAACGGTTCGCAAGGGCCGCACCATCCAGCGGCGGCAGCGCCAGGGTGTCCCGCTGGCTACGGTGGCGATGGCGGGCTACACCAATGCGGGCAAGTCCAC
>JAPKYX010000250.1 GCA_026394075.1 Acidobacteriota bacterium
GTGATGGGCGTGTCCTTGAAGATGGAGAAGTCCACCGCACCGAAGCCGGGGCCGTAGAACGAATTGCGGCCCAGGTTGCCGAAAGTGCCCGTGGTCGCAGCCCGGAAGGCCGCCGGGTTGAAGTAGGGGATGGCGCCGAACGGCGTGGCGCGGGAGGTGACGCCGCTAAACGGATCGCTCACCAGGTCCGCGCGGTCGCGGTTGTCGCCCGAGAGGCTGCGGTTGGTGCCCGACAGAACGTCCAGCGGTTCACCCGTGTGGAACGTCATCAGGGAGTTCAACTGCCAGCCCTTGCCCAGGCGCGGGAACTTCGGCGCCCAGTTCGGGACATCGTAGCTGACGAAGCCGGTGAAGATTTGACGGATGTCAAAGTTGGCCGGGCCGTATTCACGGCGCAGGTTAAAGCTGTTGGCCGCCAGGGCGTTACGCACGTTGGAACCGTTGTCCAACGACTTGGCCCAGGTGTAGTTCGCCGTCATCGTAAACCGCTTCACGCGGGTCACGCGCAACTGCATCTGCAGCGAGTTGTAGTTGGAGTTGGCAATCGACTCCAGGATGTTGATCGCACCCAGAGTCGGGTATTGATCAGCCAATAGGCGACGACCATTCACGGTCGGATTGATGGAGCGCAGCAGGGACAGTTTGGTGCCCTTGGATCCAACGTAGCCCATTTGCAGCAAAACGTTCGAGCTGAGCTGCTGCTGGATATTCAAGTTGTAGTTCTGCACGTAGGGAGTGCGGAAATCCGGGCTGACACCGAAGGCACCCACGTTGGTGGGGGTGACGTTGGTGGGGAACACCAGTTCGCCCGACGTCACATTGATCCCATTGCGCGTTTGGGTGAACACCGGATCGGCACCCGCCGGATTGGCGTGGACACCGGCCGAACCACCGTTCGGCATACCCGTGTTGGCCACGATGAAGTTCATCGGCGGCACGTCGTAGAACAAGCCGTAGCTACCGCGGATGACGGTCTTGGGACGCCAGTTGTAGGCAAAGCCAAACCGGGGAGCAAAGTTGTTCCGATCCTTCTTCCACAGATCCTCGCCACCCGTGCCAACGTTGGCAAAGCCACGGCCCGGACGGAAGGCGGTGATCGACTTGTCGATGTCGTACAGCGGTCCGACGTAGCTCCAGCGGACACCGAAGTTGAGGTTCAACTTCGAAGTCACCTGAACGTTGTCGTGAATCCACCAGTCGATGTTGTTCATGCGGTAGTCGCGCTGCAACTGGCCGCGGACGATGGTGGCGCCATTGCTGTTGGTCAGGTAGCCGGCCATAAAGTCGGCCAGGGAACGAAGAGCGGCCGTTTCAGCTGCTGAAGAGCTGAGGGTCGGGTCAATCGTCCAGTTGCCACGGCTTCCGTCAAAGGTGAAGCTGCCACGCTTATTGGTGTCGTAAAACACGTCAAACACGGCGCGGCGGTACTCGCCGCCAAACTTCAACTGGTGCTTGCCCACCGTATAGCTGAGATTGTCGGTGATGTGGCCCGTGGTGTCGATGCGGCCCAAGGGCTGCGTCGCCGAAGCGCCGGTGAAGTTGGAGATACGCAGGCTGGGTGCCCCGCCCAGCGAACCATCCTGCGGAACGCCGGTGTTGAGGCCGGCCGCAATCGGGTTGTAGCTGATGTCGGCGTCGTTAAAGGTCTGCAGGAAGTAGTTGGTGCCCAGCAGCAACTGGTTCACCATGCGCGGCGACAGCGTCGAGGTGAGGTTCACCGCCACATTGTGCATGCGGCTGGGAGCCACCTGGAAGAACTCGCGGTAGGGGACGTTATCCGCAACCAGCGCCGCCTGCTTGCCGGTGCCGCCGAAATAGCGGACTGACAGGTTGTTGTTGGAGTTGATGGCGTAATCCAGCTTCAAAATGCCGTTGTAGCTGTCGTAATCATTCTGATCAGCAGCGACGAAGTTGTTCAGCGTAGCCGGCAGGTTGGTGTAGCGCGACGGCCAGAACTTCAGCAGGTTCACCGAAACCGGATTGACCGCCACACCGGAATCGGCCAACACCTTGCGGGCCTTGTCGACCCAGGGGGTCGACGGGTGCGTCGAACGCAGGCTCAGGTTGGCAATCGCCTTCTGGCCTTCGAGCGTCGCGAAGTAGAACAACTTGTTCTTCACGATCGGGCCGCCCACCGAGAAGCCCCACTGGTCATTGCGCATGACGCGCTTTTTGTCCGTGGCGGGATTCTGGAAGGGCGAGAAGCCGGAGAAGAATTCGTTGCGGTTGAAGTAGTAGGCCGAACCATGGAACTGGTTGGTGCCGGACTTGATCACCAGGTTGACGTTGGAACCGCCGTTGCGGCCCTGA
>JAPKYX010000039.1 GCA_026394075.1 Acidobacteriota bacterium
TGGGCAAGGCCTTTCTGGGCCTGACGATTGCGTGTGCGCGCTGCCACGACCACAAGCTGGACCCGATTCCGACGGCTGATTACTACGCGCTCTATGGCGTGCTGTCGAGCTCGCGCATGGTGATGCGGACGGCGGATGTGCAGCAGGCGCAGGACCGAATCAAGCAGCAGTTGGCCGCGTTGAAGGCACCGATCCGGCGTGAAGTGGCGAAGGCGTGGCAGCTGGAGCTGGAGACGCTGCCGCGTTATCTGATGGCGGCCTATCGCGCCTGGTCCGGCGGAGCTCCAGTGGCGGCGGATGTGGCGGAGTTGCCGGTGGAGCGCGTCCAGGCGTGGGTGTCGCAGTTCGAGAAACCGAAGGCGGGCATGGAAGAACCGCTCTCGGTGCTGGCTCGCGTGGGCAAGGGCGAGCTGGCTTCTGAGTGGGCGGCCGCCGCCAAGGCGTACGCGCAAGAGAGCACTTCGCGCGCGGCCTACAACCGCGAGAACTTTCAACCTTTTGGTGATCTGGCCAAGGATGGCTTTGGCGGCTGGCAGGCCGATGGTACGGGGCTGACGGGGGCGCTGAAAGGTGCTTCACCGTCGGGTGAGTTTGCAGTGGCCAATCGCGGCACGGCGGCCATCTCCGGCATCTTCCCGGCGGGCATCTATACGCATGCCTTGTCGGAGCGGTTGAATGGCGGATTGCGTTCGCCGCTGGTGCCGAAGGACAAGAAGTTCGTCAGCTTGGAGGTGATGGGCGGGGAGTTGGGGGCTCGGCGGACGATTCTCGACAACTGCATGTTGAGCGAGGACTACCAACTGATCGAGAACGCGCGTCCGGCCTGGGTGAAGGTGCCCAACCGCGATGACCAGAAGTCACTGCCTTTCTACATTGAACTGGTGACGAAGCAGGACAACCCGCGCATTCCGGACCGTCCGGGGCGGCTGAAGACGACGCCGGAACAGGTGGCTTCGCCCTATTCCTATTTCGGGGTGGCGCGCGCGGTGCTGCACGATGTCGATGCCAGCCCGAAGCCCGAGTTGTCGCACGTGGAGCGGCTGTTCGCGGGGCCGGCTCCGAAGACGATGGACGACGTGGCGGCACGCTACGCGCAAGTGACCCGGCAGGCGCTGGCGGCCTGGGAGGCGGGCACGGCGACCGATGATGATGCGCGTTGGCTGGGCTGGTTGCTCGATGCCAAGCTGCTGTCGAACAGCACCGCGATGACGCCGGAACTTTCAGCGTTGGTGAGTGAGTACCGCGCGATCGATTCGCGGATCACCGCTCCAACGGCGGTGCAGGCGTTGGCGGACATGGAGCCGGGTTACGACGTCTCCGTGATGGTGGGAGGCGATGCGGAGCGGCCGGGCAAGGTGGCGGCACGCGGCTTCTTGTCGTTGCTGTCGAAGCCGGGGGCGGTGTTCAACCCGATGGGCAGCGGGCGACGCGAGGTGGCGGAGTTGATTGCTGATCCGGAGAATCCGCTAACGGCGCGGGTGATGGCGAATCGGATCTGGCAGCAGGTGTTCGGGCGTGGCATTGTGGCGACGGCGGACAACTTTGGCACCTACGGCGAGAAGCCGACGCATCCGGAACTGCTGGACTATCTGGCGACGCAGTTGGTGGAGGGTGGTTGGTCCGTGAAGAAACAGATCCGGCTGCTGGTGACTTCACAGGCGTTTCAGCAGGCCGGGACGCCCAGTGCGGAGGCGGTGCGCATTGATCCGCGCAATGCGTGGCTGTCGCATTACCCGATCCGGCGGATGGGGGCGGAGTCGATCCGGGATTCGATTTTGGCCATCTCGGGACGGCTCGACCGCACCATGTATGGACCCAGCATTCAGCCGCATCGGGAGGAGCCGAAGGATTACCGGAAGCTGCACCAGGGGCCGCTCGATGGCGATGGGCGGCGGAGCATCTATGTGAAGGTGACGCGGCATGAGGGGTCGCGCTTTTTGGAGACCTTCGATTTTCCGAACCCGAACGTGGCGCGCGGGACTCGCGACACTACCAACGTGCCGCCACAGGCGCTGGCGCTAATGAATGATCCGTTTGTGGTGGCGCAGGCGGGCGTGTGGGCGGAGCTGCTGATCGCCCAGCAGGCCCCGACCGTGGAGGCTCGCATTGCGGCCATGTTCCGGACGGCCCTGGGGCGCGCGCCGCAGACTGCCGAGACGGAGCGGTTTGTGGGGTTGACCAAGGAGCTGGCCAGCTTGCAGAAGGTGCCCGCGGACAAGCTGATGGGGAGCCGCGAGTTGTGGAAGGATGTCGCGCATGCGGTGTTCAATCTGAAAGAGTTCGTGTATGTGCGTTAGCGGCGCGTCGGCGCGGCGCATGGGGCTGATGCATGAGGAGGAACGATGAGTCATCCGAAAGATTGCCAGGGATCACAGGCGGTGCCGCTGAAGCGACGGGATGTTTTGCGTCAGGCCTCCACCGGGTTTGGTTTGACTGCCCTCGCATCATTGATGGCGGACAAGGCTTATGCGGGCTTGGCGGGTGGCGCCACGCACTTTGCTCCGAAGGCGAAGAACGTCATTTTCTGCTTTATGCCGGGCGGGATGTCGCATGTAGATACGTTTGATCCGAAGCCCAAGCTGGCGGAGATGAACGGCAAGAAGTTTGACGGCTTCTATCAGGTGGGGGCCAAGGCGGAGACGAACCGGCAGTGGCTGGGGAGCCCGTGGCAGTTTAAGCAGCATGGCCAATCGGGTGTGTGGGTTAGTGAGCTGTTTCCGCACATCGCCAAGTGTGTGGATGAAATGGCGATTGTCCGGTCCATGGTGTCGGGCTTTCCGCTGCACCCGCGCGGCAATCTGTTGATGCACACGGGTCGCAACACGGGCGGTTTCCCGAGCCTTGGTTCCTGGGTGAACTACGCGCTGGGCAGCGAGAACAAGAATCTGCCGGGCTATGTGCTGCTGCATGCCGGTGCCGTGCCGCCCGGGGGCTTGGAGAATTTCTCGAACGGCTTCCTGCCCGCCACGCATCAGGCGACCGCCATGCATGCCGAAGGCAAGCCGGTGATCAACATTGACGCCGCCGACAAGGACCCCAAGATCCAGCGCGCCAAGCTGGACACGCTGCTGCAGCAGGATCGGCAGTTTCTGGCCGCGATCGGGCAGGACGACGGCATCGACGCGGCGATCAAGAACTACGAGATGGCCTACACGATGCAATCGGTGGTGCCGGATGTGTTGAATCTGGATAAGGAGTCCGAGGCGACCAAGAAGCTGTATGGCGTGGACGGCCCGGAACGGCACCAGCGGAACTATTCGCGGCAGTGCCTGCGGGCGCGGCGGTTGGTCGAGGCCGGTGTGCGGTTTGTCGAGATCACGTGCCCAGAGGTGTTTGGCGGCGACAACGGGACCTGGGATCAGCATTCGGACTTGAAGAAGGGTCACGAAGGGAATTCGCTGATCACTGATCAAGGCGTGGCGGCGCTGATCCAGGATTTGAAATCGCGCGGGATGCTGGGGGAGACGCTGGTGGTGTGGGCGACGGAGTTTGGGCGTACACCGCACGGGCCGAAGCCGGACGCGCGGGATCATCATGAGACGGCGTTTACGGTGTGGATGGCGGGCGGCGGGATGAAGGGCGGCACGGTGTACGGCGCGACCGATGAGGTGGGCATGCGGGCGGTGGAGAACGTGACGGAAGTGCATGATCTCCATGCGACGATCCTGCACGCCTTGGGCCTGGACCACAAGAAGCTGACCTACCGTTTCGGCGGACGCGATGTCAGCTTGACGGACGTGCATGGGCACGTGGTGCGGGAGTTGCTGGCTTAGGGGCAGGATCGCGGAGAAGAGTTGCCCGCTCCTTCTGATGACGACTTTGCTATCGGCTTAGTTTGGCCGCAAAGGGCTTTGAAGTAAAGGTATTTACGAATCGCTGCCTTCGAATCATAATTAGGTATCCTTGCGATTCAAAAGCCAGGATGCGCGCTTTCGGATTGGAAACGTGTTTTTCCATATCGGGCGAGATTGTGAATGAAGGTGGCCATGACGCATCCATTTCTTGAAAACGCGGCGGCGCTGGAGGCGTTTGTTGGTGATTGGCTCTCCGGGCGGTTGCCGAAGGCGGCGTGGACGCATGCGGCCCATGTCGCTGCGTGCGCCTATCATGCGGTGGGGCAGGATTGGGAGGCTACGTTTGCCGTCATGAAAAGGGGCATCCTGGACTTCAACACGGCGGTGGGGACGGCGAACACGCGGTCGAGCGGGTATCACGAAACTCTGACGCGGCTGTGGGCGGCGGTGATTGTGGACCACGTGGCGGCGGCCGGGTGTAGGACGCGGTTTGAGGCGGCCTGTTCGGCGGTGGAGCGGTTTGGGGAAGATCGCACGCTCCACCGGCGGTACTACAGCTTTGATGTGGCCAAGGATGAGCGGGCGCGGGCGGAATGGGTGGCTCCGGATGTGGCCGGAGCCGGTTGATGTTCCGATTGAGCGGTCGACATTTCTGAGCGCGTCGGGCCGAGCCCCGACCTGCAGGAGGGGCCTGTCCTCCCGCAGCCAAGACACTCCATCCACGCGGACATTGCTTGACCACAGCAGCCGTGCATCGCTCGGGCAGACCGCTCCTGCGGGTCGCGGCTCGGTTACGAACCACGACCCCGGTGGAGCCCGACTACCCGTTCAGGGTCCAGTTGGGGCGGTACTGGCGCTTCAGGTAGTCGTTGGCTTCGGTTGAGTTGGTGACGCGGCCGGTGGCGGCATCGTAGGTCAGCTTTTTGCCGGCGCGGTGGGCGACCAGGCCCAGCAGCATCTGCTCGATCATGCTGCCGGAATAGTCGAAGTCGCAGTGTGTTTTGCTGGACGTTCCGTGGGTGACGCCGTTGTATTTGCCTTTGCAGGCGTCGATCCATTCCTGCTGGAAGACGTCGGTGCCGGGTCCGGGGGCGCGGCCTTCGCGGATGGCTTGGGCGACCGGGGCGATCTGCGGGTTGGGCAGGCCCAGAGCGGCGGGCAGGCCGTTTTCCAGAAACTCGACTTTGGCGAAGCCGTTGGCGCTGGGGGCGGCGCTGGGCATGGCGTTGAAGCCTTTGGGCAGCGCGGAGGGCGGGCTGGCCGGGCGTGGCGGGACCGGGCGGGCGGCTTGCGTGATCTGGCCCGTGCCGCCGATCAGCGGCAGTGTCTTGTCCGCGGCGCGGCGCTGGTAGTAAGTGAAGTCGCCATCGTCGTTGTTGGGGATGATGACGCGGGTGGTGAAGTCGGCGAAGATGGCGCCTTTGGTCCCTTCAAAGATGGCTCCGTTGCCGACGCGTGAAAGGTCGAGGTAGGGCTTGGGGGCGCTGGGCTTCAGGCCGCCTTGATACCAGTGGACCGTGATGGGTCCGCGCCAGCTGTTGGCGGGGTGCTCAAAGGCGACCTTCAGCTTTACCGGGCAGATGTCGGCGTTGTATTTGTCGGTGACGTCCTGATCCACCTCAATGCCGGAGGGGGCACCGGCGTCGATCACGTTCCACAGCAGGTCCATGGTGTGCGCGCCCATGTCGCCCATCTGGCCAACGCCGAAGTCACGATACATGTTCCAGAACAGGCAGTTCAGGCCGTTGGAGCCGCCGAAGTATTGCGGGCTGTAGGGGTGGTAGGGCGACGGGCCGATCCACTGTTCGTAGTGCAGCGAGGCGGGCGGGTTGCCTTCACCGGCGGGGTAGCCGGGGCGGGGGAGTTCGCGGGCGTCCCAGGCGTGGACGGTCTTCAGTTCGCCGATGGCGCCGTCGAGGATCAGCTCGCGGAGGCGTTCGAAGTTGGGGTAGGCGTGGCGCTGGGTGCCGTGCTGGGTGGCCAGCTTGGTGCGGTTCTTCAGGTAGGTGGCGCGGACGGTGCGAGCTTCTTCCACCGAGATACCGAGCGGCTTTTCGCAGAAGACATGCATGCCGCGGTTCATGGCCCAGTTGGCGATGAAGGCGTGGTGATGGTCCGCCGTGCAGATGATGACGGCTTCGACGTCTTTCTGGTCCAGCAGTTTGCGCCAGTCGTAGTAAGTCTTGGCTTTGGGGAAGATCTCGAGCGCCTCTTTGGTGCGGGTGTCATTGACGTCGCACAGGGCCACGACGTTCTCGTTGCGCATCACGTTGTAGTGCGCGGTGCCGCGGCCCCAGACGCCGATCAGGGCAACGTTGAGCTTGTTCGAGGGGGCGTTTTGGCCGCGGAGGGTGCCGCTTTTGAGGATGGTTAAACCGGCGGCGGAGACGGTGGATTTCAGCAGGTCGCGTCGTTGCATGGAGGGCCTCTTTCGACGTCTATCGTATCCGAAGCGGAGGGCGCAATGAAGGCCCCCAAGAAGAGGCTCCCCCCAAAAAAGAAAAGGGCGGAGTACCGGCCACCAAACTGGTGACCGAAGTACTCCGCCCGGAAGGGAACGGAATGAACCGCGCTGAGCTTAGAAGCTCAGCCGGAGGCCCATGGTGATGGCGCGAGCGCCCACCTGGGGTCCGGTGGGGCGGCCAAAGTTGGCGTTGCCCACGGTGCCGTTGACGCCGCCGAAGCGGGTGCGGTTGAACAGGTTGAACGCGTCGGCGCGGAATTGCAGCACCACCGGGTTCTTTTCGTTGTTCCACAGCGTCGTCCGCTTCGAGAGGCCGACGTTTTCGAAGGCGACCATCGGTTGGCGGAAGTCGTTCTGGTAGAGCGCCGCGGTGCCCAGGGTGAACGGAGCGGCGGCGGTGAAGACGCCGGTTGCCCGAGTAGTAACGCTGCGCGCCGGAAATGGTCCAGCCACTCACCGCCGCGTTGACGAAGTGGTTGGTGGTGCCCAGGAACTTCTTGCCCTTGCCGAACGGCATGTCGTAGGCCCAGACCAGGTTCAGCACGTGCGGCTGATCGAACGGATTGAAGGACTTCATGTCCCGCAGATTGTTCGCATCCTGCGCGCCGATGTTGAAGTGCTGGCTGAAGATCTGACGCCAGTGGGCGTTGGCCAGGGACTTGGACCAGGTGTAAGCCGCCAGCAACTGGAAGCCACCGAAGCGGCGTTCCACCTTGGTTTGCAGCGAGTCGTACCAGGTCTGGCCGTCGCCAGAGTTACGGCTGAGCACGTCCAGATACTGCGGGAACGGCCGCAGCGACTGGGCGACGGAGCGGTTGGTGGGGAAGCCGGCGTAGGGCAGCCGGAAGTTGGCCGCTCCGACGGTCTGCGTCAACAAGCTGCCTTTGGACAGTTCGCTGACGGGTAGCTGGTTGTTCGTGATGGTGGAATTCAAGCCACTGCCGCGATTGCCGACATAGGCTACATCGATCAGGAAGCCCTTGACCTCATGCTGGATATTGAAGCTCCAGTTGTAGACGCGGGGCGCCTTGCCGAACTTGGGCCCCAGGAAGTCGATGTTCTGGAAGTTGAGCAGGGTGGAATCGAGCAGCGGTGGCGGACGGAAGGTGGGGCTGACGGGAATCCCCGCGTCCCAGTTCAGGACGGGGTTGACGCCGTCGCCGTTGGCGGTGTCGGGGTTCGAGAAGCCCGGGCGGCAGCCGCAACCACCGTTGCCGAGCGTCTGGTAGAAGATGCCCCAGCCGCCACGGATGACGGTCTTGGAGGCGACCTGGTAGGCAAAGCCCAGGCGGGGCCCGATGTTCGAGAAATCGGTGGGGTACGGGCGGGTCTGGCCATTGCGGCCGGGACCGGCACCGTAGAACACCAGCGCTCCGGGCAAGCCGCCAGCACCCGGGTTGGGGGTGGTGAGGCTGATGCTGCCGTAGTTGCCGTTGGGGAAGTGGAAGCCGATGGGCACTTCATACCGGATGCCCAGGTTCAACGTCAGCCGCTTGGTGATGCGGAAGTTGTCGTTGAAGTAGCCGGAGGTGTAACGGTAGACGGCCTCATCGAACAGGACCGGGGTCCGCGTGATGTTGGCCTGGTTGACGCCACCCAGCAGCAGGCTGGCGAATTCGTGGCCACTGCCGGAGGTGCTGTTGGGGATGGCGGTCTGGGCGCGGTTGAAGAAGTACTGGCCATTGGTGGTGGCCAAGTCAAACCCGAAGGTGCTCAACCGACGCGAATCCCAGCCGAACTTCAGTTCGTGCTTGCCCTTCACCCAGGTGTAGCCCTGCGTGATCATGATGGTGTCGTTATCCTGGCCACCCTTGGCCACTTTGCCGTCCTGCACGCCGTAAGGCGACAGACCCGCCAAGCCCTGGAAGTTGATACGGGGCGTGGCATCAGACTGGCCGGACAGGCCGGGCAAGCCCAATTTGCTGCCGAACCCAGCCTGCGCGGGGTTGTCCCACAATTGGCGCGTGGCCGAATAGCCAAACGTGGTGTGCATCAGGAACGTCGGCGAGAACGTGTAGTCATGGTTGACGCGGACGTTGTAGGGGTACTGGCCCGATTGCCCCAGTCCATTGCCGATGGGGCCGGGGAAGTTGGTGGTGGACGCGGTGGCACCGTTTTCCTTGCTCAAGAAGAAGGAGAGGCGGTTGCGCTCAGTGAAGTTGTGATCCGCCTTGATGCTCCAGATCTTCTGCTCAATGACGTCGGTGTTGACGAAGTCATAGTTCTGCAGCAGGGTCGGGCGGGTGGGGTTGGGGATCAGCGGGAGCAGGTTCTTGGAAACGTTGCTGAACCGGTTGTTGGGGATCACGTTGTTGGGGAACGGTTGGCGGACGTTGCCCACCGTGGTGTTGGGATCGTAGATCAACTGAGTTCCCAACTCGCCAAAGTCGCCGCCCTTCATGCGCGCCGTGGGCAGGGTGCTCAGCGGGAAGCCGATGCTGGCCGGTAGCAGGCGCTGCGAATAGGTGTAATAGAAAAAGCTCTTGTTGCGGCCGTCGTAGACCTTGGGGATATAGACGGGGCCGCCGCCGGCGCCGCCGATTTCATTCTGCCGCTCTTTGGGGCGGAAGGTGGTCGCCGGGTTGGTGCTGGCGTTGCGGGCCCAGGCGTTGGCATTCCAGATGTCGCGGCGCATGTTCAAAAACGCCGTGCCGTGGTACCAGTTGCTACCGCTCTTGGTCACGTAGGTTTCGACGCCACCGCCGAAGCGGCCGTACTCTGACGAGTAGCCACCGGTGATCAGCTTGAACTCCTGGAACATTTCGGCTGACGGCATGTTGAACACAACACCGCCCGATTCCGGAATGATCGCCGAAGCGCCGTCGATCTGCACTTCCTGCGCGCGGCCACCGGATCCAGAGATGCTGACTTCCGCGCCGGCGTTGACGCCGGGCATGTAGCTGACAAACGCGCGGGGATTACGGATGGCGCCGGTGAACAGCGGCACTTCATTCATGAACTTGGGCGAGAAGTTGGTGCCCTTGTCGCTGGAAGTGGTCTCCAGCAGTGGTGCTTCGGACGTCACTTCGACGGTCTGCTGCACATCACCAACTTCCAGCTTGACGTCGAGGTCGACGCGCTGGGCGATGCGAATTTCCAGGTTCGGGCGGTTTACCTTCTTGAAACCGGCCTTCTCAACAGTCATGGCATAACCGGCGGCGGGCACGGAAGCGAAGATGTAGACTCCGGCTTCATTGGTGACCGTCTCTTGTTTGCTGCCGGTGGAGGTGCCGGTAATTACTACTTTGGCGCCGGGGACGCTGGCACCATTGGAATCAGTCACGGTGCCGCCCAAGGCACCGGAGGCGATCTGGCCGAAGGCCAAACCGGCGCTGCATAGTAGCCCTATGACCCACGTGGTCAACTTGATATGTCTCATTTCACCTCTGTTTTTTGGTAGTCAACTCTATGATTTTTCATAGGGTTGGCTCGCTCTGTAAACAATCTTCAAAAATCTTATAACAACCGCCGACGGATTGGTACACCTTTTTGAAACACCGCCATCCGGCGCTGGTGGTGAATCGGCGTGGGGAGGGAAAAACGTTACACCACGGGCGGTGGCGGCGGTATACACTGCTCCTCATATGCAACGACTTATGGGTTCGGGCGGCCGCTGGGCGGCGCGGTGGATGCTGGTGTTTTGGGGCGGGGTGACGTGGTGCGCGGCGCAGCCGGTGGTGGCGCCCCGGCCGGCCGTGCCGAACTATGACGAGGCCCAGATGCCCGCCTACACGTTGCCTCCGGCACTGGGGACGGCGAAGAAAGCGGCCGATTGGCCCGGGCGGCGGGCGGAACTGTACGCTCTGCTGGAGCGCGAGATGTTTGGGCGGATGGGCGGAAAGCTGGCCACGACGGTGTATGAGCCGACCTCCGGTCCGGCACCGGCGCTGGGTGGGGCGGCGGTCCGCAAAGAGGTCTCGATTCTGTTTACGGGCAAGAAGGATGGGCCGCGGATGAACCTGCTGATCTATCTGCCGCCGAACTCCAAGGGTCCGGTACCGGTGTTTCTGGGGCTGAACTTCCAAGGAAATCACACGGTGGCCCAGGATCCGGCGGTGAAGGCGGTGACGGAGAAGGCGCGCGGGGCGCAGGAGTCCCGCTGGGTGGTGGAGCAGGTGCTGAAGCGCGGCTACGCGACGATCACGGCGCATTATGAAGACCTGGACCCGGATTTCGACGATGGCTTCCAGAACGGCGTACAACCGCTGTTCTACAAGCCGGGCCAGACCCGGCCGGCCGCGGATGAATGGGGCGCGGTTGGGGCCTGGGCGTGGGGTTTGTCGCGGGCGATGGACTACATCGAGACGGACAAGACGCTCGACGCCAAGCGGGTGGTGCTGCATGGGCACTCGCGCATCGGGAAGGCAGCCCTGTGGGCGGGGGCGAGTGATCCGCGGTTTGCGATCGTGATCTCGAATGATTCCGGAGCCGGGGGCGCGGCGCTGTCCAAACGCATCTATGGCGAAACGGTGGCTGACCTGAACACGCGGTTCCCACACTGGTTCGCCAAGAACTACGCGCAGTACAACGGCCAGGAAGCGCGGATGCCGTTTGATCAGCATATGCTGATCGCGCTGATGGCTCCGCGGCCGCTGTATGCGTGTAGTGCTCAGGAGGATCAGTGGGCAGACCCGAAGGGCGAGTTTCTCTCACTGGTGGCGGCGGACCCGGTCTACAAGCTGCTAGGAAAGCCGGGCCTGCCCTCGCACGAATTCCCCGCGTTGCATACTCCGATCATGGGCACCTTGGGCTATCACATCCGGGCGGGGAAGCACGATGTGACGGAGTACGACTGGCAGCGGTGGATGGATTTTGCGGACAAGCATTTCGGGCGGAAATAAGCCCCTAGGTAGTGCGTCACCGGAACTGACGACTGTGTGGGGCAGGCCTGGAGCCTACCCCACTTTGATCTGCCATCTGCTGATCTATTTGCCTTTGCGGACGTAGATGCGGCCGTTCATCGTTTGGAGGCGGATTTCCGCGCCGCCGCCGCCCACTTGGGCCACGGTGGTGGATTCTGATTTCCAGCGGCCTTTGCCATTCTGGGAGTTGTTCTGCTCGGTTTTGACTGTGGCCTCAAAGTCGGTAAAGATATCGCCATTGTCGGCGCGCATGCGCAGGGTGGCTTTCAGGTCCGACGGGAAGGTGACGTCGACGTTGCCGTTGAGCGAGGTGAAGGCCATCGGTTTACCGGCCGTGACCTTGTTGAGGGTGACTTCGACCTTGCCGTTGCTGCTGTTGGCGACGACGGCTCCGGAGACGTCGATCAGGCGGATGGAGCCGTTGACGTTCTGCACTTCAATTTCGCCTTCGACATTTTCGACGCGCACCGTGCCGCCATTGACGGTTTTCAGGATCAGCGAGGTCTTGAAGGGCACTTGCAGGGAGACGTCCTGGCCACCGGCCCAGGAGTCGCTATCGATGCGGATGACGTTGCCTTCTTCGCGGGCGTTCAGGTTGGCTCCGCCCCCGCCAATGCGGCGCATGCCGCCGGCGGCCTCTTCGCGCTGGCGTGTGGCGCGGCCCTTGCCGTCGAGGATGACACTGTTGCCCGCCGCGCCGGTGACATGGATACTGCCTTGCGTGAGTTCCACGCGGACCGTGCCGGGGCGGCTGGGGTCGGAGAAGGCTAGGGTCATGGGCTGTGCGACGACCGTGGTGAGTGTGGCCGTGGCGGCCAGGGTGATTAAGGCAAGGTTCTTCATCGTAGTTCTCTCACTGTTTCCTGATTCATCGTTCGTTACATTCCGTCGAAATATTGGCTTTCCCCACCGCTCCCTGGCGGTCGCGGCTCGGCGAGTGACTGCGGGCGAAACGCCGGTTCTGAGTGGCGATGCGGTTGCCGTGGAAAGCAGTTAGTCTTCACGCTTTTCTAAACGCTCCAGTGCCAGCCGGGCGCGCTGTTTGACGACAGTCTCGCCCTGCTTGGCCATGGCCACGGTCCGGAAGGCGTTGGCGGCTTGCTGGTCACGGGCGACGGCGGGGTTCTCCATCAGCGCATCGATCAAGGCAATCTGGACCAGCGGCGAATCGCTAGCCACCAGGGACTCAGCAAAACCGCGGCGGACATTCTGGTCACCAGACATGCGCTTCAGGGCATCGACTGCGGAAAGCCGCACGTTGACGTTCGGGTCATGACGCAGGGTCTCGACTAGCACGGCGGTGACTTCGGGGTCCGGCCGGTCGAGCGTGGTGGACGTCAGCACGCCCTTCAACCGTTCCGAAGCGGAGGTCTGCCGCAGCATCGAGACCACCACCGCCTCCCGCAGATCACGAACCTCACCCCGGAGAGACGCTACTTCGTCAGGGGCTTTGGCCGTCGGCAGTTGTACGAAGCGTCCGCCCAGGAAACCGGCCGCCAGTAGTGCGGCCGCCATCGCCCAGCGCCAGACGGGGTGGGCCATGGGCTTGGGCTTCACAAAGCGCGTGGACGGCGCGTCCATGTTGGCCCACAGCATGTCCTGGAAACGGGCGCGCAGTTCGACGCTGGGCCGTTCCGGCGTCAGCCCGGCCATCTTGTCCCACACGGCCACGGCGCTGCGGCAATCGGCGCAGGCGGCCAGATGCTGGTCCACTTGACGGCGGGCGGTGGCGTTGAGGGTGCCGCCCAGGTAGTCGGCCAACTGGTCTTCAATCGCTTCGCAATGAGGGTTCGCTTCGCCGTGAAGGTTCGCTTCGCCGTGGAGGTTGTCGTGGTTCATTTCATACTCCGTGTGCGGGCCGGGTGACCGGCGGCGCGCTTAACTCCAGATAGATATCCCGCAGCAGTTTGACGGCGCGGTGGACCCGCGTTTTCACTGTCCCCACTTCGATCTCCAGCAGTGCGGCGATCTCCGTATAGGGCAGTTGCTGAAAGCGGGCCAGGACAAGCAGTTCGCGCTGCTCCACCGGTAGCCGGAGCAGCGCCTGGCGCAGCAGTTGGAGGTCCTGCTCCTGCTCCAGGTTGTTTTCGGGCATCACCGGGCTGTCCATGGTGTCATCCTTCTGCACTTCCCACCGGCGTTTCCGTGTGTGATCGACAAACGTATTCCGCGCAATCCGGAACATCCAGGTGGTGAACAAGTGCCCATCTCGGAACGTATCCCGGTAGCGCAGGATGCGGCAGAAGATCTCCTGCACCAGATCCTCGCTCCATTCCCGGTTGCCGGTCATCCGCATGGAGTAGCGGAACAGGCTGCCGTGGTGGCGGTCAAACAGCTGTGCGAGTTGGCGTACGTCGCCCGAGCGCACGTCCACCATCAGCTTCTCGTCCGTCACTCCGGCGTCGCCCCGCGCTGCGATGTGCAATCTCACCTCTCACAAGATGATTACTGGTTTGGTTCGGGAAGGTTACGCCAGAATGGGGCAAAAAGATAGCGTGGGCGCTAGTCGCTCCCCGGAGTCGGGCTAGCCAGCAACACGGCCGGAAACATGAACCACTTGGCCCGGCCTTACCGTCGCGGCCGCGCTGCGCAGTTGGGGGAACAGCGGCCGGTAGAAGGCGATCTTGTTCCGCTCGACATGAACCACGACGATTCCGAACGAGAGTGATTTAAGGTTGTGCTGATGCTCGAAGCCACGGTCGGCCGTGACGAATACGTGGCACTCTAGCTGCTTTACCAGCACATTGTCTTTCAGATGCTGCCAGCCCAAATCAAACAGTGTGCGGACATCGTCTTGGGGGAATGCCTCGACCAGGCGTGGATCGATGGACGCGTCTATGACGACGCGCATGTCAACTGGTCAATGGCAATGTCACGGCTTAGTTCAAGAAATGCGAATACATGTTGCCGGGGAATGCTGGGGTAGACGGCGAGAAAATCGTCGATGGTTTCGCCGGTCTCGAGAAAGTCGAGGAGCGTCTGCACCGGTACCCGGGTATTGGCAAAGCAAGGGATGCCATGCAGGACCTCCTGATCGATGGTCACTACGTCGGCCAGCGCGCTTCTTTGCTCAGCGATCGTCACTGGTCCCATGATAACGGACCTGCCGACATCGGGGCACTGCAGCGAGTGCACCGGTTGAGTGGCGCACTACTCATAGCGCAGCGCGATCAGCGGATCAATCGAGCTGGCGCGGCGGGCGGGGATGAGGCCGGCCAAGGCGGCTACCGTCACCAGAATCAACATCGTCACTCCGGCCACGCCTGGGTCTCGGGCCTGGACGCCGTAAAGCTGTTTGGCGATGAACTGCCCGGCCCCCAACGCCGCCGGGAGGCCGACGGCGAGGCCAATGGCCAGCAGCACGATTACCTCTTTCATCACCAGCCAGATGACGCTGTTGGGCGGTGCGCCCAGGGCGATCCGCAGTCCGATTTCTTTGGTCCGCCGCGCGACCACGAAGGCCATCACGCCATATAGACCAATGGCTGCCAGCAGCGTGGCGAGGGCTCCGAAACCGGCGGAAAGGAGGGCGATCAGGCGCTCGGTCAGCAGCGTCTGGTCCAGTTGGTTGGCCAGAGTCTTCATGCCATAGACCGGTAAAGCCGCGTCCAGCTTCCGTACTTCGCCGCGCACGACGGAGTAGAGAGCGGCGGAATCGCGCGCCGCCCGGACATAGACAAACGCGCTGCCTTTGCCGAAATGTGAGACAAAGACCTGGCGGTGGACACCTTCCCGTGGGCCTTCGTAGAGCGCGTCTTCGACGACGCCGATAATCTCCATGTTCAGTTTGGTCTTGGGTCCGCCGCCCCAGCCCAGCATTCGGCCAACAGCGCTTTTGCCGGGGAAGAAATGGTCGGCGAATTTGCGGTTGACGATGCAGACCTGGCGTTGCTCGGTGAAGCTACCCCGGTCCCGGCCATCGCTATCGCGATAGTCAAAGTCACGGCCCTCTTGCAAAGCAATGCCCATGGCGGAAAAGTAGCCGGGTGATAGGGAATTCATGAAGGCTTGCATGTCTTCGCCATCCTTGGCGGTGTGTCCCTCAACCTTGATGGTCGAATCCCATTCGTCGCCGGACAGGACGCCAACACCGGAGAGTCCGGCGGCCTTCACCCCGGGCGATGACCGGATGTTGGCCAGCAAGTCCCGGTAAAGCTGTTCTGCCCGTGCATCCGTGTAGCCATTGAGAGCTGGTGACAGCTGGAAGGTCACCAGGTTGTCGATGTCGTTAAAGCCGGTTTCAGTGCCCTTCAGGTTCTGGAGGCTCCGCACGAAAAGTCCGGCGCCGAATAGCAGCAGAAAACTCAGGGCCACCTGAGCCGACACCAGACCCTTGCGCAGCAGCACGGAGCCGCCCGCAACGGCGATGGAGCCGACGGCGTCTTTGAGCGTGCTCCACAGATCCGGGTTGCTGGCCTTGAGTGCCGGGACGAGGCCGAACAGTAGGCCGGTGACGAAGGTCAGCGCCAGCGTGAAACCCAGCACTCGAAGATCAGGCGTGGCGCTCAACAGCAGCGGGCTACCTTCGGCCGGGATGAGGGAGAGCAGGCCTTGCGTCATCCACACCGACAGCACGACGCCGCAGACGGCACCCAGGAATGACATCAACAGGCTTTCGATCAACAATTGCCGGACCAGTTGCCAGCGGGAAGCGCCCACCGACAGGCGCACGGCGATCTCCTTTTGCCGGGCTACGGCGCGGGCGATCAACAGGTTCGCCACGTTGGCGCAGGCGATCAGCAGCACCAGCCCCACCATGCACATCAACACAACCAGCGCGGTGGAAAAACTATTGCGGAGTTGCGAATCGCCGGTGGCTGCTTGTTCGACGTGGATGGTGCCGCGCATGAATTCGTCGCGCGAGTACGGGGTCCAATCTTTGGCGGCGGCCAGGGCCATCTCGTCGCGCCGGATCTGGGTGAACAACACTTGCAGCGGAGCCTGCGCGGATGCGGGCGTGTAGCCAGGCTTCAAGCGCGCAAATACCTGTACCCAGCGGCTGCGCCGGTCGCTCATCTCAATCCAGGTCTGCTCTGGCATTAGTTGCGCCTTCATCAGGATGGGCACGCGGATCTGGGGTGCTTGGGCGGGGTCGAGTCCGGCGAAGCCCTCGGCGGAGACGCCGACGATGGTCATGGGGTAGTTGTTGACCAGGATCTTTTTGCCGATCACCTTGGGGTCACGGCTGAAGCGGGTGACCCAGTAGTCGTGGCCGATCACCACCGAAGCATGGCCGCCGTAGACCTGGTCATCCTCCTGCGAGTTGAACACCCGGCCGGCCGCCGGCTTGACGCCCAGTACGGAGAAGAAGTTGCCGGAGACCAGTTCCGCCGACACGCGCTCGGTCTGGTTGTCGATGCTGACCGAGGTGGGCACCTGGCGGCGACAGATCACTTCAGCCAGAGGGGCGGCCTTCTTCTGGAAGTCCTGATAGATGGGGTAGGAGTGCATCCGCCGGCCCATGTTGCTGCCATTGTGCGAGCCCTTCTGGTAGAGCATGACGAGCGTTTCCGGGTCCTTCACCGGCAGCAGGCGCAGCATCAGCTGGTCCATCACGGTGAAGATAGCGGTGTTGGCGCCGATGCCCAGCGCCAGCGACAATACCGCGATCAAGGTGAACAGCGGACTGCGGCGCAGCGTGCGCGCGGCGAACTTCAGGTCAGCGAGGATGGCATCCATGGCACTGATTACGACTGAAGTGGGCTGCGGTTCCCAATCTCGCCCCGCCATTTCGGGGTTTGGCCCATGCCAGCCCAATTCCGGAGCGCAATTGCGTCCGGCATAGGATACTGGAGGGACGGATGTCTTTTCTTGAAAACCGGTTTGAACAGAACATTGTCACGACCACCGTGGACAGTGTGTTCAATTGGGCCCGCAAAAGTTCGCTGTGGCCGATGTCGTTTGGGCTGGCTTGTTGTGCGATTGAGATGATCGCTTCCACGACAGCACGTTTCGATATAGCCCGTTTCGGTAGCGAAGTGTTCCGTCCTAGCCCGCGGCAGAGTGACCTGATGATCGTGGCCGGGACGGTGACCTTGAAGATGGCGCCAGTCTTGAAGCGGCTCTATGACCAGATGCCGGAACCCAAGTGGGTGATCTCGATGGGCGCTTGCTCCAGTGTCGGCGGACCGTTTAACACATATGCGACGCTGCAAGGCGTGGACAAGATCGTTCCTGTTGACGTGTACGTCACCGGCTGCCCGCCCCGGCCCGAAAATCTCTTTTATGCGCTGATGAAGCTGCAGGACAAGATCGATGCGACACCCAACTTGGTCAAGCGGCCCACGGAAGTGCACCTGGAAGAGGCGATGCTTGCGGAGTTTAAGCGCAGCGTCATGATCGCGCAGACCCAGAACCCGATGGCGGATTCGCCAGGCCTGATCACGCCCGGCCTTGTGACGCTGGAGCCGCGCCGCGGATGAGCCGGGTTCCGCCCAACGGGGCGACCGTTTCGGAAGCGCCGGAATTGTTGCAGATCCGGCAGTGGGCACTCCCCTGGCTGATCCACGGCTTTGGCACGCGGCAAAGTGAGAAGTGGACGCACCGGGCGGGCCGCACCTGGGTGCATCAGATTCATTCCGGGACGGTGCACCGGGCGACGGAAGCCGGCTATGTGGCCGATGGGGATGCTCTAATTTCCGACGTGCCCGGACTGCTGCTGGAGATCCGGACGGCGGATTGCCTGCCGGTGCTGCTGGTGGATCCGGTCCGGCGGATGGTGGCGGCCGCCCATGCCGGCTGGCGGGGAACCGTGGCGGGCATCGCAGCGCGGACGGCAACGCAGATGGTGACCGAGTTCGGCTGCCGCTGGGACGATCTCCAGGCGGCATTTGGCCCCAGTATTGGCCCCTGCTGTTTTGAGGTAGGCCCGGAAGTGGCCGCGCAATTCGACGAGTCTTGCGTTGTCCGACCGGTCGAGGCGGGCGAGGCGAGCTCCCCGGAGAGTACCAATAGTACCCATCGGCGTGTCAAGGTGGACCTCCACCGCGCCAACCTGACCCAACTGGTGGACGCCGGACTCTCGCCCGGGGCTATTTTTCAGGTGGCGTCCTGCACCATGTGCCACCCGGGACAGTTTCACTCCTTCCGCCGTGATCGTGAGCAATCCGGGCGGTTGGTGTCTGGAATCGGGATTCTAGACCCGGCGGCCTAAGCCGATTGGCTGGTGGCAAAACGAAATCGGGGCCCCTGCCCGAAGGTAGGAGCCCCGATTGAACTACACGCTCTTGTCGAACGGACTTGCCGAACGATGGTGTCGAACTGTGTTGCCGAAGAATTCGGTGGAGAAGTCAGACTGCGACGCCTTTTAGGCGACCAGCATGTCCTCAACCATCTCTTCGCCGACTTCCACCTGATTGCGATCCGCCATCTCCTGGCAGGAGATGCAGTACGGGGCCCACGGCACCGCGTTCAAACGCTTCGGTGAAATATCTTCTTCGCAATGCACACAAACGCCATAGGAACCATCGGCCACCCGGCGCAGCGCCAGGCGGACGTTACGGAGCAACTGCGATTCGCGGTCGAGGTTGCGGATGGCGAGCTCGCGCTCTGCGGCATGCTGCACTTCGTCCAGGGCATCAGGACTCTTTTCGATCGCGATCCCTTCACGATTGCGGACAACTGCGGACAACTCCGTCTGTTTGGTCTCCAAAATCTGCCGGTATTTGTTTAATTCTTGTTTCGTCATGGTGACTTCTCCTTCTAACTTACCTACGTTCGTGCTTTGGGCCCGGATCTTCTCTCAAGTCGATTTAGACGACAGAACTCGTCAAAAGTTTCAACGAAATGTAGAATGTGAGCCCGAAACACTAAAATATCCTACGGTCAACGCTGTAGGGTTGATGCCTCCGGGAATCCGGACTCTTCCGTCCGTACTCCCCGCGTTTCGGCTAGCGTGTAGCATACCATACCTGTCAAGCAATTCCATGGCCATTTCCTTGGCTGACTGCCCGGCTTTGTTCCCTGCGTCGCACACTCCGAAACGTATCGGCGGTCTGTTCAACAAACTGTACTCCGTAATGACGAAGATTTGGGGGCAAAGTTTCAAGAATTCCAAAAATCAGCCACCCTGGACCCAATAGCGCAACCGGTAGACGAGGCAGCGCACCGGAATGTGGGAAAACCGCACCTTGTTTCTAGCGGACGCCGATTTTCCCAAAAACGACGCTGAGTTGGCGCTGATCCTGGGCGGGGGTAAAGGTGCGGCTGGCGGTGATGACCAGCTCCACCGCGCCCTGGCCTCGGGCGGCGGCGGGCAGGGGATAGGTCAAGACGAACTGCTGGTTTGCTCCGGTAAGGCTCTGCGGGCCGGCGTCGATGCCATTGGCCGAGACGCTGAGTTGAATGGTTCCCAGGGCTTGTGGTGCATAGCCTTGCAGCTCAATCAGCCCGGCGGGGGCCACCTGTGCGTTCACCTGCACCGTGGCGCGCGCGCCCATCCAGCGCATGCCGTTTTCGGGCGCATACCAGCCACTGCCGACCTGCTGGCTGAACTTGGGGTCCGCGACATCGACGAAGGCCGCCAGGGCGTCTCCCAACCGCTCGGCCTGGAGGCGGAAGGAGGCGGTGACGTTGCGCAGGCTGTCGCCGGTGGGTTGGTAGACGGCGACGCGTTCCTGTTCGAAGAGTTCCTTCACCTGAGCCGGCCCCAGCAGCCACTGGGAGATGCCGCCCCATTCGGGATGGGCGTCGATCTGCTTTTCGGCTCCGGGTGCCAGGTAGATTTCCTTCAACCCCAGCAGACGGAAGGGGTTGTCGAAGACGCCATCCCAGAAAAGTTCGTTGGAGATGCCGGTGAGCAGAATCACTCGGTCCGGGTGTTGCTGGCGGGCCGCTTCCACGCCCCGCACCAACTGCTGCACCGCCCGGGCCTTTTCTTTCTGCCAGTAGAACGCGCGCCGGGCGGGGATCCAGGAACCGGCCACCAGGCCCACGGCCACCAGCGCCATTACCGGCCGGGGCAGGCAGACGCAAAGCAGGCCGGCCAAAAAGCCCAGCGCCATCAGCGGCATCGCCAGATAGTAATGCAGTGTGTGGTCCCGCAACGGCAACACCGGCGCCAGCAGCGCCAGGAACCAAATGGCACCGAACAGAGCCGGGCGATTGCGCAACCAGACGAGCGCCAATCCGGCGACGGCTGACAGAGGGAAGGCCCAAACGAGGTACGTCCACAATGTCGCGCCCAGGCTGCGTGGATCGAGGTGTAGAAAATAGGCCGGGTCCGCGGCCGCCTTGGGGATGACGGCGAAATGCAGCACCAGAAACCCGAGTGACGGCACCGTCAGCGCTGCCGCTTGCCGCCAACGGGACCGGTCATAGAGTGCCACCCAGGCCAGGGCCAGTGCCGGAAACACCACCATGGATTCCAGCGTTCCGAAGCCCAGCAGGAAAACCACCCAACAAGCCACCATCCGGCGGTCCAGCAACAGCCACAAGGCACCCAGTATGGCCGCGGCGCAGAAGATCTGGTTGCCAGAGCTCATCCACCCCATTGCTGCTGAGAGGCCAACGGAGACGGTCCAGAACACTGCCGCCAGGACTCCGGCCACTTTGGACCCGGTCAATTTGCGGGTCACCAGCGCCAGCAGGACGCAACTGACGCACTGCGCGCCGACGATGACGACGCGGAAGGGCAGAGCCTCCAGGCCGAACAGCGATTCCAGGGTCAGAAAGAAGGCCCGTTCGCTCAAGAATCGGACGGTGCCCTGGGCCATGGGGGCAAACAGTGCGGTCCACAGGTCAGACGGCTGATGCACCGAGAGCCTAAGGCCCAGCCAGGCGAAGTCGTCCGCCCGGAACCAGGTGCCCAAGGTGCGCCAATAGAAACCGAGGCTGGCCAGGAAGGGCACGGCCCACCAATAGCGCTGCCAGAGGTGCAGGAGTTGTTCACGGAGAGGTCCGTGGCCGGACAAGCGAGATTCCACTACTTGGGTATCATAGAGGGTTGCAGGTTTCCACCACCAGCGAATACACCGTTGCCGACCAGCAACGCATGTCGAAAGCCGTCCGCTACTTCGAGTGGCAGTCGCGTATTTCGGCCGAGGCACTGGGGCAGCGCGTGCTGGAAGTGGGTTGCGGGTTGGGCAACTTTACTCAGTCGCTGGTAGATCGTGAATTGGTGGTGGGTATCGACATTGATGCCGCCTGCATCGAACTGCACCACCAGCGTTTCAGTGACCGGCCGCACGTCCAATCCCGCGTGTTGGATGCGCTAGACCCGGAGTTCCTGGAACTGAAGCAGCATCGGCCGGATTCGATTGCCTGCCTGAACGTGCTGGAGCACATCTCGGACGACTTGGCGACGCTGAAGCGTTTTGCCGACGTGCTGCCTACTGGCGGGCGGGTGGTCCTACTGGTGCCGGCCTTTAAGGCGCTTTACGGCCCGATCGATGCCAACCTGGGCCACTACCGGCGCTACACCAAAGCGTCGCTGCGGGCGACGGCGGAGCAGGCCGGGTTGCGGGCGCGCACGCTGAAGTTCATGAACCTGGTGGGCTTTTTCGGCTGGTGGGTGAACGCCAAGGTGCTGAAGCGCGAACAGCAGAGCGAAGGCCAGATTGCGCTGTTTGACGGCGTGATTGTGCCGGTGATGTCGACGCTGGAAGGCTTGGTGGAGCCGCCGGTGGGCCAGTCGATTTTTGCGGTTCTCGAAAAAGTGTAAGCCGATGAAGGTCTCCATCATCATTCCGGTGTACAACGAGATCAACGTGCTCGATCAGGTGATGGAGCGCGTCTTGCAGGCGCCGCTGCCGGAGGGGATGGAGCGCGAGATCATTGTCGTCGACGATGGCTCCACGGACGGCACGACGGAACTGTTGAAGCAGTATCACGACACGCCGCTGGTGGTCGTGCACCATTCGCAGGTGAACTTCGGCAAGGGCGCCGCCCTGCGGATCGGCATTGCCAACGCGACGGGCGACCTGATCCTGGTGCAGGATGGCGACCTGGAATACGATCCCAACGACTGGGTGCGGGTGCTGACGCCGCTGGCTATCGGCGCGGCGTCGGTGGTCTATGGGTCGCGCTTCCAAGGCCGCCCGAAGGGCATGAAGTTCGCCAACTGGCTGGCGAACAAGATCCTTACGGGCACCGCCAACCTGCTTTACGGTGCCCAGATTACGGATGAAGCCACTGCCTACAAAGCGTTCCGGACTGATGTGCTGGCCAGCATGCGCCTGCGTTGCATCCGGTTTGAGTTCTGCCCGGAAGTGACGGCCAAGGTACGCCGTCTGGGGCATGTCATCCATGAAGTGCCGATCAGCTACAACGCGCGCGGCGTGCTGGAAGGCAAGAAGATCCGGTGGCAGGATGGCGTTGAAGCTCTTTGGACACTGCTGCGTTACCGCTGGGGCGCGATGGAGCGCCCGAATCCGGTGCGCCCGGCCACTGTCGCCAATGCCCGCGCGGCGCGGAGCGTCTAGACCGCCGTGTTTCCGGATTGGTGGCTGGACGGTTGGCTCCAGCTTCGAGACTCACTACCGCCTGAATCCCCCCTGCTGTTGATCCGCTGGCTATTGCAGGGTTTGACCCTGGCGTTGCTGGTTGCCTTGGCGGATCTGCTGGCGGGTGCGGCCGTGCTCCACTGGGCGCGAGTGCGGTTGCCGGCACGGTTACGCGGTGCGGCCATGCTGGCCATCGGCATGGGGCTATCCGGGACGCTGATGCTGATCTATCCCCGTGGTTGGGTGGGGCTGCTGCCGGGGTTGCTGGGCCTTCCGTTGCTCCGCACGCGTGCCGGACGTTGGCACGTCTTTGGCTGGCTGAGCGCATTCCGTCCGCGGGGTTGGGTGGCCTGGGCGTTGGTGCCGGTGGTGCTGCTGTCGCTGCCGGACCTCTTTCTGCCGATCGTCGAGTACGACGCCACGTTGTACCACATGGTGGCGGCCCGCCAGTATCAGGATGCCGGGCGCGTGTCGTTTGATGCGGGCGTTCGCTTCAATTCTCATCCGCAACTGGGGGTGTTGCTCTATGCACGGCAGCAGATGCTGTCGGGCGAAGATTCGCTGACTAAGCTGGTGAACCTGGAATGGGTGGCGATGATCGTGCTGGCCGTGCTGCAAATGGCCCGGCGGGCGCGTGGCGACAACCGGACGCGCTCGGCCTTGGCTTGCTTGCTATTGGCCGGGTCACCTTTGTTCTGGCATCTCGCCAAGATTGAGTACGCCGATCTGGCGTTGACGGCGTGGTTGGCGGTGGCGGTGGCGTTGCTTGAATGGCGGGGTGTGCCGCCGTGGCTGGCGGGGCTCGCGCTGGGGTTTACTGCTGCTTCGAAGATGCAGGGGTTGCTGATGGCGGGCTTGGTGGGGTTGATCTACCTGCTGCTGCGGCGGAACTGGCGGGCGGGGCTGCAGGTGGCTACGGTGGCGGCGTTGGTCAACCTGGGCTGGTGGATCCGCTCCTCAATGGCGACGGGAAGCCCGGTTTATCCGTTCTTGAGTGCCGATGGCCGCACCGAGTCAGCCTACCTGTTTGAGGTGAGCGCCCGTTACGGCGTCGGGCATGACTGGGTGCATTTCCTCCGGCTGCCATGGGATCTGCTGACGCATTCGCCTTTCATCTTTACCGATGCCTTTGTCTTCGGACCCGCTCTGCTGCTGGTGCCGCTGCTGGCCATCGCAGGCTCACCACGGTGGCTGCCGCTGCTGACGTCTGCGGTCTATCTTGTGTTTTGGTACACGACCGGCCAGGTGGGGCGTTATCTGGTGCCCGTGTTGCCGCTGCTGGCCATGGGGCTGGGTGGCGCTCCGCCCAAGCTGGCGGCGTGGGTGGCGCAAGGCTTGCTGGCGGCGTGGGCCGCCTTTGCCGGGCTCAGTACGTTGGCCACGGTGCGCTTTCACGCGCTGCCGCCGGTCACTTTTGGCCAGAAGACGGAGTACCTGCGGCAGACCTTGCCCTATGCCAGTGCGGTGATCGAGATCAACCGCGTGGCGCGGCCGTCGGACCTGACCTACCTCTGGTTCGCCGAAGATGCCCGGTACTATGTGCGGACCCGCGCGGAAGGCGATTGGTTTGGCTCCCATAGTTTTGGTGACGCCACCTCACTTGACCGGCTGCGAGAGTGGGGTGTGCGGTTTATCCTGATTGATCGCGACCGGGCCGCTTACAATGGCCGGATCTATGGCGAGCAGTTTGGCACGACCGCCCTGGTGAAGCGTTTCGGGCTGGTTCCCGCGGGGCTCACGCTGATCTACGATGATGAACGATACTCGGTATTCCGTCTTGACTAATTCACTACTGACTAGATCGCTACTGGCATGGATGGCGCTGAGCCTGGCCGCCTGCGTGGGTTCGCGCGAGCGTTCCCGGTTTCCGGCGGAGCCGCATCTGGACCAAGTAGTGCCGCCTCGGGTGGGGGCCGGCAAGTCGTTCCAGGTGCAGCCGGATGGGCGGTCCGCGTTGATTGTGCGGGGCACCAACTTGTCGCCCAAGTCACGCATCCGGCTGAATGGTCATGTGCTGGACACCAGCGGCGGCGACGGCACGCAATTGAGCGCGTATGTTCCTGCGGAGTTGATCAAGGAGCCGGGCCAGTTTCCCGTTTCGGTCGAGACGCCGGAAGGACAGCTCTCCAATAGTCTGCCGTTCTGGGTGCTCTCAAACAGCGGCCCGGCGCCGGAGATCGGCAAGCTCTACCCGGCCGAATACACCGCCGGGCAAGCGTTCAACAAGCAGCCCAACGGTGCCTCCGCCTTGGGGATCACTGGGCAGAACTTTCTGCCGGAACCAGTGGTGGAGATTAACGGCGAACCGACGGTGACGGCCTTTGGCGGCTCCGAGCAGTTGAGCGCGCTGGTGCCGGACAAGTTCATTCAGAAGCCCGGCCGGCTGAAGATCACGGTTCGTAACCGTGACGGCAAGGTGTCGGCACCGGTGGAGTTGATCCTGAAGTGAGAGATTATCGCCGCGGGGAATGGCTGTTTCTGCTGGCGGCCTGCCTGCTGACTGCAGCGGCTTGCTTTCCGTGGATGCCGAACCTCGGCATGGAGTACGACGAGGCCCACTTCCTGGAGTCCGCCACGCGCATCGCCGCGACGCATCCGGAACGGCTGAAGGTGCCGGACGGCGTCTACCTGGCGAACCGCCCGTTCCCGTTCATGACGATGGTCTACGTGGGGGCGCTGGATGGTTGGTTGATGGCGCCGGTGCTGGCGATCTTCGGGTTCTCGCCCGTGGTGCCCCGCGTGGCCTACTGGTTGGCGGGATGTCTTGTCCTCTGGCTCGCTTACGGGCTGGCGCGGCGGCTGGGCGGCATGTGGGCGGGCGTGGTGGCCGTCAGCTTCCTGGTGGTGGACCTGGAATGGCTGTTGCATGTGCCCACCCACTTCGGCCCCTTTTTCCTACAGATCATCGCCGCCACAGTGGCTTACTGGCGTCTGGACCGGTGGCTGGTTGACGGCCGGCCGCGCGACTTCTACATCGCCTGTTTCGTCGCTGGGCTGGCATTCCAGGAGAAGCTGACCTTTGTGTGGGTGCTGGCGGTGCTGGTGCTGGCGCTGCTCGTGTTCCGGGGCCGCGAGGTGCTGCGGACTTTGCGGCCGCTCCAGTTCGGCATTGGGTTCGCGCTGTTCCTGCTGGGTGCGGCTCCGGTGCTGTGGTACGTCATTGCCCACCGCGACATCGTGTTCGGCTATGGCGGGCAAAGCACGGCGCTTCCGACGGCGGAGATTGTCGAGAAGCGGCTTTACCAGTGGCAGGATCTGCTGAATGGGCAGCGCTTCATGATCCAGCAATTGGGCGACCCGATCGGCGTGGTGCGTTATTCCGCTCTGCCGTGGATCTTTTGGGGCAGCCTGGTGGCTTGCGCGGCGTTGCGTGTGTGGGCGGCGGCTCCGTTGCTGTTCTTCACGGTGGGCTTGGTGGCTTTGAATACGCTGTTTCCCGAAGGCGGCCGGGCGCATCACTTGTTGCTGGTGTACCCGTTGATGCAGTGCGGCATCGGCGTGGTGGCGGCGCGGTCTCGGTGGCTGCTGATTCCGGTCTTGGTTCTACTGGGCCTGACCGGCCTTTCAACCGCCCAAAATCTAGCTTGGTATACGCAGGAAGTGGCCCGCACCGGCGGCCGCGGACATTGGTCCAGCGCCATCAATGATGTGGCGGACTGGATCAAGACGCAACCGGACAAGCACTTTGCCGCGGCCAGTTGGGGCTTCTACCGGCAGTTGTACTTTCTCACCGCGGGCCGCATTTCTCTGCACGATCGCTACTTTGACCTGATGCCGGACCCACTGCCGCCGGACAACCTGGAGCAGATCACTTCGCTCGTCCAGCGGCAGGACACCATCTGGCTGACTTCCAGCTTTCTGCCGCAGTATGTGACCAACCAGCGGAAGCTCTTCGGCGTCGCCGCCGGGTTGGGTCTCACCCCACGCCACCTGAAAACCTTCTACCGGAAGACGGGTGAGCCGATCTATGAGGCGTACGCGTTTCTGCCGGAGCAGACCGCCCCCTGGCGTCCGTTGACGGTGTCGGCCAACGGTGCGCGGAGAGCTGAGTTCCTGGTTCCGCCGGGGACGCGGGAAGTCGCTTTCCATGCGTCTGGCCGCGCTTGGCATCACGCCAACGCCGTTACCGTGGAACTGCTGGATGCCAGCGGCGCCCGCCTGCGCGCGTGGTGGCGGACGACGGAAGCATACCCGATTACACCCCTGGAAGAACGGATGAGCTTCGGCAAGGACCGCTATCCCGATTACTTTGTCCCCTTGCCCGGGGCCCGCGACGGCGAAGTCGCGCAAGTGCGCTTCAACGCCGAGACGGAAAAACCGGTTGACCTCCAGATCAACCAGGTCCGGGTGCGATAGCCAGCACCAGAAACCCGTGGAGTGTCCGCGCTTGGCGAAATGGAAGAGGCCGCTAGTTATCGCCCGGCTTCGACTCTGAGGCCGGCGCTTTGTGTGCGGCCCGGTTGCGTACGCTATAGCCGGTCAACCAGGCGGGGTCCATCGGGTAGACTTCCGGGTCGAACAGCACGAAGTAGAAGTGCCAGACCAGGATCGAGAGCGTGGCCAGGACCGCTTCATAGAAGTGCACCGCGCTGAACGCATCCAGCACTGGCTTGGGCCAGTACTGCAACGTGAATTTGTTTGCCCACAGCGCAATGCCGGTTGCCGCCATCAGCACGGCACCCCACACGACCGCCCAGTATTCGGCCTTCTCGATGTAGCCGTGAGACGCCACCTGCGGCCTCCGCCGGATGAGGCCCAGGTTCCAAAGGAACATGCTGAAGGCCTCACGGACATCACTCCCGTGGGGAATCAATTCCATCCAGTGCTCCCGCAAGCGGCGGCTTACCACCAGCGACACAACATGTGACACCGAAACCACGATGAACACCACGGCAGCGACTCGGTGAGCAATGCCGCGAATCGAGAGGGACGCTTCCCAGGCCACCCAGGGTTTCGCCCACCAAGCATCGGGATAGCGAAGGGCAAACCCGCTCAGCGCCAAAACCACAAACGACACCACCAGAGCGGCGTGTTGTACCCGCTCCGCGCCGTGCATGCGGAACTGGCGGGCGTTAGACCGCAGTTGGAAGTCCGGCACAGCCACCTTCGCCAATCGCAACGCGACCAGCTTGCGGATAAAGTCGCCCCCGTTGTGAAGAAGCATCAGGCCGATAATCAATGGGATGGCCACGCCGTAGATCAGCCGGATCCACTCCACCCCCGCCGGTTCCTTCTGCCCCTCCGTCCAATGAACCGTGCCCAAGGCAAACCGCGTCCCGGCACCTTCGTGGCACCGGCCGCAGGTGGCGGCCAGATTCTGGGGATGCACCATCGACAAGGGATCCTTGGATTCTCGAATCTCGTGAAAGCCATGGCAACTGGAGCAGTTGGCCACCGTCTGGGAGCCAGCCTTCAGCGCGAGGCCGTGAAAGGACTGGTCAAAGCTGACAATGCGGTCGGGCGGAATCCCGAACCGGCTGGCCAACCGCAGGTCAGCGTGGCAACTCGCGCAAGTCTCGCGAATCTGGCTGGCTTTTGAGAAGGTGTTCTTGCTCTGCGGGGGCAGCGCGACATGGACTCCGTGGCAGTTGCTGCAACCGGGTGCGTCGGGAATGCCTTTGGCGATCGCCTGGCCGTGAACGCTCTTCTGGAACTGCTCCAGCTGTTCCGAATGACACATACCGCAGGTCTCGATCGATTGCTTTCGTGCGTCAAACGAGGCGGTCCGTGTCACCTCATGGGTGACCCCGTGGCAGACCGCGCATTCGGGTACACCCTGTTCACCCCGCTGCGTGGCTTGCCCATGCACGGTCCGCGGAAACTCACTCACTTGTTTGGCGTGACAGGTCTTACACTCTGCCGGTGCCGCCTGGGCGGGGTGGGGGAACTCTTCATGCCGGGCATGGCAAGATGCGCAAGCCACCGGTCCGTGGGCACCGGCTTCCACCTTGGCCGCCACTGGCTGATGGCAAGCCTCGCAGAGCGAGTTATCAGGCTTGGCCTGCGAGAACGTGCACCCAGCCGCCAAGATAAAGATAGTCCAACACCGATTGAGTAAGCGCATGGTGGAGCCGAACATCCACCCACTCTACACTTAACCGCAGACACAAGAAAACAAAAGTTTTCGTATCCGGATTGTTCGATATAACTCGAAGTGATGGAGTACCTTCGAGTTACAAACGATGACGGGAATTCAATTCCCCGAAGGTAGCCAACTGGCTAAGCAGCACGCCGAGGTGCTTCGGGTTCGGCGCTGCCCACGCGGGCGAGCACATACGGACCTTCCGTCGATCGCCTCCGCGGGAGTGGCCAAACGCGGACCCCACAGCGTCGCGTCGAACTCCGCCGGAAGCCCGGGCGTGTAGAAGATCACTTGCTTTTGCGCGGTCACCAGCGCCAGTTTCTCCAGTTGCCACTGGTCCACCGTTACCGGCGCACCGCCGATGTGGTCCATAAACGATTTGTCGGAAGCAAATCGCTTCATCATCTCCTGGAACTCAGGCGCTCCGGCCCCTTCGGCGCATTCAGAAAAGACCAGAATCCGGCCGCCGGGCTTCACGATGTGCTGCGCCGCGGTAATGCCTTTTACTGTCTGGTAGAACGTCAAGTCCAGGGGGTAACCCGCCGATGTAGTGATCACCGCGTCCACCGGATGTTCAATCAACTCGAGCATCGTTTTCGACACAAACTCGACACCCTGGGCGTGCGCTTGCTCGGCGTGCCCGGCAAAGACACCCGCGACACGACGGTCCCGCGTCAGCGAGACATCGATCATGAAATGGTGTCCGGCCATCCGGGCGATCTCCTGCAACTCGCGGTGGAGCGGATTGTCCGCGATGGAGCCTTCAATCGCGCGCGCATCGCGCATGAACTTGGGGCTGTGGATCACCTTGATGGTCTCCTGCGCCGCCAGGCCGGGCGCAATCAACTTGCGGCCGCCCGAATAGCCCAGCATCAGGTGCGGCTCAATGAAGCCGAGCGTGATGTGCAGGTCGGCGGCCATGAAACGCTCGTCGATGTAGACCGGAATGCCGGAGGCGGTGGAGCCCAGCGCGCGATGCTCGCTCAGCACCTTGGCGTGATGGTTTTCGACGCGCAGTTTGCCATAGAGCTCCGGCCCCACGATCTCGCGCATTTCGGCTTCAGTGGCGGGGCGGTGCAGGCCGGTGGCGATCAACACCAGCACCTGGTCGATCTCAATACCGCCGGCGGCGAGCTCGCGCAGGACGTGCGGCAGCACCAGTCGGTTGGGCACCGGGCGCGTGATGTCGCACACCGAGATGGCCGCCGTCTTCTTGCCGCGCGCCAACTCCCGCAAGGGCAGCGTTCCGATGGGGTTGTTCAGCGCCGCTTCCAGCGCCGCATCCGCATCCGGCAGCGCCTGCGCCGACTTTGCTTCCAGCAGTTGATAGTTGTATCCAGCGGGCAGCTCAACGCCCAAGCCAGTCTTGCCAAAGGCCAATTCCACGTGCATTCTCTGAACCTAACACGGCACTGGCACTTTGGGTATAGACACTGGCATTCGGGGCATGGGCACCCCTGGTGCTGGCACTTGCGGCATGGGCACATCCGGCCACATTGCGCACTCAGGCAAAATCCGCAGAGTGTCGGAGCGCGTAAACAAGGGGTGAGTAGGGGAAGACGCCTTAAGGAATTTGATTTGTCCTGCCAGATGAAATGCGCTTCATGGATGAAACCGTTTCGTCGATACGCGCATTCAAACCAGTGGAGACCATCATGCTGATTGCCGGATTAATTGCTGGATTGATGATCCTGAGCTTGTTCTTTTCGATGCTCGCGCATTCGCCGCGGGAAGAGGAAGAAGAGCCGGTGGTGGTGGAGTCGAAGCAGGTTTAGAGGCGGCGCGTTACGCCGAAGTGAGGTCGGTGGCCTTGAAGTCATCGCCTTTGTAGAGCAGCGGAACGCCCTTGGTCTTCGCCAGTGCGTAGGCGAAGCAATCACCGAGATTTAGCTTGGCTGGGCGGCCGCGGAACCTCACCGAGGCGGATAGAGCGATCCGGGCGTCTTCCATCGTGATGGGTTCCACTTGAACCCCCAGCGCATCCATCCAGATCGCTGCCCGGGAGATCCCGTTGGTTCCATGGAGCCGTTCAATCCGAGCATTGACTTCCCACCAGTTCACCGGTGACAACCAGATGCAGTCCGCTTCCCGCAGGCGAGATTCGAACCAATCTGCATCCGGCTCCTCTAGCAAGACAGCGAGCAACGCCGAAGCGTCAACCACCATTTTCATTTCGGGAGGCCGTCTTCATCGTAAAAGTCGTCATCGGTCAGCAGTGGGCCAATCCTAGGCAGTTGCCTGAACCGCTTCAGTGCTTCATCCGCCCTCGCTAAGCGCGCGGCTTTCTCTGATTGCTTCGCCACCTTCTGCGCTGCCAACTGAGTTTGTATGGCCTCGGAAATGGCGTCCGTGATGGAAACGCCGCGCAGGGCCGCCAACTCCCTCGCGGCTGCCGCCACATCGGGTCGCCGGATTTGAATTGGGCTGCTCATGATCTTGAGGTTATCATGAGCAGCCCAACTTTCATGATCCCGAAGTAGCCGCCCTAAAACTCTTTCCCGTTGTACATACCGGCCACGTACTTCTCGTAGCCGTTGTATTGCAGCGTCTTCTGACGCTCGCCGGTGGGGATCAGGCGCTCATTGGCTTGTGACCACCGGGGGTGGGGCTTGCCGGGTTCGACGTTGGAATAGAAGCCGTATTCGCTGGATTGCAGCTTGTTCCAGAACGTCGGCGGCTCTTTTTCGGTGAACTCGATCTTGACGATCGCCTTGATGCTCTTGTAGCCGTACTTCCAGGGCGTCACGACGCGGATGGGCGCGCCGTTCTGCTTGGGTAGCGGCTTGCCGTAGATCCCGGTCACAAACATCGCCAGCGGATTCATCGCTTCGTCCATGCGCAGACCCTCGTGGTAGGGCCACGGATAGAACGGCGCCATCTTCATCCCCGGAAACTGGTCCGGCCGGTTGGCGGTGACAAAGCGGAGATACTTGGCGTTGGGTTTGGGTTCCACTTCCTTGATCAGTTGCGAGATCGGGAAGCCGGTCCAGGGCACCACCATGGCCCAGGTTTCGACGCAGCGGAAGCGGTAGATGCGTTCTTCCATCGGCATTCGCTTGCGGATGTCGTCCAGGTCGTATTTCTTGGGCTTGTTGACGAGGCCCGAGACTTCAAACGACCACGGCTCCGTGATGAACTTGTCACCCAGGTCCTTGGCCTTTTCCTTGTCGGTGGGGTGCAGTTCGTAGAAGTTGTTGTAGCCGGTGGCCGCAAATTCCGGCGTCAACTTGGTGGCGTCGGAAAATTCCGGGTTCCGCTTAGCGGTGTCGGCCATCAGGCCCTCCACTCCCAGGAATCCGGCTGCCGCCAGCAACTGGCGCCGGTTCAAATAGAACTTCTCCGGGGTCACCGCGCTTTCCGGCAATTCCCAACCAGGACGAGTACGAATCAGCATAGGCCTCCACTTCTATTAGACGATACGTTCCAAGTCCCTGGATGTGCGCCCTTCACCCGTTGATCGGAAAAAGCGACTGGAACTCCTGCGGTTGAATGCCGCCAGACGGGCGAAACATTCCCGGTATTCCAAAGGCTGGCTCCCGTGAGGGGATCTTTGTTGAAACAATCAAACGGTTCGGTGCCGGATGGCGTCTAAAGAGTGATTCAGTATCGGGGCGGCAAATCCGTCAAGGTCAAGATTGGCGACTGGCGTTATACTCACGATGAAGAGAAACAGATCCATGGTGCGATATCTTACGTCTGTCAGCTGGGCCATTCTCTTAGGATGTGCTCTGGTTTCCGGGGCGGCGGGTCAATCCGGGCCCAAGCCCACCATTGAGCCGCGCAAGAGCACTGCTGCGCCCAAGCCGGAAGAATCTCGTGGGTCGAACATTCGGGTCGACACCAGCCTGGTGCTCATCCCGGTCACCGTTACTGATCCGCTGAACCGTTTCGTGACTGGACTGGAGCGGGAACATTTCAAGCTGCTGGAAGACAAGATCGAGCAGGAGATCAAGCAGTTCGCCAGCGAAGACGCGCCCTTGTCGGTGGGGCTGGTGTTTGACGCCTCAGGCTCGATGGGCGCCAAGTTGAACAAATCTCGCCAAGCGGCCGCCCAGTTCTTCAAGACCGCCAATCCGGAAGACGAATTTTTCCTGGTCCAGTTCAATGACCGGCCGGAACTGGTGGTTCCCTTTACGCACAACACCGAAGAGATCCAGAACCGACTGGCCTTTACCAACGCGCGGGGCCGCACGGCGCTGCTCGACGGCGTTTATCTCGCCATGAACCAGATGAAGAAGGCCAAGAATGCGCGCAAGGCGGTCCTGATTCTGTCTGATGGCGGCGACAACTCCAGCCGTTATACCGAAAGCGAAATCAAGAACGCGGTTCGGGAGGCGGATGTGCAGATCTACGCCATCGGCATCTTTGAGCCCATCCACGCCCGCGGCCGCTCAGCTGAAGAACTTTCCGGCCCAGGTTTGCTGAACGAAATGGCCGAACAGACCGGCGGCCGGCACTTCGCGGTCGAGAATTTGAACGAGTTGCCTGACATCGCCGCAAAAATCGGAATCGAACTGCGTAACCAATACGTTATTGGTTATAGTCCATCCAATCAGATGCGGGACGGCAAATATCGCCGAGTCCAGGTAAAATTAAATCAGCCGCGCGGCCTTCCTCCGTTGAGGCCATTCTGGCGGCAAGGTTACTATGCACCAGCCCAATAGGGCCCCCCAATCCCAACTCCGGCGCTTGCTTCTGCTGCTGCCCCTTTCTCTGCTTTCGATCTCCCTGCCGGCGCAGGATCAGGACGCGACCTTCCGCTCCGATACGCGCCTGGTGGTGCTGCACGCCTCGGTTGTGGACAGCAAAGGCAAGCTGGTGACGAACCTGCCGAAGGAAGCGTTCAAGGTCACCGAAAACGGTCAACCGCAACAGATTCGCATTTTCCGCCGCGAAGACGTGCCGGTTTCGCTCGGCCTCATCGTCGACAACTCCGGGTCCATGCGGAACAATCGCCAAAAGGTGGAGGCGGCCGCGCTGGCGATGGTGAAGGAGTCGAACCCGCGCGACGAAGTGATGGTGGTCAACTACAACGACGAAGCCTACGAGGACGTGCCGCTCACCTCTGACATCAAGAAGATGGAAGAAGGCCTCCAGCGCATCGACGCTCGGGGCGGTACGGCCATGTACGACGCCGTCTCCATGACCATGGACCGGCTGAAGCAGAAGGGCAAGCGCGAGAAAAAGGTGATCATGCTGATCACCGACGGCAACGACAACGCCAGCCTCACCAAACTGGAACAACTGCTCCGCAAGGTATCCAGCGAAGAGATCGTGATTCACTGCATCGGCCTGCTGGAAGCCGAGGAGCGCACCGCAGCCCGCAAGGCCAAGCGCGCCGTCGAAGCGATGTCCACCGCCACCGGCGGCCTGTTCTTCTTCCCCACCAATCTGGCCGAAGTGGAGCGCATTTCCCTCGAAGTGGCGCACGACATCCGCAACCAGTACGTGCTGGCCTATTCGCCCACCAACCAGACGCTGGACGGCAGCTTCCGGACGATTAAGGTGACGGCCAACGGCCCCAACAAACCCACCGTCCGCACCCGCACCGGCTACTACGCCAGCGCCGAGAAGAAGAAGTAATGCTGGCCGTCCTGTGGCGCCTCTCGCGCGGCTACCGCTTGACGCCCTGGCGCAGCCCCTACCTGAAGTGGCGCATCGAAACCTACGCCGGCATTCCGGCGGATGAGATCGACGCCGCTACCTTCTGGCGCTTCACCTGGACCCACCGCAAGGATCTCGCCCGGTTTCTGCACTGGGCCGAGATGATGCGGTAACGAGCTAGATATTCTGCGTCACTTTTGACAATGCCCGCGGCTGGTCGGGGTTGAGCCCCTTCTCGGCGGCTAGGTGCGCGGCAAAGAGCTGCGCCGGGATGATGTAGGGGATCGGCGTGTAGAGCTCATTCAGCTTCATCGGCAACTGCAAGTCCGGCTTGCTGACCTCCTTGTTGCTCTTGTCACTGATCACGAACGTCTCGGCATGCAGGGATTGCAGCTTGGTCAACGTCTCGCTTACCGCGGTCCAGGTGACGCCCGAGGGGGCGAATAGGAAGGCCGGGAAGGTGCGCTCCACCATCGCGATCGGCCCGTGCAGCAAGTCGGCTGAAGAGAAGCGTTCGGCGACCACATAGCAGGTCTCCATCAGCTTCAGGGCCATCTCAAAAGCGTTGGCGTAGTTCAGGCCGCGGCCCACCACGACGGCGCGCTCCATGTAGTGATACCGCACGCAACGCTCCGCCACCTGCTTTTCGAGCGTGAGGGCTTTGGCCGCAAGATCGGGCAACTTCTCGAGATCCTTCAGCTTCAGGTCCGCGCCCAACGCCCAGGCGATCAGATACATGGCCAGCAACTGGCCGGTGTACGTCTTGGTCGCTGCGACGCTCTTCTCTTTGCCGGCGCGGACCTGGATGGTCTGGTCCGCCAACCGGGCCAGTGTTGATTCGCTTTCGTTGGTGACGCCGATGGTGAAGGCACCCTGTTCCTTGGCGCGTTCGAGGACAAAATTGACATCGGTCGATTCGCCTGATTGAGACACGCCGATCACCAGCGTATCGGCCATGTTCACCGGCGCCCGGTAGAGCGTATGCACGCTGGGCGCGGCCAAGGACACGGGAATGCCGGTGGAGATCTCAATGAGATAGCGGCCAAACTGAGCGGCATTGTCGGAGGTGCCACGCGCGGCCAGCACCACCAGGCGGGGCCGGTGCGTTTCCAAATACTTCCGCAGCTTGACGATGGCCGCGAGTTCAGATTTCAATGTCCGGGCCAGCGCGACGGGCTGTTCACGGATTTCCTGGAGCATCAAGGACACGACTCCATTATGCGTGGTCGCGCGATGGCTATGGTTGGCATCCGTCCAGACGGCTCTAAGGTATTTCCCTCAGTAGAGAAATCCCCTACGATGGTGCGACACTTGATGCTGAACAACCGTGATTCAATTCGAACTCGATACCGACCGCCAGCTGTTTGAGAACACCTGGACCTTTGCTAAATCGCAAGTGAAGCGCCTTGTCGAAACCCACCCGGACTTCTACCCGATGTACACGGAAGAAGGCCAGTGGAAGCACGGCAAACCGGCCTGGACCCATTGGTGCGACGGCTTCTTCCCCGGCATGATGTGGCTGTTTGAAAAGCGCTCAGAAGGCGCCGAGGCGGCCTACTGGATGCAGCAGGCCATCCGCTATTCAGAGCCGCTGGAGCACCGCAAGCTGGACCGCGATGTGCACGACCTAGGCTTCATCTTCTTCTCCACGTACTATCGCTGGTTCCGCAAGACCAAGGATCAGGCGCTGAACGACGTGCTGATCGAAGCCGGCAAGACGATGTCGCTGCGCTTCAAGGAAAAGGGTCAGTACCTGCGCAGCTTCGTGGCCGACAATTCGCTGTTCATCGACATCATGATGAACGTTGGCATCATCTTCTACGCCGCTCGCGAAACGGGTGATGCGCGGTTGCGCCAGGTGGCGATGCGCCATGCCTTGACCACGCGCAAGTATCTGGTGCGCGGCGATGGTTCGACGTCGCACGAAGGTCTGTTTGACACTGAAACCGGCGAGTTCCTGAAGCAGACCACGCACCAGGGCTATCGCGGCGATTCCTGCTGGTCACGCGGCCTGGCCTGGGCGCTGTATGGCTTTGGCACTTGCTACGAGTATTCACGCGACCCCCGGTTCCTGGAAACCGCCGAAGCCTGCGCCGACTACTACATCACCTTCACGCCCGCCGACGGCGTGCCGCCGTGGGACTACAACCCACCGGCTGACTATAAGGGCCACGACGGCGTGGATGCCAGCCGCAAGCAGGTAGACACCTCCGCCGCCGCGATCACGGCCGCGGGCCTGCTGCGTTTGTCCCGCTTGATCCAGGATCCGGTGAAGGGCCATTTCTACTGGACCACGGCCGTCCGCATCCTCCGCAGCCTCTGCGAAAAGCACGTCCCGCACTCCAACCCCAAATGGGAAGGCGTGCTGGCCGGCGGCGTCTATCACATCCACAAGGGTTTGGGCGTCAACGAAAGCGTGATGTGGGGCGAGTACTTCTTCATTGAAGCCCTGGAGCACGTGCTGCGTCCGCTGGCCTATGGTTTTTTGGGCTATGCATTCCGCCCAACACCTAGCCCCATGGGTCAGCTTGGGGCTTATGCGGGGGGCCGCGAAAAAGCCCCAAGCTCACGCCTGGGGCTGGTGTAGGGTAGCCCGCCACGGGGCGGGCGTCGTAGAATAGAGAAGCTGTGACCCGCCCGGTTCTACCACTCCCCGAGATCGAAGAAGAAGAGCTGCATGAGCACGCGAAGCTGTTCCATGTCGTGCTGCTGGATGATGACGAGCATACGTATGACTACGTTGTCGACATGCTGCAGAAGCTGTTCTTCATGTCCGCCGATCAGGCCTTTACGCACGCCGTCGAAGTGGATGCGCAGAAGCGGACGATCGTCATGACGTGCGAGCTGGAGCCCGCCGAATTTGCCCGCCAGCAGATCCACGCCTATGGCGCTGATTGGCGGATGGTGCAATCAAAGGGTTCCATGAGCGCCATCGTTGAGACCGCGGAAAACTAGTCCCCAAAGCAGCAACCCTCATGTCGCGAGTGGCCCTGGTTACCGGCGGATCCCGCGGCATTGGCCGCGCCATTGCGGAGCGGCTGCAAGCCGACGGCTCTCGCGTCGCGATCAGCTACAAGCAGACCCGGGGCACCCTCGATGTGCCGCTGGCCGTGCAGGCGGATATTGCGGATCGCGAGCAGGTGAAGCGGCTGGTGGCGAAAGTCGAAGCTGACCTGGGGCCGGTGGAGATTTTGGTCAACAACGCCGGCGTGTTGAACCGCGGCGATCTGTTCGACATGAACACGGCCGAGTTTGAAGCGATGCGTCAGGTGAACGTCGATGGGTTGGTGGCGATGACGCGCGCGGTCGCTCCTGGGATGATGGATCGCCGCTTCGGCCGCATCGTGAACATGAGCTCCATTGCCGCGCACGGCACGGCCTTTGCGGGCACCACATTCTACGCCGCCACCAAAGCCGCCGTCATCACGCTCACGCGGCGTTTCGCCTTCGACCTAGGCCCCCACGGCATCACCGTGAACGCCATCGCCCCGGGCTTCATCATGACCGACATGGTCACGCAAGGGAAGACTGACGCCGAGGTGCAAGCGGTGGTGGAACGCATGTCCGACCGCGCCATGACGCGCCGCATCGGCACTCCGGAAGATATCGCGAACGGCGTGGCTTTCCTGGTGGGTGACGCCGCCGGGTTTGTCACGGCGCAGACGCTGACGATCGACGGCGGGCGGATGGACTACATCTCGCACCCGTAGGCCGTGTGGTTCTGGCGGTGCCTTATCCTAAGGAAGTATGTCCAATCTGGTGCTTGAAGTGGTGCAGGAACCCGATGGCGGCTATTGCGCGGAGTGCCTAGCCGAGAATATTTTCACGCAGGCCGACACCTGGGACGAGCTACGCGCCAACGTCAAGGAGGCGGTGGCTGGATAGTTCTTTGATCAACCAGAACTGAACGGACTGCATCTCGTACCCCTAGATGGCCGCCCTTAAGTTCACAGCTAACCTCCTGGAGTAACATGAGGTCATGCGGACCCTTGGCTTGGTTGCCCTATCGTGGTTGCTGCCCATCCATGCGGCGGAAGGTTGGCAGGTGCAGCGCCTGGTCGAACCTCTTTTCCCTCCTTTGGCTCAGCAAGCGCGGATTCGGGATAAGGTCACGGTTCGTTGCGAAATCGCTGCGGAAGGTGTGACCAAGGAATGCGCTCCAGTCTCTGGGCATCCGCTGCTCGCGCAGGCGGTGGTCCGGAACGCAAAACAGTGGACTTTCCGGAGAGGCGGGTCCACCAGTACCGAAGAAGCAAATTTCTTCGAGATCGAATACAACTTCGAATTCTCCGAAAAGACGGTCCGCTTCTCGCCAACGCCAACGTACTTTTCCTTCAAGTTTCCAAACCGCGTCACTCTTACGTCCGCGATTCCTAGCGTCGGTCAAGGTTTTTGCAGCGAAGAGGAATGGCAGGCTTTGCAGAAGGAACAGGGCAAGAAGGGCAAGCGCAAGAAACGCATCGCGATTTACTGAGTATCGTTGGTCGTAGATCTGCCCGGCTCGACCCCGACTCTACCCCTTCGCCCGCGCCGCCTTCCAACCGCCAGCCATCACCTGCCGCATCTTGGCCAGCGTGGCAGAGTGGGCCGGGTTGCGGCTGAGGTTGGTGAACTCGTGCGGGTCGGTCTGGTGGTCGTAGAGTTCTTCGCGATCCGCTGACCCCGGCTCTTTCGCACTAGCCGGAGCCTCGCCGGTCCACTGGATGTAGCGGTAGCGCTGAGTCACCACCGCGCGGCCCACGATGTTGGGCGGCTGATAGACCTGCGTGAAGGCGGCCGTCTTCCAGGGGCGTTGCGGGCGGTCCAGCAGCGGCACGAAGCTCTGGCCTTCCAGGTGCGCCGGTGCGGTGAGGCCGGCCAGTTCGGCCACCGTGGGGTAGACGTCCACCAGTTCCACTAGTGAGCGGCTGGTGGCTCCGCGAGCTTTTCGGCCGGGCGCGGCGACGATCAGCGGGACGCGGGAGGATTCTTCGAACAGGCTCCGCTTCTGCCAGCGGAAATGCTCGCCCAGATGGTAGCCGTGGTCGCTCCAGAAAACGACGGCGGTGCGGGCCAGCTCGCCCTTCTTTTCCACCGCTTGCAGTACCTGGCCCACCAGCGAATCCATGTAGCTGACGGAGGCATAG
>JAPKYX010000187.1:0-23478 GCA_026394075.1 Acidobacteriota bacterium
CCCTCGGCGTAGACGATGTTGACGCAGCCCGGGTGGCGGGCGACCCAGTGGCCTGCCCCTTGCATACGGCTGATCAGGCGTCCAGCCAGATCAGCGCCGGGCTTGAGCGTGAACAGAGTATTCTCGCCCAACAGCCGTTTGGCGAGCGCGGAATCGAGCTGCGTGGCCGCGGCCTGCCCCGCTTTTTCGAGAAACGCCCCTAGTGCCCAGCCGGAGACCTGCCCGAACTTGCCGTCACTGGGCGGATCGAGCAGCCCGAAGGCCCCCAAGCGGTCCTGGATATCAGTGGCCAGCGGGACGTCGGCGCTGATCTTGGAGAGCGGGACGGGTGCCCCGCCATTGGCAATGTCAGTCAATCGCATACAGAAGTATAGGCGCAAAGCGGCGGCTGAAAGCGACAGTGCCTGGAGCAAACAGCGGGCTAGAGCAGTTGGAGTTCGGGCATGGGATAGTGTTTGCGGTTCAGGGTCCAGAGCCAAAGGCCATGCATAGCGGCTGTGGCGGCAATAGCCGTATCGGCCAAGTCCAAACCGTGGCTGCGGTGGTAGGTGTTCAGGTAACGGCCTGCTTGGGCGGCAATCTCACAGGTGACGGGAAGGCAACTCATGTGGGAGAGAATCTGCTCAACCCCCGCCACCTCAGGTGGCCGCAGCCCATGCCGAATCTCGGCTCCCGTAATTGCTGAGTAGAGAACAGCGTCACCGGCCAGCAGATGATCCCGCCACTGGGTGAAGATCGCGGACTCGCGATGGCGGAACAACTCGATCAGGATGTTGGTGTCGACCAGGATGGTCACTCGCCCCAATGCTCCCTTGTCCGGTTGCTGCGCCGCAAGGAGCGAACATAGGCGTCGGTGTCCCGCATGTCATCCCGGTCGGCCCAGATGCCCTGGACCTGTTCGAGCGCGGCCAGCAATGCCTGGGGATCTTTGGTGTACTTTTCCCGTACTGCCTGACGCACCAGTTCCGAGACGGAATCGCCAGTGACTTTGGACTTGATCTCCAGTGCCTCCCAGAGATTGTCATCCAGATAAAGCTGCGTCCGCTTCATGATGTATACTATACATTACTCCTTCTCATGTACTGGTCAAAACTGTTTATCCCCACGCTTCGTGAGGACCCCGCCGACGCCGAAGTGGCGAGCCATCGCCTGTTGCTGCGCGCGGGTTATATCCGCCAGCTTTCGGCTGGCATTTACAACTATCTGTTCCTCGCCCAGCGTTCGATCTTGAAGATCACGCAGATTGTGCGCGAGGAGATGGACGCGATTGGCGGCCAGGAGATGCTGCTGCCGGCGCTGAATCCGGCTGAGGTGTGGAAGGAATCGGGCCGCTGGGAAGGCATGGGGCAGAACATGTTCCGCCTGAAGGACCGCTGGGGCCACGACCTCTGCCTGGGCATGACCCACGAAGAGATCATGACCTACATCGCCCGCGGCGAACTGCGCAGCTACAAGCAACTGCCGCAGATCTGGTATCAGATCCAGACCAAGTTCCGCGATGAACCCCGGCCCAAATCCGGCCTGCTCCGCGTCCGCCAGTTCATCATGAAGGACGCCTATTCGTTCGATTTGGCGCCCGAAGGGCTGGACAGATCCTACGACGCGCACGCGGCGGCTTATCGCAAGATCTTCACCCGCTGCGGCCTGGACTTTATCGAAGTGGAAGCCGACTCCGGCGCCATGGGCGGCAGCCAGAGCCAGGAATTTATGGTGGCCTCGCCGGCCGGTGAAGACTTTGTGGTGCGGTGCCGCGCCACGGGCTACGCGGCCAATCTCGAAAAGGCCGTCTCGCGCCCGGTGCCGCCCGCGCAGCCCGATCCCGAAGGCGACGCGCCAGAAGAGATTCACACTCCGGGGCAGAAAACGATCGCCGAAGTGGCGGCGTTCTTGTCGCTACCGGAAACTTCGCTGATCAAGAGCGTGGTGGTGGTGACCGACGACAACCGCCCGTTCCTGGTGCTGCTGCGTGGTGATCACCAGTTGAGCGAGACCAAGTTCAACTCGGCCGTCGGAGCCAAGGAACATCGTGCTGCCCATCCGGACGAGATCCGCGAATGGTTCCAGGCGGACCCCGGTTCCCTGGGTCCGGTGGGCGTGACGAAGCTGAAGGTGCTGACGGACAAGGCGCTCGAAGGCCGCCAGAACATGGTCTCCGGGGCGAACCGGAACGACTATCACTTGAAGAACGTCACCCCGGGCCGCGACTTCATGGCCGAGTATCATGACTTGCGGCAGGTGGTTTCGGGCGATACCGAACTCGAAACCGGGGCGGCGCTGGACGTCGTCAAGACGGTCGAGATCGGGCACATCTTCAAGCTGGGGTACCGTTACTCAAAGTCCATGGGGCTGAACGTCTTGACCGAATCCGGTGAAGAGAAGGCCGTCATCATGGGCAGCTACGGCATCGGCATTGAGCGCATTCTGTGCGCGGCCTTTGAGCTGTACAACGACAAGGACGGCGTCTCGCTGCCGGCTTCGATTGCTCCGTTTGCGCTGGTGCTGACGGTGACGAATCTGAAGGACGAAGCGCTGCTGGCGGCGGGCAATGATCTCTATGCCCAGGCCAAGGCGGCGGGCATTGATGTGTTGATGGATGACCGTGACGAGCGGCCGGGCGTGAAGTTTAAGGACGCGGACCTGATCGGCATTCCGTGGCGCATCAACATCGGCAAGAAGGTGGCTCAGGGTCTCGTCGAAGTGGTGGAACGCCGGACCAAGGAGATGGTGGAGAAGCCGCTGGCGGAAGCGATCGCCTACGTTGCGGACCGGCTCCGTGGGTAACGACTGGAAGGCGATCCGGGCCGAGTTTCCGGCGCTTTCTACCTGCACGTATCTCAACACGGCCACGTTTGGCCAACTGGCCCGTCGGACGCGTGCGGCCATTGACCGCCACTTTGACCATCGTGACGAAGTGGCCTGTGCTGATTTTCTGGAATGGTTCAATGATGCCGACCAGGTGCGCGGTTCAGTGGCGCGCTTACTGCACGTCGAGGCCGACGATGTCGCCTTCATCCCGATGGCCGTGCAGGCGATCTCGCTGCTGATCGCGGGCATCGACTGGCAGCCGGGCGACCGGATTGTCACGCTCGAGAACGAGTTTCCGAACCAGATCTACTTCCCTGCTCTGCTAGCCGAGCGGGGCGTGGAACTGGTGGTGGCTCCGTGGGAGCGGTTCTACGAATCGATCAACAGCCGCACCCGTCTGGTGGCCTTAAGCGGGCTCAGCTATCTGAATGGCTTCCGTGCCCCCGCCGAAGAAGTGGGCCGGTTTTGCCGGGAGCGCAACGTGTTGTTCTATCTGGATGCCACGCAGGGCTGCGGCGCGCTGGAGTATGACCTCAGCCGCATTCCGGTGGACGTCTTTGCCGTGCACGCCTACAAGTGGATGCTGGCACCGAACGGCACTGGCTTCATGTACGTTGCGCCGCAAGTCCGGGAGTGGCTAAAGCCGACGCTGGTGGGCTGGCGTAGCGACCGCAACTGGCGCAACGTGGACCAACTGGAAGCAGCGGCTCCCAAGTTCGCCCCAGCGGCGGAGCGCTATGAAGGCGGCATGCTGGCCCATTCGCTGATCTACGGCTTGGGCGCGTCAGTGGAGATGATGCTCGAAATTGGACCGGCGGCGATTGAGCAGCGGGTGATGGAACTGGCTGGGCGGACGCGGCAGATGCTCGAAAGCCACGGCGGGGAGTTTCTGGAAGGCGAGCATTACCGCTCACCCATCCTGGCCCCGAAGTTTCCGGGCCGCGATGCCTCATTGCTGGCGCAGCAGTTGAAGCAGGCGGGCGTGCTGGTGAGCGCGCGATATGGCCGCTTGCGGGTCTCGACGCATTTTTATAACGACGAGAACGATACTGACCGGCTGAGTGAAGAGCTTAAAAGATTACTTCAGTAAGCTACTGCCGCTGACCGCCGCTGTTTCCGTATATATTGGTAATCCTTGACTATCCAAGGATACGTGCTAGTCTCCAGTTGACGGTGGTACCTACCGTAAGGTCCGTCAGTAAGAGGCGTCAGCATGAAGACGGTTTTTGTCTGCTTTGCGATGGCAGGAGCATTGAGCGCGGGCACCACAGGGTTGTTCGCGGTCGATGCACGGTCAAACATCTTTGGGGCGGGTCAGCTAACTTCTCCCGAACCAGGAGGGATTGCAATCGAGCCGGGGCTCACGCCCCCGGGTTTCTTGGTCCCCTCAACCGCGACCATGGCTACCTTTGAAGCGGTTACGGGGCTCACCAACTGCATCCGGATTGTACCCTCGATGGGTCCGGATGGCGGCCAGTGCTCCGGAATAGATACGCAGATCAACAGTTATGGAGGCATTTCGGGCATCGTAGCCCACGAGCACCAATTGTTCCTCGTGGGGCTATTCCTGGGAGCATCTAATCCGAATGACCCGGCCCCCAATAGACTCAGCTACGTTACGCCGGCTGATTATGCAAAGACAAGTTATAGCCCGGAGTTGAATCAGACTTTTTTCATCGGTGATGGGCTGACCGGCACCGGCTCAGGAACAGTGCAAACATTCTTTGTCCCAACCGGGGCCCGCCGGCTGTACTTCGGCTTTGAGGATACACTTGCGTTTGGGCACTTCTGGCCGCCGGGCCTCGACCCCGGGTACTATGGCGACAATGTGGGCGCGTTGAATGGCACATTCAACTTCGACGGCTTGGACAGCATACCCACGCCCCTCCCCCTCAGCACACCCGAGCCGGCCGCGTTCGCGATGGTAGCCGCAGGTTTGGCGTTTCTATTCCGTCGCAAATAGCAGCAGCCAGGCGCCCAGCGATCACTTGGTGTCAATCTCCCGAATCGCCTTCGCCAGATCCCCCGGACCGTAGAGCGTTAGCGCCTTGCCAGGACCGGCCGTGACGAAGCGCTTGACGATGTCGTCCGGGAAGTAGCGTGAAGGGAAGCTGAGCGAGTAGCTTTTGGGCAGCGTCATCCGCAGCTCTTTCAGCTTCGGCGAGACGCGGGCATCGTAGCGGGACGTGGGGCCCAAAAATACGAGCGCTTGCGACGGTTCCGGGCGGGCGCTTTCGCGGCGGGTGAGATCTTCCAGTACTTCCGCGGGTCCGGCGCCATTCAGTGTGCGGTAGGAGATGGTGCCCAGGTTGAGATCGGAGAGCACGCGCAGCAGACGGCGCAGTGCGCGGCCGTCGAAGTTTTCTTCCTCGAACAACACTTGGCGATTGTCCAGGCTGTAGGCGACGACGCGCGCCTCGGCAAAATGTGAGGTGTCGAGCAGGCTGGTCAGGCTCATCAGCAGCACGGTGATGTCAAAGGCCGACAGGCGCACGGTGGCGCGGCGGGGGATCACCGGGGCGGCGTGGAGGAACACGGTCACCTTGTCCAGGCTGCCGGTTTTGGCGGGAATGCCGGACCAGCGTTCCAGGCCGTTGTCGGCCACCTTGCCGGGCTCGATGCGGAGGGGGACTCCGGCCTTCTTGGCCTCAATCGACCAACGCTGACGGCAGGTGCGGCCGGATTGGTCGAGCACCTGGAGCAGCAGATCGTAGCGGCCCTCGCCGAGGGAGAAGCCACCCCCAGCGGTGAACTCCATATTCTTGGGCAAGGGCTTATCCTGCGGCAGCGCGGGCAGCGTCGCCTGACGGAAAAAGTACGAGGCTTGGCCACCCTGGGGAGTGACGCGCAGCACCGAAATCAAGCCCTGTGGCTTATCAGTATTGGCGAACTGGCGGACCGGCATGAACAGGTCGTAGCCGGTCCAGAAGCGGAAGCCGAAGCTGAGCCGCGGCTCAAACTTCAGGATGTTGCAGGCGAGCACGCCGCCCGTGTTGTCGTTCAGCGCCTGATTGAAAGCGGCCTCAATCTTGACGGTTTCTGCACGGCCCGGCGTAAGCAGTTGCTGCCCCGTGGCCGCAACGGCAAGACAACAGATGGCGGTAATCAGGCGGCGCATGCAGCTCATTCAGAATGACAGAGATCACCGGACGAACTGAAAATCATCCCGGCGGTCGCCGCCGCGCTACTTCACCCGAGTGGGAATGGTGTAGCGGACGCCGGTCGTGAACAGAGTGTCGTTCTGCTTGCGGCCCACCGGCGGGTTGGACAGGAAGCGATTGCTGAAGGCCACCTGCAGCGCGAACGACTTATAGAGTGTCGCCACGCCACCCGCGTCAAAGTTGAGGCGGTACTCGCCCGAGTTGGATAAGTTGGGGAAGAACGAGAACCGCTCAAACACGGTGAAGACGGAATTCAGCTTATGGTTGAACTCCTGGTTGGCGTAAGCTTCACCGGAGCTCCGGTTGAAGGCGACCAGCCGGGGGTTGACGCTATTGGGGGCAAACGATTCACGGTTCAGCGCACCACCACCACCGAACGTCAGCAGGGTCCGATTACTCTTGATCGCCGTGTAGCCCAAGCCGCCGCCGAAGACGAAGCGCAAATCGAGCAGCTGGAACTTGTCGTTTTCATAGTCGTTGAAGGTTTGCAGAAACATCTTGGGGCCGACGTTGCGCTGATAGCCCCAGCCGCCGCGGATAGCCTGCGCAGTGGCCACTTTGGGCCCGGTGGTGCTGTTGGCCGCATAGATCTGCGAGAAGCGCAGGGTGATCTTGTCATGGGCGGTGATGCGGGCCAGATTGCCGGTGGTGGAATACGTGCTGGTTTGGGCGTTGCCGGAAGCGTTGGCGAGGCCAAAATCGATGAAGCCGCTGTAGAGGTCCAGGAACTGGGGTTGCAGTTTGCGCCGCTCTTCCAGCTCAAACTTTTCCTGCGCGGCGGGCGGGCGGATGGCGGCCAAGGCTTGACGGTCGGCGGTTGCGTCACCGACACGGACCACGCTGCCTTCGGTCTTGAGGACGCCGGTCAACTTCTTGCCGTCCTTGGTGACCAGCACCACGGGGGCGGCGGATTCAATCGACACGACGTTATCGAGGGCGATGGTCACTTCGCCGGCAAACTCACTCTTAAACACCAGACCCTTGTCAGAGGTGGTGACGACGGTGCCCGACAGCTTGTCGCCATTCTTCATCACCACGACATCGGCCCACAGGGCCGCGCCCAGACTCAACCCAACCAGCAATGCCTTCATCACCCGATCACCCTCCGATTTTCAATCCGGTACTCTTCGTTCAGCACGAGGGCAATCGCCTCGGCATAAATTCGATGCTCTTGTTGCAGGATGCGCGCTGAAAGAGTGGCCTCCGTGTCGTGATCCCGCACCGGCACCGCCGCTTGGCGGATTATGGGGCCGGAATCCACGCCTTCGTCCACAAAGTGCACAGTGCAGCCCGCGAACTTTACGCCATGCTCCAGCGCCTGCCGCTGCGCATGCAATCCGGGGAACGAAGGCAACAGTGACGGATGGATGTTCAGGATGCGTTCCGGAAACGCCTGCACCATCACCGGCCCCAGCAGCCGCATAAAGCCGGCCAGGCAGACGAGATCCACCTGATGCTCCTGGAGCACTTCGATCAGGCGTTGATCGTACTGGTCCTGCGAGAGGCCTTTGCCGCTGACCCACAGCGCCGTCAGCCCCATGGCCCGCGCCGTGGCCAAGCCGGGAGCATCGGCCAGGTTGGAGATGACGACGGCAATTTCGGCCTCTAGTTGGCCATTTTCGATCTGCCGCGCGATGGCCTCAAAGTTGGACCCGCGGCCGGAGAGGAGAACGCCGAGGCGCTTCACGCGGAGTACTTCACGCGGTCGCCACCGGAGTGCTTCACGACGGTGCCCATCTCGTAGCTGCGCTGACGCAACGTCTTCAATGCGGCCACGGCGGCCTCCTTCTGTTTTGCGCCAACAACCAGGATCATGCCGATGCCGCAGTTGAAGGTGCGCCGCCAGTCATCGTCCGGCGTCTGTCCGATCTGCCGCAACAGTTCAAAGATGGGCAGCACGGGCCAAGACCCGACCTGTACTTCCACGCCCAGGCCAGCGGGCAGAATCCGCGGCGTATTGTCAGTGATGCCACCGCCGGTGATGTGGGCTGCGCCTTTCAAGAGTCCTGCTTCCATCAGCGTGACGATGGGCTTCAGATAGCTCAGGTGAACGCGCAAAAGTTCATCGGCAGCAGTGCGCTTCAGTTCCGGGATGACGCTATCGATCTTGTAACCGGCCACTTCAAACAGCAGCTTCCGGGCTAACGAATAGCCGTTGGTGTGGAGGCCGCTGGAAGGCAGGCCCAGCAGGACGTCGCCCGCCTTGATGGAGGCTCCCGTGAGCATCTTCTTGCGTTCGACGGCACCGACAATGAAGCCCGCCAGATCATAGTCGCCGTCCGCATAGAGGCCCGGCATTTCCGCCGTTTCGCCACCGATCAGGGCGCAGCCATTGGCTTTGCAGCCGCGCGCCAGGCCCTTGATCACCTGAGCAGCAACACGATGGTCCAGCTTGCCGCAGGCGAAGTAATCGAGAAAGAACTGGGGCTTCGCACCCTGCACCATGATGTCGTTGACGCAGTGGTTCACCAGGCATTCGCCGATGGTGTCGTGCTTTTGCGCCTCGATGGCCACCTTCAGTTTGGTGCCGACGCCATCGGCGGAGGAGACCAGCACCGGTTGGCGCATCTTGGGCAGGGCGAAGCCGCCGCCGAAGCTGCCAATGTCGGTAAGCACGCCCGGCGTGAACGTGGCACGGGCATATTGCCGGATCTGCTTGACAGCGCGATCGGCTTCGTCAATGTTCACACCGGCATCGGTGTAGCGGACAGGAGATTGAGCCATGAGGGAGTTGTGTAACCTTCCATGATACTGCGATCATCTTGGGTACTATGCGCGGTTTGGTGACTTTCGTCTTTGCCTTGACGCCGATTTTGGCTCAAGCGCCCCCGCCTGTTGTAGCTATCCGGAACGCCCGCATCGTCACGGTCAGTGGACCGGCGATTGCGAAGGGCACCGTGGTGGTCCGCAATGGGCTGATTACAGAAGTCGGCGAGAACGTCGCCGCTCCGGCGGATGCCTGGGTGGTGGACGGTGAAGGGCTGACGGTTTATCCCGGTCTGGTGGACGCGATGGGCTCCATCGGGATTCCAGAGGCGGCACCGGCGGCGGCGGGTGGATTTGGCGGTGGCGGTGGTGGACGGAATGCGGCGGGGGCACTGCCTGCTCCCAACCAAGCCGGACTGCCGGCGCGTGGTCCGGAAGATCGGCCCTTGACCAGCACGTGGGTGCGGGCGGCCGATCTGGTCCGCGCCAATGAGCGGCGCGTGGAAGCGCTCCGCAATTCGGGCTTTACCAGCGCGGTGAGTTTCCCCACTGGTGGCATCTTTACGGGACAGGGCGCGGTGATCAACCTGGCGGGTGAAAATGGCAGCCGCATGGTGCTGGACAACAGCGCCGGGCAGTTTGTGACGTTGGCCCGTGGTGGCTTTACGGCGTTTCCGGGCTCGCTGATGGGCACCCTGGCCTACATCCGGCAAGTCTTCCTGGACGCCGACCACTACAGGAAGGCCAAGGAGCTTTACGCGAAGGCCCCGCAAGGGCTGGAGCGTCCGGCCTATGATCGCGCGCTCGAAGGCGTGCTGGAATCGAAGCGCTTCCTGATGCCGGCCGTGCGCGGCTACGAGATCGACCGCATGATCCGGTTCGCCAAAGAGATGGGCGTGCCGACAATGTTCTACGGCCTGCATGAAGGCTACAAGGCGGCTCCGCTGCTGGCCAAATCAGGCAGCACGGCCCTGGTGAGCCTGAAGTGGCCGGAAGGCGCTCGCGACCGGGACCCGGACGACGTGGACAGCATGAAGGATCTGGAGTTGCGCGAGAATGCTCCGTCGACGCCCGCCGCGCTGGCGAAGGCGGGAGTGAAGTTTGCGCTCTATTCCGATGGATCGGAAAGCGTGTCCCGCAACATTCGCCGGGCCATCCAGAAAGGGCTTTCGACCGACGACGCGTTGCGCGCTTTGACGTTGACGCCCGCCGAGATCTACGGCGTGGCCGACCGCATCGGCTCCATTGAAAAGGGCAAGATCGCCAATCTGGTGGTCGTCAAAGGGGACCTGTTCGCTGAGCGGCCCCAGATTCAACATGTATTCGTGGACGGTGTCCGGTATGATCCGCCGCCGCCCGCTGCCGCGGCCAAGCCGGAGGTGACTCAATGAGATTCGTTAGCAATTTGAGAAACGTTAGCTATTCCTTCGCCCTTGCGCTGGCTGCGGCCGCGACGCTGGGTGCGCAAGTGATTGTGATCCAGAACGCCAATATCCTGCCGGTGACTAAGCCGGGCTTTAAGGGCTCCGTCGTGATCGAGAACGGCAAGATCAAGGAGATGGGCGAGAAGGTAGTGGTGCCTGCCGGGGCGCAGGTGATCGAGGCCAACGGCCAGTACCTGATGCCGGGCATCATCGATTGCCACTCCCACATCGCCGCTGATGCGATCAATGAAGGCAGCGTGTCGGTGTCGTCGATGGTGGGGATTGAAGATGTGCTGAACCCCACGGACATTTCCATCTATCGCGGTTTGGCGGGTGGCGTCACCAGTTCGAACATCCTGCATGGTTCGGCCAACGCGATCGGCGGCAAGTGCACGCTGATCAAAATGCGTTGGGGCAAGTCGGCCAGCGAGATGGTGTTTGAGGGCGCGAAGCCTTCGATCAAGTTTGCGTTGGGCGAAAACCCGAAGCGCCGCGGCAGTGCGGGCTCCGGTCCGCTGCAGGGTTCGCCGGGGAGCCTGCGGTATCCGGCCACGCGCATGGGCGTGGAGGACGTGATCCGGCAGGCGTTCAACGATGCCAAGATCTATCAGGCTAAGTGGCAGGAGTACAACGCCAAGACCGCCAAGGGCGAAGTAGCCATTCCGCCGCGCCGGGACCTGAAGCTGGAGCCGCTGGTGGAAGTACTGGAAAGCAAGCGCTTCGTGCACGCCCACAGCTATCGCGCCGACGAGATCCTGATGTTGCTCCGCGTGGCGGACGACTATGGCTTCAAGATCCGGACGCTGCAGCATGTGCTGGAAGGCTACAAGGTGGCCAAAGAGATCGCCGCGCACGGTGCGGGCGCTTCGACGTTTTCTGACTGGTGGGCGTACAAGGTGGAAGCCTTTGACGCCATCCCCTACAACGCCGCCATTCTCACCAAGAAAGGCGTGCTGACCTCGATCAACTCCGATTCAGCCGACGTCACGCGCCGTCTGAACACCGAAGCGGCCAAGGCCGTGAAGTACGGTGGCCTGACGGAGACTGAAGCACTGGCGCTGATCACCATCAACCCGGCCAAGCAGCTGGCGGTGGACAATCGCGTCGGCTCCATCGAAGTGGGCAAGGATGCGGACCTGGTGCTCTACGACAAGCATCCGCTGTCGAGCTACGCCGTCGCGCAGAAGGTGTTTGTCGATGGCAGCATGTACTTTGACCGCATGAAGGACATCGAGGAGCGCGGCAAGAAGGAGCTGGTCAAGAAGCAGATGATCGACCGCTCCAAGGAACAGGAACGCTTGCAACAGAAGAAGATGGGGCCGCCGCCCGCTGGCGCCCGGAGGCCTGCCTAGATGACTCGTCGTATTTTGATTTCGATGGCCGCCTGTGCGGCCACGCTGGTGGCGCAAGCCGACAAGAAGGCGGCGGCCCCGGCTGCCGCGGGCGCGGACAATTCGTTCTTTCTCCGCAACGTCACGGTGCACCCGGTGACCGGACCCGAGATTGCGGGCGGCGCCGTGCTGGTGAAGGACGGCAAGATCGCTGAGGTTGGCGCGAAGCTGGTGGCACCCAAGGGCGTCAAGGTGGTGGAGGGCAAGGGGCTGCATGTGTGGCCCGGCATGATCAACTCCGCGACGCAGCTGGGCCTGCAGGAGATCAGCTCCATCCGCGAGACCGTGGATACGGGCGAGATCGGCACGTTTAACCCGCAGTTGCGGCCGCTGATCGCGGTGAACCCGGAAAGCGAGCACCTGCCGGTGACGCGCGCCAACGGCATCACTTCCGCGATGACCATGCCCGCCTCTGGTGGCGGTGGTGGGTCGCGTTCGGCGGGCACCAGTCCGCTGATTCCCGGGCATGTGTCGCTGATGCATCTGGATGGCTGGACGTGGGAAGAAATGGAGATCAAGCGCAATGCGGCGCTGATGATCCAGTTCCCGACCATCGAGACGCGGACCTTCAACTTTATGGAGTTCACCGCCGGACGGACGGCGTTCACGGAAGCCAAGCGGTTCTACGACCGCCGGGTTAAGGAGTTGAACGACTACTTCGACCAGGCTCGGAACTACCAGAAGGCCAAGGCGGTGGCGCGGCCGGACTTCCGGATCGATCTGGCGTTTGAAGCGATGCTGCCCGTGCTGGACGGCAAGCTGCCCGTGATCATTCCGGCTCCGGATGAGCGGACCATCAAGGGTGCGATCGAGTTTATTGAGAAGCAGAAGCTGAAGGGCATCCTGGCCAACATTGGCCGGGCGGGCACCACGCTGGAGCTGATCAAGGCCAAGAACATCCCGGTGATCATAGGCGAATCAACCGACTTGCCGGAGCAGGAAGACGACGCCTACGACAAGAACTACGCCCGCGCCGCTGACCTGCACAAGGCGGGCATCAAGTTCGCTTTCGGCACCTTCGACACCCAGTTCGCCCGCAACCTGCCCTTCCAGGCCGGTATCGCGGCGGGCTACGGTTTGCCGCCGGCAGAAGCCGTAAAGGCCGTCACCATCAATGCCGCCGAAATTTGGGGCATTGCCGGGGAGTATGGCTCGATTGAAAAGGGCAAGTGGGCGGACCTGATCCTGACCGACGGCGACTTGCTGGAACACAAGACCAGCGTGAAGCAGATGTGGATCAAGGGCCGTGCGGTGTCGCTCGAAAACAAGCACACCAAGATGTACGAGAAGTATTTGGCCCGGCCGTAACCCCATTAGCTTGTAGGGCACTGAACATCCAGGCAACAGATGAGCGCGACCCGCCCGATTCATCCCGATTTTCTGGCGCATCTGCAGCGCAAGGATGCGGACTTGATCGATCTGTTCCTGGATGCGCGGCAGTTCCTGCTGGAAGCTCATCCGGGCGCGAATGAATTGCTTTACCGGACGCACGCGCTCACTGCCGTTTTTTCGCTTTCCGACCGGCTGGGCGATGCGTACTGCATGCTCCCGATCTACACGAGCCATTTCAATCTCGGTTTCAATAAGGGGGCGCTCTTGCCTGACCCCCACAAGCTGCTAACGGGGACCGGCACCCTGATCCGCCATATTGACGTTTCGGCCCCGGGGGACTACCGGAACGAGAGAGTCACGGAACTGGTGAGATCCGCGATCGAGTTCGCGAAGTCAGACATGGACAAGCCCAGCAAAGCCGTGGGCCTGACGATATCGAAGATCACCCCGGGGAAGTAAGGCTGGTCACGAGACACGGCGTCGAACTGGCTTTACGACAACTGCCGCAGATCATCGATCCAGAAGTCTGGTTCCCACTTGGCTAGCTCTTCGCGGGGCGTGTAGCCGTAGGTGACGGCGCAGGTGCGCACGCCCGCCCGGCGGCCGGCTTGCAGGTCGGCAGAGGCGTCGCCGACGAACAGGCAATCCTGCGGGTCTGCGCCAAATAGCTCGAGCGACTTGAAGATGACATCGGGTTCGGGTTTGGCGGGAAATCCGTCGGTGCCTTGCACGTGATCAAAAAACGGCAGCAGGCCAAACTTTTCCAGCACGATGCGCGTGGTGGGCGTGCCTTTAGTGGTGGCGGTGGACTTGCGACCTTCCAGTCGGGAAAGGCCTTCGACGACGCCCGGATAAAGCACCGTCGCGTTGTGGCCCCGGGCAGCGTAGACCTGCCGGTATTCGGCCAGCAGCGTATCCATGTCCGCTTGGCTGATGCCGGGGAATAGGTCGGCGAACAGGTCGAACAGGTGGCGTCCGATGTAGGTGGTCAGATAGGCATCGCTGACCGTCCGGTCAGACAAACGCGGCGCGATCACTTGTTGGACCGCGCCGCAGATGTCAGGTGCCGAATGCGTCAGAGTGCCGTCTACATCAAACAGATAGACGGGGAACCGGGGGATCATCGCCAAGTATCCGGGCGCTCCCTATGCCGGTTGGGGCCCGGGCTGCATGCCGGGGTTGATGGCCGGAGAAGCCTTGCCATCATCACCGGAAGAAGGGCGGGACTGATTGTTGGCGGCGCGGTACGGAGGCAGGCTCTGCCCCGCCAGCAACAACTTCACTTCGTTGCCATCGAGGATCTCACGCTCCAGCAGAGCTTCCATGATCTTCTCGACCGCGGCGCGATTGTCTTCGATGATGCGCTTGGCGCGCCCGTAGCCTTCATCGACAAAAGCGCGGATCTGTTCATCGATCCGGATGGCCGTAGCTTCCGAGAAGTCGCGGTGCTGGGCGATTTCGCGGCCCAGGAAGATCTGCTCTTCCCGCTTGCCGAAGCTGACGGGCCCCAGATCGCTCATGCCCCAATCGCAGACCATGCGGCGGGCCAGTTCAGTGGCCTTCTCGATGTCGCTGGAAGCGCCGGCAGTCTTGATGCCGAGGAACACTTCGTCGGCGACGCGTCCGCCCATGCTGACCGCGATGGCCGCCTGAGCCTGATCCTTCGAGAAATCGACGCGGTCATTTTCCGGCAGGAACTGGGTTAAGCCCAGCGCCATACCGCGCGGAATGATGGTGACCTTGTGCACGGAATCAGCCAGCGGCGTCATGGCCGCCACGACAGCGTGACCGGCTTCGTGATACGCAGTGTGCTTCTTCTCTTCGTCCGAGATCAGCTTGCTGCGTCGTTCGACGCCCATCATTACCTTGTCCTTGGCGTGCTCAAAATCGTACATGGTAACCACTTTGCGGTTCTGGCGCGCGGCGATCAAAGCAGCTTCGTTCACCAGGTTGGCCAGATCGGCACCGGCAAAGCCCGGCGTCCCGCGAGCGATGATGTTCAACTCGACATCGTCCGACAGCGGCACCTTCTTGGTGTGCACGCGGAGGATGGCTTCGCGGCCCTTCACATCGGGGCGGTCCACCACGACGCGGCGGTCAAAACGGCCGGGGCGCAGCAGCGCGGGGTCGAGCACGTCGGGGCGGTTGGTGGCGGCCACCAAAATGACGCCTTCGTTCGACTCAAAGCCGTCCATTTCCACCAGCAGCTGGTTGAGGGTCTGCTCACGTTCGTCATGACCACCGCCCAGGCCCGCGCCACGATGGCGGCCGACGGCGTCGATTTCATCGATGAACACGATGCAGGGGGCGTTCTTTTTGCCCTGCTCAAACAGATCGCGGACACGCGAAGCACCCACGCCGACAAACATTTCCACAAAGTCCGAACCGGAGATGGAGAAGAAGGGCACGTTGGCCTCGCCAGCGATGGCGCGGGCGAGCAGTGTCTTGCCCGTACCGGGGCCACCGATCAGCAGTACACCCTTGGGGATGCGGCCGCCCAGCTTCTGGAACTTCTGCGGTTCACGCAGGAAGTCGATGATCTCCTGCAGTTCTTCCTTGGCTTCTTCAACGCCGGCGACGTCCTTGAAGGTGACCTTCTTTTGTTGGGACGAATGCAGCCGCGCACGGCTCTTGCCGAAGCTGAGAGCTTTGTTTCCACCAGATTGCATCTGGCGCATCATGAAGATCCAGAAGGCCAGCAGCAGGACAAAGGGCACCGCGTTGATGATGATCGACACCCAGGGGGCCGAATTCACATCCTTGATTTCAACGTTCACGCGGCGGTCCCGCAGAGTGCGGTAGATGTCCGGGAAGTTGGCCGGGATCAGTGTCCGCAGGGCCGAATTCTCGTCTTTAAACACACCGTGGACTTCGTTGCCAGTGATGGTGACCGACTTGACGCGGTCCTTTTCCACCATGTCCATAAACTCGGTGAAGCTGACGGCTTGCTCCCGCGGGCCCTTGGCCTGCCGGAACACCGCCCAGAACAGGACGACCACACACACCAGCGCCACCCAGAAGATAGCGTTTTTTACATTCGAGCTCATGAACTCTCCCTGACTATACAGACGTCGAACTCAAGCAAACTGATTCCTCCAAATGCACCGGCCCAGATAATTTCCCCGCTCAGCTCGAGGATGGGCCAGTTTCGGCGCCGCCACAAAGGGATCCGACGCTCCTGGAACAGCTGCTTGATCTTGACCTCTTCTTGCGATCCAGCCAATCGAATCGCGTCACCCGGCCGCCAATTTCGCAAAATCAATGACTTGCCGGAACTGCCCCTATTATAGCCAGCAATCCGGACGGTTATTCCGGGCGGAACTTCCCACTCGCCCGGGGCGTCGATGGCGACGCTCCAATTTCTAGGCTCATCGGCTGCACGGCGTTCCGGCGCTAGATTCAGCCACTCGAAACTTCGCATGACATCGACGCCCGGCACCTGGACACGCCCGTGGCCTTCGGTGAGCCGGGTGAGCGCCAGAATCTGTTCGACATGCGTAAAGTCGATGCTCCGCAGGTTGCCCTTCACTTGGCTGATCGCGTGGCGGACCACGCGCCGCGCGAGAGCGTCCGGCATTTCGGCCAGCGGCTGGCAATCGAGAATCAGCGCGCCATGCTCCCAACGGGAGAGCGTGGACCAGACCGTGGCCACCTGGACTTCAAAGAACGCTTCATCTTCCGCCGCCAGCAGCGCGGTGTGGGCCAGCACGTGGGGCAACGCTTCGTTCCATTGTTCGGTCAGTTGCGGCAGCAACTGGTGGCGAATACGGTTGCGGTCAAACCGGAGTTCCGCATTCGACGCATCGTCACAGTAAGGCAGTTGCCGGGCGGCCATCCAGGTGTCGATGTCCAAGCGCGAGATCTCGATCAGCGGTCGCACGATGCGCCCGTGCTCTGTCACGGGCAATACTCCGCGCAAGCCCGTCGATCCGGCACCCCGCAGCAGCCGGTAGAGCACGGTTTCGGCTTGATCGGACAGCGTGTGTCCGGTGGCCACCTTGGGGAATTGCGCGAAGAAGAGGTGGCGCGCCTGGCGGGCGGCCTGTTCCTGGTTGCCGTCCGCTAACTTGGCGAGCTGCACCCGGCATTCCAGCCCGCGGCCCGCGGCCAGATCCCGCACGAACTGCTCTTCGGCTGCCGCCTCCGGCCGTAGACCATGGTTCACATGCAGCACCAGCGGCCGATAGCCCAGTTCGCAGAGGACGTCCAGCAGGCAGACCGAATCCCGTCCTCCGGAGACGGCCACGGCCAGCGGCTCTCCGTGTGAGAACATATGATGTTTGCGAATCGTTTCGCGGACCCGGTCGAGCATTTCGCTACTTCATCCTATGCACACACCATGTGCCCGGTGGCGCCGCGATCATTCATCTTGAAGGAGACTCACATGAGTTACGGCCTGAATATCCGCCCTGAGGGCGCGCTGGATTTGTTGTCATTGGGTGCGCTGGTGCATCGCGTGGACCCGGGTGTCATCCCGTTCCGCAAGGCTTCGGCCTTTGAGATTCACGTCAGCGGCGGCGAGTTTAACGTGGCCGCCAATCTGGCGGACTGCTTCGGCCTGAATACGGGCGTCGCGTCCGCGATGGTGAATTATCCCATCGGTGACCTGATTGCCGAACGAGTGAAGGCGATGGGCGTCCGCCCCTTCTACAAGCGCTTCGAACATGACGGCGTGAACGGCCCCAACATGGCCACCGTCTACAGTGACCGCGGCTTGGGCATGCGCGCGCCGGTGGTGTTCTACAACCGGTGCAACGAAGCGGCGGCTCGCTTGCAGCCGGGCGACTTTGATTGGGCCAAGATTTTTGCGGGCGGAGTCCGCTGGTTCCATTCGGGCGGCATCTTTGCGGCACTGTCGCCGACTACGGCGGAAGTGATCATTGAGGGCATGCAGGCGGCCAAGGCCGCGGGGGCGATCGTTTCGCTGGACCTCAACTTCCGCGAGAAGCTGTGGAAGATTTCCGGCGGCCAGGATCGCGCGGTGGAAGTGATCAGCCGCATCATGGCCAACGTCGATGTGCTGGTAGGCAACGAAGAGGACCTGCAGAAGGGGCTGGGCGTGCCGGGTCCGGAAGTGGCGGCGAAATCGAAGCTGGACCCCAGCACGTTCTTCGGCATGATCGGCCGGGTGGTGGAGCTTTACCCCAATGTAAAGGTGGTGGCGACGACGCTGCGCGAAGTGCATTCCACCAACCGCCACAGCTGGGGCGCGGTGACCTGGGTGAATGGCCAGACGTACGTTTCGCCCACCTGCGAACTGGATGTTCTGGATCGCGTGGGTGGCGGCGATGGCTTTGCGGCCGGCCTGTTCTACGGCATGCTGAGCGGTGAATCTCCGGAAGATGCCCTGAAGCTGGGTTGGGCGCACGGCGCGCTGTTGACCACGTTCCCGGGTGACACCACGATGGCCACAGTTGACCAGGTGCGCGCCTTTGCCCAGGGCGGCTCCGCCCGGATCCAGCGCTAAGGATGGACTTCACCATGAGCTCAATTCCAGCTGAAGTACAAGCGCGGGCCTCGCGGGTCCGCATGCTGTTGATGGATGTCGATGGCGTGCTGACCGACGGCACGTTGTGGAACGTCCCCGCGCCCGACGGCACCATCTTTGAGACGAAGGGCTTTGATTCGCAGGACGGCATTGCGCTGCAGTGGCTGTCCAAGTACGACATCATCAAGGGCGTCATCAGTGGCCGGGTCTCACCGGCCACCACCGAACGGGCGCGCCAAACGAAGATGACCTTCGTCTATCAGGGCCACACGGAGAAGATCCCGTTGCTGGAAGAGTGCTTCGAGAAGAGCGGCATTTCCAGCACCGACACCTGCTATGTCGGTGACGACTTAACCGACATCGTCTGCTTCAAGCGCGTCGGCTTTGCCGTGGCGACAGCCAACGCTCGCGAAGAGGTGAAGGCCGCCGCGCACTACGTCACCGAAGCCCGTGGCGGGCAGGGGGCGATCCGCGAAGTCTGCGAACTGATCTTGAAGTCGCAAGGCAAGTGGCCTGAGATTCTGAAGCACTACGAAGCGCTGTAGCCCAACGACCGAGCCACCTTTCGTATCCTAGAGCTCTATGCTCGAAAAAGTCGGCCTCGTCGTTCATACCGACCCGGGCCCCGGCATCATGCACCAGATGTCGGGGGTGATCGCCAGCTGCAATGGCAACATCACCTCCATTGCCATCATGGAGCGCCACGCCGATGTGGAACGGATCTACTTTGAGATCGAGTTGCCGGGCGAGCCGGAGGCGATGATCGCGGCGCTGGACGAGTTAAAGGTGGTGCGGCAAGTCGAGATCGTGAACAGCCTGCAGCGCATCTTCGGCAAGCGCATTATCATCACCGGCGGTGGCGCCCAGGTGGGTCAGGTGGCGATCGGCGCGATCAGTGAAGCGGACCGCCACAACATCCGCGGCGAGCACATCTCCGTGGACACGATTCCGCTGGTGGGTGAGCAACAGCTGGGTGCCGCGGTTCGTGCGGTAGCTCGACTGCCACGGGCCAAGGCGCTGGTTCTGGCCGGATCACTGATGGGCGGCGACATCGAAGCCGCCGTCCGCGAAGTGCGGGCGCAGGGTCTGCTGGTGATCAGCCTGAATATGGCGGGCAGTGTGCCCGATGCGGCGGACCTGGTGGTGACCGATCCGGTGCAGGCTGGCGTGATGGCCGTGATGGCGGTGGCCGATACGGCAAAGTTCACCGTGGCCCGGCTGAACCGGCGGGTATTCTAAGCCCGCGCTCGACTAAGCCAGGTAGCCGCGCACGCGTTCGAGGTCGCGGCGCATGGAGTTGGCGATGCGGTCGGCGGCCCAGGTTACTTGGCGGTCGCCGTGGTCGGCTCCGCCCATCGGGTATTCACAATGCAGCTGCAGGGGGCCGTTGAAGGTGGTGCCTTTCAAGCGTTGCGCGAAGCTGGTCCAGTCCACCATGCCATCGCCCAACGGGCACCATTCCGGACGCCACTGGCCTTTGGCGTTCTTCTCCCACTTGAAGTCCTTCAGCGCGACACCGCGCACGTAGGGGCCCGCGGCTCGGAAGGAGTTGACCCAGCCGCCGAAGCCGCCTTCGACGGTGGCGTGGCCGATGTCGTAGTTGATCCCGATGGCGGCCGGGTCCAGGCCATCGACCACGGCCAGGATGTCCCACAGGGAAGCGCCAAATTCACCCAGGCCCGAATGCGTGTGATACATGCCACAGACGCCGTATTCCGCGCCTTGGGCCGCCAGTGCTTTCGCCATGGGCTTGAGCGCCGCAATCTGCTCCTTGACGCTGAGCTTCTCGGAGTATTTCAGCCCACCCCAGCGGTAATACTTGATGCCGAGCGCGCGCATGGTCTTGAAGATGGCGGGCGTCTGCGGGACGCTTGCGCCGCCGATGGCGGTGGTGATCATCGTGATCTCAAGCCCGGCTTTGCGGATGGCCTCGGCGGCGGCGGGGAGGCCGGTCTCGACCTGCTCCGGCTCCACGTGGCCGCCTTTGCGGACGGTCAGGTCAATCGCCTGAAAGCCCAGTTGCTTGGCGAAGATCGCCGCCTCACCGATGGGCAGCCACTGCAGGTGCTTCGAGAAGATCGACACGGGCCAGCGCACTGCGGGTGCCGCCAGCGCAGGAAACGCGGCCAGAGAAAGAGCGGTTCGGCGAGTCATCGCCATTTAGTCTACAACCGGACCTTCGGTGATGACAGCTAGTGCCGGGCCTTTGATGCCCAGCTTCAACATTCCCGCGACGCCGCCCGCGCCGGAGGGTCCGGCGGCGATGCCGTGATCGGCCAGGTATTGGACCGCTTGGCGGACGTCGTCGTCGGTAATGTGCACCCACTCGTCAACACCCGTGTCGAGCAGCCCTTCGGAGGGCTCATCGAGAATCAAGCAATCCGGCAACACAGCCTCCGTCGCGGGCTTGGCCACGATGATGCGGGCGCGGCCGATCCAGTGGCGCAGTCCGGCGGCGGCGAAGTTACCCGCGCCCATGTGGACCACCACAGTCTCAGGAGGTTCGGGGAGTTGCTCCTCGGCTTCGGCGAACAGCGTCGAGTAGCCTTCGATGATCAGTTCCGGGATCTGCTGGTAGTCGCCTTTGGCCAAGTCCTGGACCAGCGTCCAACCGTGGGTGGCGGCATCCGTCATGCAGGCCGCGACACTGGCATCGTAGTTGCCATTGACGTGCACGATCCGGGCGCCTTCGCGCTCAATGCGGCGCATGCGCACGGGGTTGGCTCCGGCGGCGATGTAGACCACGCATTCCAGACCCAACCGCCGGCAGGCATGCGCGACACCACGGCCATGATTGCCGGAGGTTGCCGTAGCCACGACGGTGCCGGGTGGCAGCTTCAGCTGAGAGAGCGCCCAGGACGCGCCCAGGATCTTGTAGGCGTTCAGGCCGAAGCGCTGCGATTCGTCCTTGATGTAGATCCGCCCGGGCAGCGTGTGCAGCGGCGTGGCCGGGCCCCAGGTGCGGTGGAACTCACGAATGGCAGTAGTTGATTGCGGCATCGCGCAGGATCTCCCCTAATCGAACGGTTGACTCCAGGTCTACCCACTCCACTGCGGCATGCGCGCCCGCGCCATGCGGGCCGATGACGACGCATTCAATGCCGGCTGCCGCGAGCAGCGCGGAGTCCATCCAGGGCGTGTCGCCAAAATAGTCGCCCCCGCCAGCCGCGCGGATGGCTTGCACGATCGCTGCATCTTGACTGACTTCAAATGGCTCCCGCGCAAAGATCAGCTCGACGTCCGCTTCACCCAGCGCCTTGATTTCGGCCATTACCTGGTCGAACGATTCGCCGGGAATGGTGCGGCGTTCGATCTGGAGGACGCACCGGTCGGCGTAGGTGCTCAAGCCCTGGCCGCCATTTAAGGTCGCGGCGTGAAGCGAGGGGGGCCCTACCCAGCGGTGAGGGGTCCGCTGGCGCAGCTCTTGTTCGAGCAGGTCAAGCTTGGCCAGGAACCGTCCCATCTTCATGTTGGCGTCAATGCCCAATTCGAACCGGCTGCCGTGGGCTGCCCGGCCATGGGTGGTGACGGAGATCCAAGCAAAGCCTTTGTGGGCGAGGCAAGTCTTGAGCGACGTCGGCTCCGTGCAGACTGCGCCATCGGTCACGCAGTGCCGCAGTACTTCTTCGGTACCCGCGCTGGCATACTCTTCATCGGCCACCGCGGCCAGCACAACCGACTCGAGATCGTGTTGCTCGGCCAGCGGAAGCAACGTGCGCGCAAGGCGGCGCGCGGCCTGGAGCAACTCGGCGTCGCCACTGTGCTCGGCCGCCAGTTGCTCGCAGATTGCCGCAACTGCTTGATCATGAGTCACGCGGCGAGATCGCTGAGCGCGACCGCTAGCGAGCGTGGCAGCCGTGACGCGAGCAGGCCAGCATCGACCGCACGGGCTACGGCTGGATCAGTGCTGATCTCGGCCACCACCGGCGCCTGCACCGCATAGGCAACGTCTTGCGCCCGCAAGGCCCTGCCCGGTTCGTGCACGACAACCACGCCAGTGGGCACCACCATGCTGGCCGCAGCACGACGCAACGCGAGATAGCACGGACGAATCACGAGTAGCTGGTGTTGTGCCGCCGCGAGAAACTGCGGTGGCGGCAACCATGATCCGGCATCGACAACCACACGAGTTGGGCACGCCGCGAGGTACTGGCCAAGCTCGGCCCACCGAGCGGAGTCAACAAGCGCGTGCGGCGACGCTGCGCCTTTCGGAATGAGCACCATGCCCTCGGCCGCCGGCACGCCCAAGCCTTCGAACGCTGGCAACCCTGCCGTGGCAGAGCCGATCCAATCGTGCACGCCCGGACCCGCAGGCTCAACAAGACCCAGCGCGGCTGGCACATCGCCAGCGAGATCAATCAGCCACGACGACCCGTGAGCCGCAGCGCTGAGCAGCGCCAGCGCACACGACACAACCGTGGTTCCACTACCGCCCTTGGCGGCCCAACAAACAGTGAGCACAGCACACCCCCGGACCCGGCGCGCACGCAGCGCAACCGTCGCAGAGCAATCAACAGGGGGAAGGTAATGGCAACCTATCGACCGATGCTGCCGGCGCCAACTTGGTGAGCCGCAACTTCGTTGCGCATCTCCGCGCCGCTCGCGAATCGGGCAATGTTGTCGATGAAGATCTGCGCACCGCGGTGGTTGGCAAGTGCGGTAGCACCCGAATTGTGCGGCGTAATGATCACGTTGGGCATATCCCACAGGGGGCTCTCGGCACCAAGTGGTTCGGTTGCGAACACATCGAGACCCGCGCCCGCGAGTCGACCCTGCTGCAACGCATCGATCAGCGCGGGCTCGTTCACAAGATCGCCTCGGCCAACGTTGATGAAGCGAGCCGTTGACTTCATCAACGCCAACTGCTCGGCGCCGATGAGACCACGCGTGTCGTGAGTGAGCGGCAACGCAAGCACCACATAGTCGGCCCACACGAGCAGCTCGCCAAGTGCCTCAAACGTGCGCGTCTCACACGGCTCATTGCCAGAAACGGTACGACGACAACCAACCACGTTCATGCCAAGCGCAATGCCCAGCCGAGCGGTCTCTTCACCGATAGGACCCATGCCGATGACAGCAAGGTTGGTGCCCTCATCCTCTTCTCCAACATGTGGCGCCCACTGATGGTCTTGCTGGGCGCGCATCCACGCTGGAACATCGCGGCTGAGCCC
>JAPKYX010000187.1:23539-27428 GCA_026394075.1 Acidobacteriota bacterium
TCGAGTTGGTGAGTCGAACGCCGCGGCGCAGAAACTCGGCGAACACGGGGCTATCGACACCGGCCGAAAACGAATGCAGCCATTGCAGATTCGGTGCCTGCAAACACGCGCCGATGAAATGAGCCGTCCGCTTCGGCCATGAGTCTCCGCTGAAGAAGGCAATCGTGATGCGCGCAAGATCTTCTGCGGAGACGTGCGTGTCGCCGTCGAGTGTGACCACCTGAAGGTGTGGCACCGCAGCGAGAAGTTCATCGCCGTAGCGAGCCCATGCGGTGTCGGTGCAAAACAGCACGGGAGCGCTCAACATGGCGACAGGCTAACGGTCAGGTTGGCGTGGCGAGGGCACGGGTCATCGCCAAGAACGGACGGGGACGGCCTTCGCTCCAGCGACGCATCTCGACGATGCCAAAGCCCGCGTCAGCAAGGAGCGCGGGCATATCGCGGCTGAGATGACATCCGCCTGCAACGCGTTGCTGCACTGGATCGAGACGATGCTGCCAACGCTGAACCTTGCTGTCATCCGACAAGCCGTGCTCGAGCAGATGCAGAGTTCCGGCGGGCGCAAGCACGCGCTTGATCTCACGAAGAGCCAGCGCCGCATTAGGAATTGTGCACAGCGTGAACGTAGAGACAACGCAATCGATGGAGCCGTTCTCGAGCGGTAATGCCTCGCCAGTGAGCCCCACCACATCGACCGGAAACGATGCGCGGGCCACACGCGACTTGGCGAGTTCGATAGCCCGCGCCGATGGCTCGACAACGACAAGCCGCTTCACCTCGGGCGGATACAAGGCAAGGTTGTGCCCCGAACCGAAACCGATCTCCAGCACGGTGCCGTGCGTGCCAGCAACTGTGTCGCGACGATGCACACGGAACGCCTTGTTGCCGCACATGCGATCAATCGCTACCGGCAACACGCGCTCTTCGTAGAAACGGCCAAACCTGCTCATGGGTGGTGAGTCTGGCCAAGCCCCGTGCTCACGTCAAACCTGTAGCATCTGCGGCGGAGGTGTCCGGGTACCTGGTGGGCTCCACCGCCTTCAAAGCGGCTGGGACGAGCGATCCTCGTCCGGCGGGTTCGATTCCCGTCCACCTCCGCCAAACAACGGCTTGCGTGTTTGCGTCAGCCCCAAGCCAGCACATCGGCCACGAGATCAAGTGGCAAACGATCGGGCGCACGAGTTTCCCACTCACCCCAATCGGCGCGAGGCACGACCCACACAATCTCGAAGCTGTTGCCATCGGGGTCTAAGCCGTATACCGACTTGGTGGCGCCATGATCGAATTCGCGATCGATCATGGCCCGAGCAGCCAGTAGGTCTCTCGCTCGAGCGAGGTCGTTCACGTCATCGACCTCGAGCGCGAAGTGAAACATCCCAACCGCGGCAGGATTCGCCGCGGGAGCATCGGCAGCAATCTCAACAAGGCCAAGGTCGTGATGATTCTGCGAACCGGGCGCACGCAGGAACGCCATCTTTGGTCCATATCGGTTGACCGCCTCAACGAACCCAAAGAGCTCACTGTAGAAATCGATCGAGCGCTGGAGGTCCCGCACCTGAAGCACCAAGTGGTTCACCCGCCGAACTGGAATCGAACTTGTCATCGGTTCACGCTCCGTTGTTTGTCGAAAGTAAATACAGTGAGACTGTATTTACACAGTGTCACTATAATCACGGCATCGACGATGTCAAGCCCCCTCGCGATCTGCGTTCACGCCGCGCTGCGGCCACTCGAGCGCGCATCATTGAAGCTGCGGGTCAGCTGTTCGACGAACGCGGCTACGCGGCCACCACCATCGAAGCCATCGCTGTCACAGCCGATGTGGCTGTCGAGACCGTGTACTCAAAGTTCCGCAACAAACGAAACCTGCTCAACGCCTACCTCGAAACGGCAATCGTCGGCGACGCCACCGAGGTACCACTCCTCAGCCGGCCTGCGGTTGCAGCGATTCGATCCTCAGCGAATCAGCACGATCAAATCGAGCAGATTGCGCAACTGATTCGCGGTGTTCTGCAGCGCACCGCTGCTGTGCAGGCCGTGCTGCGTAGCGCCACAGCCGTAGACCCGGAGATCGATTCGATCATCGCCGACGACGATCGCCGCCGCAAGATCACACATCGCACGTTCGTTGAGATGATCGCCGCGAACGGCCCGCTCAGTAAGGGACTCACCCTGGCCGAGGCAACCGACACGCTGTCTGTATTGGCCAACCCCGACATGTATTCGTTCGTCACCAAAGTAGCGAGCTCTGCAGGTCAACGGCCGCTGTGGCCGAATCCGCCACCGCGGTCGAGACCGTCGAGCGAGTCGACCTCGGTCCACACCACTTCTTCCACACGCTGCAGCACCAGTTGGGCAACTCGATCGCCGCGACGCACGTGATACTCGTCGGCTGGATCGGTATTGAGCAGGACCACTTTGATCTCGCCGCGATACGCCGAGTCAATAAGCCCTGGCGCATTCACCACGCTGATGCCGTGCTTGAGCGCCAAGCCACTGCGCGGCAACACGAATCCGGCGTAACCCTGCGGGATGGCGATGGCGATGCCGGTGGGCATCAACAAGCGACCGCCGTTCGGAGCCAGCACACCGTCTTCGCGAGCGCTCAAGTCCATGCCGGCATCGCCAAGGTGCGCGTACGCGGGCAACGCAAGTTCGGGGTCGAGTCGCACGATCGAGACAGCAAGCATCGCCGCAACCCTACGCGATGGCCGCACCCAAGAGTTTGGTGAAGACAATTGGTTGGGGGTTGACCAAAAGTCTTCAACAAACCGTTTGTTGAAGACGAAATGGTTGTGGGCGGGCGGTGGACGGACGGTGGGCGTAGCATTTCGACCATGTCGAATTCGGAGTCCCGCCCACCGTCGGTCGACACGCTCGCCCGGTCGCTCGCATCGAGCGGACTCCCCCACCCGCTGTGCGTCGACATCGCCCGCGAGGCCATCGCTGCGGGCGATCCCGCTTCGGCCACTATCCGCGCCGCTCACCTCGCGCGCACGCTGCTGATGCCCGTGGTGAACGCAACAGGCGTGCTGCTGCACACCAACCTCGGACGCGCTCCCGTGGGCGCGCAACAGACCGCCCGCCCGATCAACGTCGAGTTCTACCTTGCCACCGGCGAGCGTGGATCTCGGCAAACTGCAGTGGGCCAACTGTTCTCGCGCCTGTGCGGTGGCGAGGCGGCAATGGTCGTGAACAACAACGCGGCCGCAGTGATGCTGGTGCTTGCAGCGCTGGCATACGACCGCGGCGTGGCCGTGAGCCGCGGCGAAAGCGTGGAGATTGGCGGAGCGTTTCGCGTACCCGACGTGATGGAGCAGTCGGGCGCAACGCTGGTCGATGTGGGCACCACCAACCGCACTCGGCTCAGTGATTACTCGAAGGCCATCGCTCGCCAAGGTGCCGACATCGCACTCACCATGAAGGTGCATCCGTCGAACTTTCGTATCGACGGCTTCGTCGAAGAGACCACCGTCGACGAACTCGCAACGCTGTCTGTGCCCGTTGTGGCCGATATCGGCAGCGGCCTGATCGACTCGAACTGCCCATGGCTCAGCGGCCCTCCGCCCGCATGGCTTGCCAACGAACCTGCGGCCAAGCAAAGCCTCGAGCACGGTGCTGCGCTGGTCACCTTCAGCGGCGACAAACTGCTCGGCGGTCCCCAGGCCGGCATCATTGTTGGCCGGCGCGATCTTGTGGCCGCGTGTGCGCGTCATCCGCTAGCCCGTGCGTTGCGACCAGGCGGCCTCGTGTTGTCGAGCTTGCAAGCCACGGCGTTGGCCTATCTCGATAAGTCAGCCGCGACAACGATTCCGTTCTGGCGGATGGTGGCCGCACCAATGCAGCAACTGCGTGACCGCGCCACAGCAATCTGCGCCGCGACTGGCGT
>JAPKYX010000240.1 GCA_026394075.1 Acidobacteriota bacterium
GAATAGGCTTTTCCTGCTAGTTGAACGGCTGGACCCCGCGAAGGGGGCGGAGCGGTCCAGGGCGCGCCAACATGGAGCGGCGCAGCGCACCCTTGACGGCGAGCACACTTCGCCCACCGTATGAACTCCAGGAAAAGACCGCGCGCCTTTCCCTCCTTTCGCTGTCACCCAGGTCTCCGGTTTGGACCATTGGCACTCCGCTCCATGCTGTCGCGGCTCGGCGTGAGGCGATGGCTTGATTTGAGGGCGGGGGTGTTGGAGGGGAAGTGGCTGAGGCCCGCGCTCCAGGCTGAAACTGATGATCGGGTGAATGGACTTGCGCGCAGAAATGCGCAGGCCGAGCCGCGACAGTTATGGAGCGGAGTGCTCTCCAGTGCGGCGGTTTCCGGTGGCTCGCGTGAGGATTGGGAGCGCTTGGGTGGTGTTGTGATTTATCGGCACTCCGCTCCATGCTGTCGCGGCTCAGCGTGCGGCGGTGGTGGGGTTTGGTAGCTTTCTATTCGGCTTGGTAAACCGCCAGAGCGGGGCCTTGTTCCTCCACGACGTATTTGATCGCAGCGCGAACATGGTGCGGTTCCCAAAGCCAGCGTGTGCTGCCATGGCGGGCCCAGCGTTTTCGGTCGGCCGATTCGGGTTCGAGCGCATTCAGACGCTGGCTTGCGGCTGACTTGAGGGCATGCAGTAGTTTTTCCGGTCCGGGCGGGGCGACGACGACGACGTGCACGTGCGTGGGCCGGACGTGGGCGGCGTGGAGTTCCCAATCGTTCCGCAGGCAGCATTGGCGGAGCGCGTCGAGGACGACGGCGCGGTGGGCGGCGTCAAGGGTGTAGGCCGGGTGCTTCATCGTGCGCGTGGCTTGGGCCAGCCAACGGGAGTCAGGCTGAAGGTGGGGCGTCCCTGGGGTGCGGTGGTGCCGATCAACAGAGCCATCAGGATGTCCATGGAGGCGATGGCCGTAGCAGGAGAAGGTGATCAGGTACGTCACGAGAGGCACCGGTGGGGCTGATGATACCGCAGAACGCTTTGCGGGTTGATCTTTGCCCCGGCGGTGGTGTGATTTGTCGGCACTCCGCTCCATGCTGTCGCGGCTCGGAGTGAGGCGATGGCTTGATCTTGGGGCGGTGGTGGGTGGGGTCGGCGGGCCCCTCCTGCGGGTCGGGGCTCGGATTGGCTTATTTGTAGGCTGCGATGCCGGTTACGCGTTCGCCGATTACTAGGGTGTGGATGTGGTCCGTGCCTTCGTACGTTTTTACCGTTTCCAGGTTGCACAGGTGGCGCATGATTGGGTAGTCGTCCATGATGCCGTTGCCGCCTAGAAGGTCGCGGGAGAGGCGGGCGCAGTCGAGGGCCATGGCGACGTTGTTACGCTTCAGCATGGAGACATGCGCGGCGTCCAGCTTGCCTTCGTCTTTCAAGCGGCCGCAGTGGAGGGCGAGCAGTTGCGCTTGGGTGATCGCGGTGATCATGACGGCCAGCTTCTCCTGCACCAGTTGGTGCGAGGCGATTGGTTTGTCGTCGAACTGCTTGCGGAGGATGGTGTATTGCCGGGCGGTCTCGTAGCAGTCCATGGCCGCGCCGATGACGCCCCAGCCGATGCCGAAGCGGGCTTGGGTGAGGCAGCCGAGCGGTGCTTTTAGGCCTTTGCCGTTGGGCAGCATGTTCTCCTGCGGCACGCGGCAATCCGAGAAGGCCAGGCTGGAGGTGACGGAGGCGCGCATGGAGAGCTTGCCGTGGATATCAGAGGTGCTGTAGCCGGGCGTGCCGCGTTCGACTAGGAAGCCGCGGATGCCGTCGGGCGTGCGGGCCCACACTACCGCGACGTCCGCCAGACTGCCGTTGGTGATCCAGGTCTTTTCGCCATTCAGCACCCAATCTGACCCGTCCAGCACGGCGCGCGTCTTCATGCCGGCGGGGTTGGAGCCGAAGTCCGGTTCGGTCAAGCCAAAGCAGCCGATCGCTTCACCGGAGGCAAGCTTCGGCAGCCACTTTTCTTTCTGGGCATCGCTGCCATACGCCATGATCGGGTACATCACCAGCGCGCCTTGGACGCTGACGAAGCTGCGGAGGCCGGAATCGCCGCGTTCGATCTCCTGCATCAGCAGGCCGTATTCGACGTTCGACATGCCGGCGCAGCCGTAGCCTTCGAGGTTGGCTCCGAGAAAGCCGAGCGCACCCATTTCGCGGGCGAGATCCTGAAAGCCTTGCCCTTCGTTCCAGGCCTGCTTGATGCGGGGCATCACTTTGTCGTCAATGAATTGGCGCGCCGTTTGCCGGACCATCAGTTCCTGCTCAGAGAACTGGAAATCGATGAGAAGGTAGTCCACCCCTTTGAAGGCCATGGTTTGATTCTAACAGTCCGGGTCGTCGTGCCCGAAGACCGCTTACTGACGTGCGCGGCGCAGGAAGGCACGGTGGCGCACTGTAAGGCGCTGATTCTAATTAGGCTGCGGGCGTCGGCGAGCGGGTATTGCCTCAGCTGGGCAAGGTCGGCCCCGGGTGGGGCCAGTGGCGCTTCGGATGGGGCGAGACGGAAAATCTGCCGAAACCGGACGGTCTTCTCCAGACATCCAAGAGAACGATGCTTGTTCCCGTTTTCCTACTGCTGGCGGCTGACCGGTTGACCGATCCGGTGGAGATCATCCAGAAACTGGCCACCGCCGACCGGCGTAACCGCGAAGTGGCCCGCCAGTACACCTTCATCAGCCGTTCCGAGGAGCGAAGTGACGTGTCTGCAAGGCCGGTACTACGCCCGGAAGGTGGCCAAGAACGACAAGCCGCTTTCGGCTGCCGAAGCCGCCAAGGAAGAGGAGAAGTTCCGGAAAGAGGCTGCCAAGCGCGAGCGGGAGTCCCGCGATGAGAGCGCCAAACTGGCGCGGGAGCAAGCGCGGGAACGGGAGGAGTTCCGGAAGCTGATCGATGAGATCGTGAAGGCGTACGAGTTGAAGCTGGAGGGTGTGGAGAGCAAGGATCAGCGGGAGGTCTACCGGATTTCCGCCACGCCGCGCCGTGAATACAATCGGCGGATGCCACCTTATTCGGTGCTGAAGAGCCTGCAGGGCAACATGTGGATTGATTGCGAGGAGTTTCAACTGGTGAAGGTGGAGGCCGACGTGATCCGCAACTTCTCGCTGGGGTTGGTGCTGGCGCGCATTTCGGCCGGCACGCGGCTCTCCTTTGAGCAGGCGCGAGTGAACGGCGAGGTGTGGCTGCCCAAGTTTGCGGCCGCGAAGATCGATGGCCGTTTAGGGGTATTCAAGAAGGTCCGGGAGGAACTGGAGACGACGTGGAAAGACTTCCGGAAATTCTCGACCGAGTCGCGAATTCTGGAGACTTCTGAAATCAAATAGTCATTCCGCTTCGCTATACTGGCACTTCTCAAAAGAGAACTGCGGGGCTACTTCCTCTGCTTTCAGGAAGCGTGCCCGCTCTGATTCGACCCGACCGCCCATCGAGGTGACAGAGAAGTGTCCTACGAACGCCACTACTATACGCGCCCGCGGCTGATCCCGCCGGCGATTCCGATCTCGTTGCTGCTGGCTTCCGCACTGTATATCGCGAGCCAGTTCATCCAACTGCCGGCGGTTAGCGGCGACCAAAGCGGTCAGCCGGCGGCCAGCGCGACCGGCTATCCTACCCGCAAGTGACTGGCGTGATTCTGCGTACTTCCGGCGGCGGCAGTGCAGGATTGACACTATTTTGGCCTGAATCTAGTCAAAATCGCCTCAAAGTGGGACCATTGAGATATGGAAGCCCATCGTGCCGAACGCCTCGCGGGGGCGTTGCGCGAAGAACTATACGAGATTGTCAATTTTGAAGTCTCCGACCCTCGTGTCGGTACGGTCGAAATTGCCGCGATTGAACTGTCACCCGACGGCCGGCGTGCCGTTGTCCGGGTGCAAACCCAAACAGATGAGGCACTTGCCGCGCTGATTCATGCCGGGGCGTTCATCCGGCATGAACTGGCGGAGCGGCTGGATCTGTTCCGGGTGCCGGATCTGAAGTTTGAAGCGGCGTCCAACCTGGGCCCTCCGGCCCGCATCGAAAGTCTGCTGAAACGGGCCAAGCGCGGGCGCAGCCGGGACGAGGCGGCCGGCACTCCTCCAGGTCAAAAAAGTCCAGCGGAATGAAACAGTTTGTGCTAGTTTTGTGGTTGGTCCAGGCAACTGGACTATGCGCCCCTCCTACGCCAAACGGGGCTTCGCGCCTTGAGGTTCAACGCTTTGAGGCCAGCCGCGACGCCATGGGTGGGACGTTTACGGTGGTCGTCTACGGCGCCGATCGTACCCAAGTGGAAGGAGCCGCCGCCCTCGCTTTGGAAGAGGCGGTCCGCCTGGATCAATTGTTGTCCAACTATAAGCAAAGCAGCGAATGGAGCAAGGTCAACCGCGAAGCGCGTCAGCGCCCCACCGCGGTTTCGCGCGAGTTGTTCGACCTGCTGGCCGCCTGCAAACGCTACTCCGAACAGAGCGAAGGCACCTTTGATATTACGGTTGGTCCGCTGATGCGCGTTTGGGGCTTCTACAAGGGCTCCGGCAAGCTGCCGCACCGGGCGGAAGTTCGGGAAGCGCTGGACAAGATCGGGTCGAGCAACATTCAGTTGGATGCGGCGGTGCCGAGTGTCCAGTTCGCCAAGTCGACGCTGGAGATGGACCCGGGCGGTATCGGCAAAGGCTATGCGGTGGACCGCATGGTGGAAGTGCTGAAGCAAAGCAAAGTGACCTCAGCGTTTATTTCGGCCTCCGGCAGCAGCCTGTACGGCCTGGGCCAACCGCCGAGTGAACCACGCGGTTGGCGCGTCAATATCCGGCATCCGCGCGAGGCCAACAAAGAGATCCAGGAAGTGTTTCTCCGTAACGAGTCCCTGTCGACATCCGGCTCTCAGGAGAAGTTCTTTACCGCGGAAGGCAAGGTTTACAGCCATATTATGGACCCCCGGACCGGTTATCCGGCTCAGGGGCGGCTTCAGGTATCGGTGGTGGCCGCCAAGGCCCTCGATAGCGAAGCCTGGACCAAGCCGATTTTCATTCAAGGCCGCCAATGGGCGGCTCAACATAAACCGAAAGGCCTTCGCGCCTACATTTGTGACGACAAACGGGAACTTTCATGCGCGTGGCTCCAATGACCAGCCGTTTTCTTGATGCCTGCCGCCGCCGGCCCACTGATGTGCGGCCCGTGTGGTTTATGCGCCAGGCGGGACGATACCTGAAGCCGTACCGCGACATTCGCGCGAAGAACGGCATCCTTGACATCTGCAAGCGCCCGGACCTGGCGGCGCAGGTGACGCTGCAACCGGTCGAGATCCTCGACGTGGACGCGGCGATCATCTTTGCTGACCTGCTGCTGCCGGTGGAGCCGATGGGCTTGAAGCTGCGCTTTGTGGCCGGTGAAGGCCCACAGATCGACAACCCGATCGAGAATTCCACCGACATCGACAGCCTGTCGATCTCCAATACGGACGACCTGGGCTACGTCGGCGAGTCGATCCAACTGGTGACCCGCGCGCTCGATGGCCGCGTCCCGGTGATCGGCTTTGTGGGCGCGCCGTTTACGCTGGCTAGCTACATGATCGAAGGTGGCCCCTCCCGCACCTTCCTGCGCACCAAGCAGATGATGTACCGCAACGAGACGTTGTGGCGTCGGCTGATGGGTAAGCTGGTGGACGTGTTGGGACCGTTCGCGCTGATGCAGGTGGCGGCGGGTGCCAAGGCGATCCAGGTATTTGATAGCTGGGTGGGCGCTCTCGGTCCGGACGATTACGTCCGCTTCGTCGCTCCGTATTCCCGCGCCCTGATCGAGCGCATCCGGACGTCCAACGTCCCGGTGATCCACTTCGGCACCGGCGTCGCGGGCTTCTTCAAGGAACTCCATGCCGCGGGCGGCGATGTGATGGGCGTCGACTGGCGCATCAACATCGACCAAGCCTGGATGGACATCAGCTACCGCTCGGCCGTCCAAGGCAACCTGGACCCGGCCGCCCTGTTCGCCCCCTTGCCGGAATTGAAGGCCAAGGTCCACGAACAGCTGAAGCGCACGGGCACCCGCCCGGGCCACATCTTCAACCTGGGCCACGGCATTCTGCCGGAGACTCCGGTGGAAGCAGTGAAGGCTTGCGTGCAGATGGTCCGGGAGTTCCGGGCTTAAGCCAGTTTTCCACTAATCGTGCAGACCGAGCCGCGACCAGCAGGAGCGGTCTGCCCTCAAAACGTACATCAGCACTGATTGGCGGCGTAGCTCAATTCGCAGCCGTCCCCCCTGCGTTGCTCAGCATTTGGGTGCGATGGGAGAGGCCCCTCCTGCAGGTCGGGGCTCGGTCCGAGGCGCGTCCGCCGACGTAATCCGCGTGCTTCCGCATCCGCCAAAGCGGGCTGAGTGATGTCAACGCGGAAGGCCAAGCTTGTCGTCTAGTTCTTGCAACGCTTCGCGCGCTGGCCGTGCGAGACCGTCCTGGTCAGCTTCGATGCCCGCCTGGATGACGCTGACCGCTTCTAACCGACCGCGCAATGCAGCTGGCTGGGAATCGTCCAGCTCAGCACTCGCTTCCTTTTCCATCTGCTTGCGGGAAGCAAAGTATGCTCCAAGTCGGCATTGTGCCCTACGTTGGTCAGCGACGCCCCCTGTAGTCATTCCGACTTCCCTCCGATAGCAGGGAGTGTTCGTGTTGACTTTC